>NZ_JBSGDZ010000003.1:0-302411 GCF_053602655.1 Sphaerisporangium sp. NPDC004334
GGCGGGTACGGCGGACGTGACATCGGCACTTGTGAACTCCTCCCAGGACACATCGTCCCAAGCACTCGGCTGTCCACAAGACCGGGGCAACATCACATCCTGCCGGGCCACATAAGGTCGCGCCGGACTTCCCCGTGGTTTACCCGTACCTTGCGGGCTTGCGGTGCGGGAACGGTCGGATATCGTCGCGGCGGGGGCGGTGATCAAGGCCGGGAGGGCTGCGGTGAGCGTTGCCGAGGACGTGCGATCGGGGGTGCTGGGAACGATTCAGGCCGAGGCGGGGGGACGGTCGGCCGGGCTCGGCGGGCCGCGTCAGCGGGCCGTGCTGGCGTTGCTGCTCATCGCCCGGGGCCGCATCGTCTCGGCCGACCGCATCCTGTCCGAGGTGTGGGAGGGCTCGCGGCAGCCCTCGCCGACGACCCTGCACGGCTACGTCGCCGACCTGCACAGGGCCCTGGAGCCGGAGCGTCCTCCCGGCCGCCGCCCCGGCTGCTGGTGCGCGAGGGCACCGGGTACGCCCTGCGGGTGGCCCCCGCCGCCGTCGACGCCGAACGCTTCGTCGAGCCGCTGGTCCGGCGGCTGCGGAGTCTCGCCGATGATCACCTGGCCCAGGCCTCCGCGGCCGGTGTCTCCGAGGCACACGCCGATAACCTGCACCGCAGGCGCAAGGCGATGCTGGCCGCCGCGACGGCGCTCGATCCCGACCCGCTGGCCGCCTTCCCCGAAGTGGCCGGCCTCACCAGAACCATCAGGCTGCGCCGCGACAACGACGATTACCTGAGTCTGGAAGTTCTGAACATCTGCTACCGGCACATCTCCCGGAAGTCGGCCGCAGACTGAATCCCGATTCGCGGGGCATCGGCGGCCTTGCGGAGAACGGTCGGCCGGATATCGTCGCGGCGGGGCGGTGATCAAGGCCGGGAGAGGCGCACGAGGTGGCCGCACGGAGGCGCAGGAGGCCCGCGAAGCCTGGGACCCGGTGACCGAGGCGGGCGCCACCGCCTATTTCGCCTACCTGGGCGCGCTCGCCGGGGTCGGCATCGACGACCGGTCCATCGCCGGCGCCGCCACGACCGGGCCGCGGACGGAGCGGCCTGGCGCGAGATGAAGACCGCCTGCGACCGTGGCGACGGCACGCGCGCCCTGGCCGTCGCGGCGGACATCCTCGTCGCGATGGACCGCTACGGGGACACCGCCTCACCGCCCTCCTCTCCGCCCCTTAACCGGCTGGGAATCCGCTGGGAAAGCCGGTTCCCATCGGGTCCCAAGCGGTCCCTCGCATCCTCGTTCACGTGAGCGCGACACCGCCCCGCGCGGGCGGCGGACAACGAGGTGAACCATGATCGAACGAACCATGCGCACGGCAGTACGGGTTGCGATCGCCCTGCTCGCCCTGGGAGCCGTCCTCGGCCTGGGCGCGGCATCGGCGCAGGCCGCCGACGGCGAACCGTCCCAGTGGTCGCTCACCGGCGACCCCTCCCAGTGGGGCTGACGCGATGACCGGCATCGGACCCCGGCCCGGCGGGCACGCCGTCGTCGCCGGAGCGGGCATCGGCGGGCTGCTCGCGGCCCGCGCGCTCAGCGAGACCTTCGACCGCGTCACGGTGCTCGACCGGGACGCCCTGCCCGAGGAGGGCGTGCCCCGGCGCGGCGTCCCGCAGGGCCACCACGCGCACGGCATGCTGTCGCGGGGATGCGAGATCCTCGGCGACCTGTTCCCCGGGCTGCGCGAGGACCTGGTCGCGGCGGGCGCCGTCCCCTGCGACATCCAGCAGGACGTCCACTGGTACAACGACGGCCGGCGGCTGCACCCCGCGCCGTCCCGGATGCGCGGCCTGAGCGTTAGCCGGCCGCTGCTCGAACGCTACCTGCGGGACCGCGTCGCGGCGTTGCCGGGTGTGGAGATCCACGACGGCCGCGAGGTCGTCGAGCCGGTCGCCGGCCGGGACGGCGCGGTGACCGGGGTACGTCTGCTGAGCCACGGCCGGCCCGCGCAGGACGCCGAGGAGCTGCCGTCCGACCTGGTGGTGAACGCCACCGGCCGCGGCAACCGGGGCGCCGAGTGGCTGCGCCGGCTCGGCCACGAGCCCGCGAGGGAGGAGCGCGTCGACTCCGGCCTGGTGTACGTCTCGCGCGCCTACCGGCGCCGGCCGGGCGACGCCGACCTGGTCGCCCTGATCGTCGGGCACAGCGTGGCCGTGCCCCGGGGCGGGGTCGCGCTCAGCGCGGAGGGGGACCGGTGGCTCGTCACCCTGTTCGGCATGGGTGAGGACATCCCGCCCGTCGATCCCGAGGGGTACCACCGGTTCGCGGCCCGGCTCCCGGTCCCGGACCTGCACCGCCTCCTCACGCGCCTGGAGCCTTTGGGCGCGCCGCGGCTGATGCGCATCCCGGTGAGCATCAGGTCCCGGTACGAGCGCCTGCGGCGGCACCCCGAGGGCTACCTGGTGTTCGGCGACGCCCTGTGCCAGTTCAACCCGAGCTACGGGCAGGGCATGACCGTGGCCGCGTGCGAGGCCCTCGCCCTGCGCGACTGCCTGGCCGCCGGGAGGGACGGCCTGGCCGGCCGCTTCTACCGGCGCTCCGCGAAGGCCATCGACGTCGCGTGGGACATGTCCGTCGTCGGCGACCTGCGGTTCCCCGCCGTCGAAGGACCGCGGCCTCCACGCGTACGACTGCTCAACGGCTACCTCGCGCGGATCCACGCGGCCGCCGAGACCGACCCTGTGGTCGGCAACGCCTTCCTGAGCGTCGCCAACCTGCAGGCCCCGCCCCAGCGGCTCATGTCGCCGGGCGTCCTGGCCCGGGTGCTGCGCCCTCGCCCCGCCGCCCCAGCGAGCCCCCGCCTCACCCCCGAGCCCTCGATCCCAGCCCGCCCCTGACCCTCACGAGCCCTGTTCGGCGAGATCCGGCGCCCCCGCCCTCCGCCGCGCCGCAGCCCGCCCTCGACCCCCGCGAGTCTCCGCTCGGCAGGCTCCGGCCGGGCCGGTGCCCGGCCGGACGCACGACCACCCCGCCCGATTCGTGGCGGGGCCCAGGAAATCCACACGCGGTCCCAACGGGGACCGGAGAGAAAGGACACCATCATGATCAAGCGCTTCACCGCGAGCATCGTCCTGGCCACCGCCGCCGCGGCCGGCGGGCTCGCCGCCGTCGCCGCCCCGGCCTCGGCGGCGACGGCCGGCGCGGGCAACGCCGTCTGGGTCGAACCCGGCGCCACCAAATCGTTCCTGGTCATGTGCCCGTCGTACGCGCCCACCATGCTGACCGGCAGCATCGTCATCACCGCGAGCCCGGCGGTGTCGGTGGCGACCAGCCTGGACACCGACTCCGACGCGTTCAGCCGGGACAGGCTGACGGTGACGGCCACCAACGGGGGCGCCGCCCGCGTCTACGTCTCCGGCAAGGCCACCTGCACGAGCTGACCACCTACCCGCACACCATCGGGGCCGGAGGTCGTCACCCTCCGGCCCCGTTCCCGCCCCGAACGCCCTACCCGATGGCCCGTGGGGAGTGCAGGGCGGACCTCGCGAGTCTGATGCGCGGCCATCGTCAGAGGCGCTCGGCCTCGGTCAGGTCGATGTCGATCTCGAAAGGCACGGTGAGCTGCAGCTTGTCGTGGTGGATGCCCATCAGCGCGTACGCCTTGGAGGCCGGGTCGAGTTCGTACACGTACACCGTGGCCCGGCCGTCGTTCTCCTCCACCCGCCAGAAGTGCCGGATCCCCGCCGCCGCGTACAACTGCGGCTTGCGCTCCCGATCGCGCACCTGCGAGTCAGGGCTGACGACCTCGGCGGCGAGCAGCACATCGGCCGCCCGGTACGCGGTGACGTCGAGCGCGAGATCGGCGCTGGCGCGGATGATGGTGAAATCCGGTTCCGGACGTTGTCGTGGTCCGAGGATGACGCTCATCTCCCTGCGCACCCGATATTCCGAGGGCGTCAACCGTCGCAGAGCAATGACCATGAGGTCGACGACCAGCGAGTGGAAGGATCTCTGGGGGCTCACGAAGACCAAGCTTCCATCGATCAACTCAGTGTGTGCAGGCAAATCCGTGAAGTGATCGAGGTCCTCCGCGAAGAACCCCCCAGGCGGGGGGACCAACCAGTCGGGAAGTTGGCGGTCTGTCATGATTTCGCTCCGGACCTGGACTGTCATGGTTTCACGCTAGCAATCGCGCCCGTCGTCTCTACGGTGTTTCCCGCACTCACGGTGTCGAATCCGCCACGCGGCGGAGGCCGTGACATCTGTCGTGGGGTGGTCGTGACAAACGGCGGGGGAGCGGTGGCGTGGGGAGCCGGATGCTGGCCGTATGACGACGACACAGGCCGCACGGACGGCCCAGGGGTATGCGGTGGAGCTCCGCGGACTCCGCAAGCATTACGGCGAGGTCCGCGCCGTGCAGGAGGTTGATCTGGCGATCGGGCGCGGCGAGGTCGTGGCCCTGCTCGGCCCCAACGGCGCCGGCAAGTCCACCACGGTCGACATGCTGCTGGGGCTGACCCGGCCGGACGCGGGCGAGGTGCGGCTGTTCGGCGACCCGCCGAGCCGGGCCGTCGCCGGCGGCGCGGTGGGCGCGATGCTCCAGGAGGCCGGTCTGCTCGACGACGTCACCGTCAGGGAGACCGTGGCGCTGGCCGCCGCGCTGCACCGCGCTCCGCTCCCGGTGGAGGAGGCGCTGCGCAGGGCCGGCGTCGAGGATCTCGGCCCGCGCCGGGCCGCGCGGCTGTCCGGCGGCCAGAAGCAGCGGGTGCGCTTCGCCATGGCGCTGGTCTGCGACCCCGCCCTGCTGGTGCTGGACGAGCCGACGGCGGCGATGGACGTGGGCGGGCGCCGGGACTTCTGGCGGTCGATGCACGCCTTCGCCGATTCCGGCCGGACGGTGATCTTCGCCACGCACTACCTGGAGGAGGCGGAGGACTACGCCGACCGGGTGGTGCTCATGCGCGACGGGAGGATCGCGGCCGACGGCCCGGTCGCCGCGGTCATGGCCGGGGTGTCCGGCCGTACCGTCCGGGCCTGCGTCCCCGGCGTGGACGCCGAGGAACTGCGGCGGCTGCCCGGGGTGGTCGAGGCACGGGTGCGCGGCGACCGCGCCGAGTTGCGCTGCGCGGACGCGGACGCGGTGGTGCGGGAGCTGCTGGCCCGCTTCCCGGCCGCCCGCGACATCGAGGTGGTCGCGCAGGGCCTGGAAGAGGCGTTCCTCCGGCTGACCGAGGACCCTGAGGAGGAGCGGCGATGAGGATCGCGTATGTGCTGTTCGAGGTCAGACGGGTGGTCCGCGACTCCAGGTTCCTGGCGTTCGCCGTCGCGCTGCCGGTGGGCCTGTTCCTACTGCAGGCCGGCATGTTCGGCGGCGCGAACGGGGCCGCCTCGATCATGGGCGGCCTCGCCGCCTTCGGCGCGTTCAGGGCGGCGCTCGACACCGGGGCGCGAGCGGCCGTCGAACGGGGCGCCGGGTGGCAGCGCCAGCTCCGGCTGACCCCGCTCACGGGAGCCGGATACCTGGCGGCGAAGGCCACGGTGGCGATGCTGGTGGCCGTCCTGCCGATCGCGGGGGTGGCGCTGGCCGCGGCGCTGCTGTCGGGCGTGCACCTGTCCGCGGGCGGCTGGGCCGGGGCGGTGCTCGGCGTGTGGGCGGGCACCGTGCCGTTCGCCCTGCTCGGCCTGCTCGTCGGCCAGGTGGCCACGCCGCAGAACGTGCAGACCTACCAGGGCGCGCTCCTACTGCTCCTCGGCTTCGCCGGTGGCCTGCTCATCCCCGTGAGCGTCTTCCCGCGGGCGCTGGCCTCCGTCGCCCAGGCGCTGCCGACCTACTGGCTGGCCGACATCGCGCACGCCGCCGCCGCGGGGGGCGGCCGAGTCGGTCAGGCGGCCCTGGTGCTGGGGCTGTACACGCTCGCGCTCGGCGCGGCGGTCATCGTCCGCTACCGCCACGACGGCGCCCGCGCCTGACCCGAAACAGCGGCGAGAACGCGATGACCGATACGGCGGATGCGAACGTGATGGCCGATAACCGCGATCAGGCGGGTCGATGGGGATCCGGTGTTCGGGCGACGGGTCGGAGTCACAGGCCGGGATTAGGGTGAATTCATGCACGAGCAGGGCCTTTTCGGTGCCACGGCGTGGCCGGTGTGGAACCTCACCCCGGTGAGCGACGGCCGGTGGCGGAGGGCGCGGGGCGTCGTCGTGCTCGCGCTGTTCCTGGTCTGGCCGCTGCGGGACGCCATCACCGCCGTCGTCCGGCCGGGCGCCGGGCCGGCGCAGGTCCTCGTCGCCGCCCTGGTTCTCCTCTACGGAGCGGTGTGGGTCTTCGCGATGATGTACGGCGTCACCCGGCCGCCCCGCGACCGGTTGGTGATCATCGGCCTGCTGTTCGCCCTGGGGACGGGGGTGGCGCTGCTGCGCGGGCACCCGGCCGACCTCGGCCATCTGGCCTACGCGCTGACGGCGGCGGTGTGGCTGCTGCCCGCGCGCTGGGGCCTGCTGCTGGCTTTGGCCGTCGGCACGGCGGAACTGGCCGCCACCTGGGCGCTGAACGGCGGGGTCGGCTGGAGCGACGCGCAGGAGCTCATCTCGCAGACGGTGACCCCGGTGGCCATCGGCCTGCTGGTCCGGCTGGTCATCCAGCTCAGCCGGGCCAGGCAGGAGATCGAGACGCTGGCCGCCGCCGCCGAGCGCGCCCGCCTGGCCAGGGATCTGCACGACGTGCTCGGCCACAGCCTCACGACGATCACCGCCAAGACGGGCCTGGCGCGGCGCCTGCTGGAAAGCGGGGCGGACCCAGAGCGGGCGCTGGCCGAGCTGCGGGACGTCGAACGGCTGTCGCGGCAGGCACACGGGGAGATCCGCGCCACCGTGTCCGGCCAGCGCCGGCCGTCGCTGACGGTGGAGCTGCTCGGGGCTCGCGAGGCGTTGCGGGCGGCGGGCATCGCCGCCACCCTGCCGGCCTCGGTGGACCACGTGCCCGCCGAACTGGTCGAGCCGTTCGCGTACGTGCTGCGCGAGGGCGTCACGAACGTGATCAGGCACAGCGGCGCGACGCGGTGCGAGGTGCGGCTCGGCGAGGCCACGCTGGAGGTCCGCGACAACGGCCGCTCGCCGGCCCGCGTCCGCCCGGCCGGCAACGGCCTCACCGGCCTGGCCGAACGGCTGGGCGCCGTCGCGGGCCGCCTGGAGGCCGGCCCGCTGCCCCAGGGCGGCTACCGCCTCCGGGCGAGCCGGACGTGAAGGCGCACGGCATGCGTGACGGTGAGCCGGACAGGTCGGCGGCGCTCACGACGCCACTCCCCGCTGCGGGGCGGGTGAAGCCGTACGCCGGGAGGCCGTACGCCGGGAGGTCGTCTGAGGGAAGGCCATTTAGGGGGAAGCCGTCCGATGGCAAGCCGTCCGCCGGGAAGCCGTCCGAGGGGAAGCCATCGGCCGCCGGGCCGGGAGGAGCATCGTGATCAGGGTGCTGCTGGCGGACGATCAGGCGCTGGTCCGGGGGGCCTTGGCCGCGATGCTCGCCCTGGAGGCCGACATCGAGGTGGTGGCCCAGGCCGGGTCGGGCGCCGAGGCGGTGGAGGCGGCGCGGCGCACCCGCCCCGACGTGGCGCTGCTCGATGTGCAGATGCCGGGCGGCGACGGGCTGGCCGCCGCTGCGGAGCTGCGCGCGGCCGTCCCCTCCTGCCGGGTGGTGATCTGCACGACGTTCGGGCGGCCCGGCTACTTCGCGCGGGCGATGGAGAACGGCGCCGCGGGGTTCGTCGTGAAGGACTCCTCGCCGGAGCATCTGGTCGAGACCGTCCGCAGGGTGCACGCCGGGCTGCGCGTCGTGGACCCGGCCCTGGCGGCCGAGTCGCTGGCCAGCGGGACGAGCCCGCTGACGGCGCGCGAGCGCGACGTGCTGCGCGAGGCCCGGCACGGCGGCACCGTCGCCGAGATCGCCAGGGCGCTGCGCCTGTCGAACGGCACCGTGCGCAACCATCTGTCGGCGGCCATCGGCAAGACCGGCGCCGCCACCCGCGCCGAGGCGGCCCTGATCGCCGACCAGCAGGGCTGGCTCTGACAGACGTTCAGGCCCCGGGGGAGCCCGGTGGCGGGGGCGTCATGAGGCCCTGCGGCCGGCCGTCTGCGGGGGTGGCGACTCGCCCGGCCCGGAGGTGCGCTGTGGCGGCACCACGGGCGTGGGACGCACCAGGCCGAGGGCGACGACCTCGTTCGCCAGCCTCGTGCGCCGGTTGATGCCCTCGGGGATGCGGAACTTCTGGTACAGGCGCAGCAGGTGCTGCTTGACCGCGGCCTCCGTCACCACCAGGTCGTCGGCGATCTCGCGGGCGGTCGCCGGCGCGACGAACGCCTCGTCCGACAGCGCGGGCCTGCACAGGGAGGTCAGCACGTCGACCTCCCGCCTGGTCAGCTCGGGCGCGGCCGCGCGGCGCAGCTCGACCTCCGGCGCGAAGTCCTCCCTCGGGATGCCGCCCACGCGGCAGCGCGCCGCGCCGAAGGAGACGACGTCGCCGTCGTCCAGGACCCTCCGGGCGATCGGCCTGCCGTTCACCCGGGTGCCGTTGCGGGACAGGCCCAGGTCAACGACATACAGGTAGGGTCCACGGCGGACGAACTCGGCGTGCAGCCGTGACACGCTCGGATCGGCCAGCCTCACGTCGACGCCTCGGCCTCGGCCGATCGTCGTGATCTCGGGGCGCAACGGGACCACCTCACCGGTGTCCTCGACGCGTATGAACGGCCCCTCCACGGCAGTTCCTCCCCAGGTAGCCCGCCGTTACTTCCGCTACAGCTCCGGCTTACCCAAACGAGGGGTTGGGGAATCTCCTTTGCCATAACGAGAATCACTGCAGAAATTGGTCTGGACCTCCTCGGCCGGTTTTACCAGCTCACAGGTAGACTGCGGACGAAGATAAGCGGAGGAAACAACACATGGCGGACAACCCCACCAAAGGCCTCGCCGATGTCGTCGCCGCGTCCACAGCGCTGAGCGACATCGACGGCAAAGCCGGTCGCCTCTTCTACCGCGGCTACGACATTCACGACCTGGCCGGCCGCACGAGCTTCGAAGAGACCGCGCACCTGTTGCAGCATGGCACGCTCCCCACGCGACAGCAGCTGGCCGAGTACGGAGCCGAGCTGGTCAGGGGCCGCACCCTCGGCGCCCTCGTCGAAGCCAACGTCGCCGAGATCGCCGAGAAACAGGGCCCCATGGAGGCGCTACGGACGCTGGTCTCCCTCGCCGGCGCCGAAGACCCCGACAAGGACTCCAACGAGGCCGAGGCCAACTGCCGCAAGGCCGCGCGCCTGACCGCGCAGCAGCCCATCCTCGTCGCCCGTTACCACGCGGCCCGCACCGGCGCCCCGCTGCGCGAGCCCGACCCCGAGCTGAGCGTCGCGGCGAACTTCCTGCTGCAGATCACCGGCCGCGTCCCCGACCAGCACGCCGTCGACGTCTTCGACGCCTGCCTGGTGCTGCACGCCGACCACACCATGAACGCCTCCACCTTCGCCGCCCGCGTGTGCGCGGCGACGTTGTCGGACATGCACTCGGCGATCGTGGCCGCCATCGGCACGCTGAAGGGCCCGCTGCACGGCGGCGCGAACGAGCAGGTCATGCGCACGCTGGAGAGCATCCCCGCGGACGGCGTGGCGCAGGCCGTGCGCGACAAGCTGGCCCGCGGCGAGAAGATCATGGGCTTCGGGCACCGCGTCTACAAGACCGAGGACCCGCGCGCGACCCACCTTCGCAAGATGTCGCGCGAGTTGGGCGAGGCCGGCGGAGATGACACCTACTATCGGATGTCGAAGGAGATGGAGGAGGTCGTCTTCGCAGAGAAGGGCCTCTATCCGAACGTCGACTTCTACGCCGCGACGGTCTACCACTATCTCGGTATCCCGACGGACCTGTTCACCCCCGTCTTCTCGGTGAGCCGGATGTCCGGCTGGACCGCTCACGTGATCGAGCAGCACGCCGACAACCGGTTGATCCGTCCCGACAGCGAGTACATCGGGCAGCGCGACCAGAAGTGGGTACCGATTGACGAGCGGTAAGGGCTGGGGGTCGTACCTGCTGGTCCTGGCGGGTGCGGCCACCGGCCTTGGGGCGATCGCGGTGGGCCTGCCCGCATGGGCGGGCTCATTGGTCGTGGCGGGCTCGCTGCTGCTGGGCGCCGTGCTGCGACTGATCGTCCCGGACGGCGGCGAGAGCCTTCTCGCGGTGCGCAAGCGGCGCACCGACGCCGTCACCTATGGCGTCCTCGGCTGCGTGCTCGCCGTGGTCGCCGCCAGCGTCGCCGTGCAGTGGATGACGGGCAGATAGCGGCCCGGCATACCCGGTCGGGTAGCCTCACGACGATTGCGTGCGTAGAAAGACCGGTTTGGTCAGCCTAGTCGTAAGAAGTTGTAAGAAGGGGAACCCCAAGCATGCCCAAGATCAAGGTAGCGGGTCCCGTCGTCGAACTCGACGGCGACGAGATGACCCGGATCATCTGGAAGTTCATCAAGGACCAGCTGATCCTGCCCTACCTCGACGTCGACCTCAAGTACTACGACCTGGGGATCGAGCACCGCGACGCGACCGACGACCAGGTGACGATCGACGCCGCCAACGCCATCAAGCAGTACGGCGTCGGCGTCAAGTGCGCCACCATCACCCCCGACGAGGCGAGGGTCGAGGAGTTCGGCCTGAAGAAGATGTGGAAGTCGCCGAACGGCACGATCCGCAACATCCTCGGCGGCGTCATCTTCCGCGAGCCGATCATCATGTCCAACGTGCCGAGGCTCGTCCCGGGCTGGACCAAGCCGATCGTCGTCGGCCGTCACGCGTTCGGTGACCAGTACCGCGCCACCGACCTGAGGATCCCGGGCGAGGGCACGCTCACCCTGACCTTCACCCCCAAGGACGGCTCGGAGCCGATCGAGCTCGACGTCTACGACTTCCCGGGTTCCGGCGTCGCGCTGGCCATGTACAACCTGGACGAGTCGATCCGCGACTTCGCCCGCGCCTCGATGCGCTACGGCCTGGCCCGCAACTACCCGGTCTACCTGTCGACGAAGAACACCATCCTCAAGGCCTACGACGGCCGGTTCAAGGACCTGTTCGCCGAGATCTACGAGACCGAGTTCAAGGCCGACTTCGAGGCCGCCGGCATCACCTACGAGCACCGGCTGATCGACGACATGGTCGCCGCCGCGATGAAGTGGGAGGGCGGCTACGTCTGGGCGGCCAAGAACTACGACGGCGACGTGCAGTCCGACACCGTCGCCCAGGGGTTCGGCTCCCTCGGCCTGATGACCTCGGTCCTGATGACCCCCGACGGCCGCACGGTCGAGGCCGAGGCCGCGCACGGCACGGTCACGCGCCACTACCGCGAGCACCAGAAGGGCAACCCGACCTCGACCAACCCGATCGCCTCGATCTTCGCCTGGACCCGTGGGCTCGCCCACCGCGGCAAGCTCGACAACACCCCCGAGGTGACCGCGTTCGCCGAGGCGCTGGAGCAGGTCTGCATCGAGACCGTCGAGGGCGGCCAGATGACCAAGGACCTGGCCCTCATCGTCGGCGCCGACGCCAAGTGGCTGACCACCCAGGACTTCCTGGCGGCGCTGGACGAGAACCTCAAGAAGAAGATGGCCGGCTGACGCCCGCGATCGGACGTGGGGCCCTCCACCGGGAGTCCGGCGGACGGGCCCTTCGCCGTTCCGGCGAAAGCCCGCGCCCAGCGGGAGCCCGCGCCCGGGGAGAGTCCGCGCCCGGCGGGGTCCCGTGCCGCCCGGATCCTGGGACCCGCCCGGGTTCATGACGCCCGCCGGAGGAGGTCACGTCGTGGTCTCGGGCACCGGCAACACTCCCAAGGGGCCGTAAAGTTCTCATGGTCGGAACCTGACACGACCAGAGGACGGGAATGCCGGAGCTCGGGCCGCTCGGACGAGGAGATCCCGAGCAGATAGGCCCCTTCAGACTGACCGGCCGCCTCGGAGAGGGCGGCCAGGGGGTCGTGTACCTCGGCCAGGACGACACCGGCGAACGCGCGGCGGTCAAGCTGCTGCACGTGAAGTTCAGCGGCGACCACACGGCCAGGTCGCGCTTCGCGCGTGAGCTCAAGGCCGCCCAGCGCGTCGCCTCGTTCTGCACCGCGCGGGTGATCGCCGCCGACCTCGACGGGGACACGCCGTACATCGCCAGCGAGTACATCGAGGGCAGGCCGCTGCGCGAGGCCGTCGAGACCGGGGGTGCGCTCAAGGCGGGCGCGCTGGAGCGGCTGGCGGTCGGCACGGCCACCGCGCTCACCGCCATCCACCGCGCGGGCATCGTGCACCGCGACTTCAAGCCCGACAACGTGCTCATGGCCGTCGACGGGCCGCGCGTGGTCGACTTCGGCATCGCGCGCATCCTGGACTCGACGGGCACGATCACCAGCAGGGCCGTCGGCACGCCCGCGTACATGGCGCCCGAGCAGATCTCCGGGGGAGAGGTGGGGCCGGCCGCGGACGTGTTCGCGTGGGGCTCGACCATGGCCTTCGCCGCCACCGGGTCGGCGCCGTTCGGCGGCACCTCCATCGCCGTGGTGCTCAACCGCGTGCTCAACCACGAGCCCGATCTGAGCGCGATGCCCGACCCGCTGCGCGCCGTGGTGCGCGCCTGCCTGGCCAAGGATCCGCGGTCCCGCCCGACGGCCGACCGGGTGCTGCTGCGGCTGCTCGGCCACGCCGACGCCGACGGCGCCTCCACCGCGGTCCTGAGCGAGGGCGCCGAGCTGGCGGGCCGCGAGACGGGCGGCACCGGCGGCACCCGTGACACCGCCTGGGCGGCCGGCCCCGGCGGCACGCCCACGGCCTGGCCGGGCGCCCAAGGCGGCGTTACGGCCGGTCAGAACGCCCGGTTCGCGATGGTGGGCCCGGACGCCGCGGGCGGCCCGCCCGGGTCGCCGGAGGCGGCGCCCACGAGCGGCATGGCCCCCTCCCGGCGCCCGCGCAGGGGACGCTGGGCGGCGGCCGCGGCGGCGGTCCTGGTGCTGGCCGGGGGCGGCGCGCTGGCCGTACGGCAGTGGGGGCCGAGCCTCGGCCTCGGCGGCCCCGGGCCGGGGCCGTCGTCCCACATGGGCACCGCGCCGCCGAGGACCGCGACCGCGCCGTCACCGAGCCCGTCCGCCACGCTGGCGACCTTCAGCTCGATCGTCGACAAGGCCGCCACGACCGGCCGGCTGACCATCGCCGTACGCGACCTGGTGCCGGGCATCGCCCTGCACGGCCAGGGCGGGTGGCACGGGTTCGAGGTGGAGGTCGGCTCCTACATCGCCAGGCAGCTCGGGGTTCCGGCGAGCGGAGTCTCCTTCCGTGCCGTGCCTCTGAGCGAGCGGGCGTCGGTGCTGGCCTCCGGCGAGGCCGACCTGGTCATCGCCAGTTACTCGATGTCCGCCGGCCGCAGGGACGCGGTGACGTTCGCCGGGCCCTACTACACCGGCCACGTGGACGTGCTGGTGCGAGACGGAGATCCGTTCGCGAAGCTGTCCGATCTCGAAGGGCACAAGATGTGCGCTCCGGGGGCCAGCGTGACCACCGGGCTCGTCCAGGATGCCGTGCGCGTCCAGTTGGAGTCGGCCCCGACCTACGCCGCGTGCATGGACCTGCTGCGCCAGGGCAAGGTGGACGCCGTTCCCGGTGACGACCTGCTCCTCGCCGGGTTCGCCGACCGCGAGAGCATCCGCTACAAGGTGCTGGGAGCGCGGCTGACCGACGAGCGCTACGCCGTGGCGGTGAAGAAGGGCGATGTGCGGGCGTGCCAGGCGGTGCGCGCCGCGATCTCCCAGATGTACGCCGACCGCACGGCGCAGGCGCTGCTGAGGAAGTACTTCGCCAAGGTGGACTTCACCCCCGAGACCACCAGACCCGCCCCGGCCCCCTGCGACTAGCGCGGGCCTCGCGAGCCTTCGCCGGTCGAGCGCCGCACACCCGCGCCGCCGTCGCTAGGCGTCGCGGCGGAGGGCGTCGTGGCGGAGGGCGTCGATGGTGGTGGCGGCCCAGGTGAGGAAGCTTTCGGTCTGCATGATGCCGAGTTCGAGGGCGTGGACGCCGAGGCGGCCGGACGCCGGCGGGTTGGCGACCTTCAACTCGTAGAGGTGGCCGAGCCTGGCCCGGCTGACGGCCGACATCCTCTCGAGCACGGCGACGGCCTCGGGGGCGTCCAGGAGCGGCAGCAGGAACGCCTGCAGGGCGTTCTCGCTGCGTGCGGGCTCGGCCGGTACGTGTTCCATCATCCAGCGGTGGACCTCGGCCCTGCCCTCGGGCGTGACCGCGTAGGTCTTGCGTCCGCGCGCGCCCTCGGCCTCCACGGTGACCAGGCCGTCGGCGGCCAGTTTGGCCAGCTCCGGATAGATCTGGCTGTGCCCCGCCTGCCACACGTGGTTGATCGACACCTCGAACTTCTTGGTGAGGTCGTACCCGCTCGCCGGGCCGGAGGAGGACAGCAGGCCCAGCAGGGCGATGCGCAGGGACATGGCGTCATGATATCCAAGGATTGACATGTCATTCCAGACATGTCACCTTCTACATGTTCGGCCGGACAGGACGCGGCGCTCGCCGCGGTCCGGCCATGCCACGAAGGGCGAAGGGACGACAGATGGCGGCCACCACCACCACGGCTCCGGCGGGTACGGAGCCGTCCACCAAGGGGAACGGGCTCCTGCTGCTCGGCGTGCTCGGCGGGATGTTCCTCGCGATGCTCGACCAGACGATCGTCGGCACCGCCCTGCCCCGCATCACCGCCGAGTTCGGCGGCGCGGGCCTGTACACCTGGGTCGTGACGGCCTACCTGCTGACCTCCACGGTGACGGTCCCGCTGTACGGCCGGCTGTCGGACGCCTACGGGCGCAGGCCGCTGCTGCTGGTCGGCGTCACGCTGTTCCTGCTCGGGTCGGCGCTGTGCGGCCTGGCGCAGGACATGGGGCAGCTCATCGCCTTCCGCGGCCTGCAGGGGCTCGGCGCGGGCGCGCTCATCCCGCTGTCGCTCGCGCTGGTGGCCGACCTGTTCCCGCCGGACAGGAGCGGCAGGGTGCAGGGGGCGCTGGGCGGCGTCATGGCCGCCAGTTACATCGCCGGGCCGTTCCTCGGCGGGTTCTTCACCGACCACGCGAGCTGGCGGTGGGCCTTCTTCGTGAACCTCCCGGTCGGCGCGGTGCTGCTGGGCATAATCGCGCTGCGGCTGCCCCGAGCCGGCGGCACCGGCCGGGCCAGGCCCGACCATCTCGGCATCGCCGTCTTCACCGTCGGCATCAGCGCGCTGCTCGTCGGCCTCACCGAGAAGGGCCTGGACGGCCACTCCTGGACCAGCCCGGCGGTCGCGGGCCCGCTGGCCGCCGCCGTCGTGCTGCTGGCGGTCTTCGTGCCGGTGGAACTGCGCGCCGAGCAGCCGATCGTGCCGATGCACCTGTTCCGCAACCGCTCCTACACCATCGCCAACCTGGCCTCCTTCTTCACCGCGGCCTGCCTGTACGCCGGAGCGGTGTTCCTGCCGCGCTACTTCCAGCAGGCGCAGGGCATGAGCGCCACCGAGTCCGGCCTGCGCATCTACCCGTTCATGCTGGGCATGCTGGCCGGAAGTGTGCTGACCGGCGGCCTGATCGGCAGGACGCGCCGGTACAAGCCCTGGCTGGTGGCCGCGCCCTTCCTCATCGCCGCCGGAGGGCTGCTGTGCTCGGGCCTGGCCGTCGACACCCCGGCGTGGGCGCTGGTGGCGTGGATGGCGCTCATGGGCCTCGGCGTCGGGCCGATGCTGTCGGGGCTGACGGTGGCCGTCCAGTACGCCGTCCCGGCCGGCTACATCGGCACGGCCACCGCCAAGCTCACCTTTTTCCGCCAGATCGGCGGGTCGGTGGCCCTGGCCGTCGCCGGCACGGCCTACGCCTCGGTCGTCCGCGACCATGCGGCCACCCGCGTGCCCGCGGAGGCGCACGCGGCGGCCGCCGCCGCGGTCATCCCCTGGCTGGCCGTGACCGGCGCGGTCATCGCGCTCGCCGCGCTGGTGTTCCTGCCCCGGCACGTGATCGAGCGGGGCGCGGCGCCGGGCGCCCCCGCCCTCGCGGAATAGGACACATCAGCCCAGGTCGGGTGCCGGCGGGACGTCGTGACGAGGTTTTGCGGTCGCGTGGGGTTCGCCTGCACCAGGGGTCGCGTGTCGGGCGGGCGGCGCGCGACCCCGGCGGCGTTCAATTGAGCCGAACGCTTGGGGGTCGCACATCAATGGGTCTGTTCACGGCGGGAATCGCCGCCGGTCTGGTCTTCTTCGTCGTCTCCGCCGCGCCGCTGGTGGTGAACGCCTCGTCCGGGTCCGCCCCCGGGCGGTGGGGCGGGGCCGACCTGTCGGTGCGCGTCGCCGCGTCGCCGCGGGTCGCGCAGCCGGGTCAATGGCTGTCGTACCAGGTCAAGGTGCGCAACGCCGGACCGGGCGACGCGGTGCTCCCCGTGCTGAAGATCCACCTGCCCGACCAGGTGGACATCGCCGCGGTGAACGTGGCCACCTGCCGCCCCGGGGCCGCGAAGAACGAGGTGGTGTGCCCGTCGCCGGACGACATCGCGGCCGGCGGCTCCGGGGCCGTGACGGTGCTCGGGCTGGTGCGGGCGGGCGCCCGCGGCCCGCTGCGCGCCACGGCCGGCCTGTCGTCGGAGGTCGTCGACGACAACGAGGCCGACAACCGCGCCGAGGTGCTGACCCGGGTCGACGAGGGGGCGGACCTCGCGGTCCGGCTGTCGCCCGCCGCCACCAGCGCAAAGCCGGGGGAGCGGTTCCCGGTCAGGGCGACGGTGCGCAACAGCGGGCCGAGGGTGGTGCGCGACGCGCGGGTCCACTTCACCGAGAACGGGGCGCGGTTCCTTTCGGCCAAGGGCGCCCGCTGCGCGGAACGGCACGGGCGGCTCGGCTGCGCGCTCGGGCCGATCAGGTCAGGGGCGCGGGGGACGTTCGACCTGGTCTTCCGGGTGCCACGGGGCCGGGCGCGCGACGTCGGCGCCAGGGCCACGGTGTACTCCGCGCGCGTGGGCGACCGGCGGCCGGCCAACAACCAGGCCCGCATGCACGTCTCGCTGCGCCACGGCTGACCTCCGGCGCCGTGCGCGCCCGTCCTGCGCCCGCGCGCCGCCGCGCCCGCCCGCGCGGGCCGGCGCCCGTCTCACCCGGCATGGGTGGGACAGGTGGCGCCGGCCGGGCCTCCGCGGGGGTAGGTCGTCGCGAAGACGGCGCCGGCCGCGGCCATGCTCGCGCAGAGCATGATGAGACCGGCGAACGCCATCCTCAGCGTCAAAGGTGAAAAGCTTCCAGCTTTCCTCACGAAGGAGATCTCACCACACGATGACGGAATGAGACTCGGTTTTCGCGGAACGTGATTCCAGTCGGGGCCGCGCGGACCGGCCGGGGTCAGCGTGCGATCGCCGCCCAGGCGTCGGCGACGATGGAGCGCAGGTCGGCGCGCTCGGGCTTCCAGCCCAGCTCACGCTGGATGCGCTCGGAGGAGGCCACCAGCACCGCCGGGTCGCCGGGGCGCCGCTCGCCGGTCACCGTGGGGATGGGGTGGCCGGTGACCTCCCGGCACACCGAGATGACCTCCTGCACGGAGAAGCCCGTGCCGCTGCCCAGGTTGTAGACCGTGTGCTCCCCGGGCCGGCAGGCGTCCAGGGCGAGCAGGTGGGCCCGCGCGAGGTCGGCGATGTGGATGTAGTCGCGCACGCAGGTGCCGTCGGGGGTGGGGTAGTCGGTGCCGAAGACGCTCACCGCCTCACGCCGGCCGAGCGCGACGGCCAGCACGTTCGGGATGAGGTGGGTCTCCACGGCGTGCCGCTCGGCGTACACGCGCCCGTCCGCCGCGGTGTAGGCGCCGGCCACGTTGAAGTAGCGCAGGCTGACGGCGCCGAGGCCGTGCAGTCCGGCGAAGGCGGTCAGCGCCGTGTCCACCGCCAGCTTGGAGGCGCCGTAGGGGTTGGTCGGGCGGGTCGGGGCGGTCTCGGTGATCGGGGTCCCCTCGGGCTCGCCGTAGGTCGCCGCGGTCGAGGAGAACACGATGCGCCGTACGCCGTGGCCGCGCATGGCCTCCAGGAGCGCGAGGGTGCCGCCGAGGTTGTTGGACCAGTACAGCGAGGGCTTCTCCACCGACTCGCCGACGAGCGAGCGGGCCGCGAAGTGCAGCACGCCGTCGAACGACGGGTCAAGGACGCCGGCCGCCTCGGCGATCGGGGCCTCGGCGAACGAAGCGCCGGCGGGCACCGCGTCGGCGTGCCCCGTGGACAGGTCGTCCAGGACGGTGACCTCGTGGCCCGCCTCGACGAGCTGTGCGGCCACGGCGCTCCCGATGTAGCCCGCGCCCCCGGTTACCAGCAGCTTCACTTGCCCGGCCTCCGTTCGATCGTGTGTGATCGTGTTTGATTTTGTAGGTCTATCGTCTAGCTTACGCGCCTCCGGCCGCAAGCGGACAAGGGGCAGCGGGTACGCTGACCAGATCATCCTGAGCGCCTCACCCGAACGGACATCGACGTGCACAACGTCGCGGCCAACATCGTCCTGGTCCTCGTCTTCGTCCTGATCGGCGGGTTCTTCGCCGCGGCCGAGATGGCCCTGGTCTCCCTGCGTGAGAGCCAGATCCGGCGGCTGGCCGAGGAGGGCCGGCGTGGCGCGCGCGTGGCACGGCTGGCCCGCGACCCCAACCGCTTCCTGTCGGCCGTGCAGATCGGGGTGACCGTCGCCACCGTGCTGTCGGCGGCCGTCGGCGCCGACACGCTGGCCGGCCAGCTCCAGCCCGTCATCACCCGCTCCGGGCTGCCCGCGGCCTCCGCCCGGCCGCTGGCGCTGGTGGTGGTCACCCTCGCGATCTCCTACGTGACGCTGGTCCTCGGCGAGCTGGCGCCCAAACGCCTGGCCCTGCAGCGGGCCGAAGGGCTGTCCCTGGTGGTCGCCCCGTTCCTTGACCGGCTGGCCGCGCTGTCGCGCCCGGTGATCTGGCTGCTGTCGAAGTCCACCGACGGGGTGGTCAAGCTGCTCGGCGGCAACCCCCAGGCCGACCGCGCCGAGATGACCACCGAGGAACTGCGGGACATGGTCGTCGGCCACCAGGAGCTCACCAAGGACGAGCGCGACCTGATCGACGAGGTCTTCACCGCCGGGAAGCGCCACCTGCGCGAGGTGATGCTGCCGCGCACCGAGGTGGAGTTCATGGCGCTGGACACGCCCCTGGCCGAGGCGGCTATCCTGGCGGCGGCGATGCCGCACTCCCGGTTCCCGGTCTACCGCGACTCCTACGATGACATCGTCGGGTTCGTCCACGTCCGCGACCTGCTCGACCCGGTGCTCACCGGGCGCATCGAGCCGATCGGCGAGCTGGTGCCCATCAGGCCGGTCAAGCTGCTGCCGGCCACCAAGCGGGTGCTGCCCACGCTGAGCGAGATGCGCGACGACGGCCAGCACCTGGCGATCGTCGTCGACGAGTACGGCGGCACGGCCGGCATCGTCACCATGGAGGACCTGGTCGAGCAGCTCACCGGCGACATCCGCGACGAGTACGACGCCGACGGCGAGTCGGTGCGCCTGGTCGCCGGCGAGATGGAGATCGACGGCCTGGTCAACCTTCCCGACTTCGCCGCCGAGACCGGCATCGAGCTCGAGGCGGGCCCGTACGAGACGCTCGGCGGCTACGTCATGGCCGCGCTCGGCCACCTGCCCGAGATGGGGGAGCAGGTCGAGCGGCCCGCCTGCACCCTGATCGTCACCGAGATGGACGGCCGCCGCGTCGCCCGCGTCCGCGTTATCAAGAAGGTAGTCGCGCCCCCTGCCGAGGAGCCTGAGGAGGCCCGGGACCCCTCCTGATTTACCGGGACATACCCCGTGCGCGAGTCGCGGACGGTCCCCGACTCCTGACACAATTGAGTGCTATGGCCAGACCACGCGTCCTCTCCGGCATCCAGCCCACCGCCGAGTCCTTCCACCTCGGCAACTTCCTCGGCGCCGTGCGCCAGTGGGTCGACATGCAGGAGACCCACGACGCGTTCTACTTCATCGCCGACCTGCACGCGATCACCGTGAACCCGTCGGCCGCCGACCTGCGCCGCCGCACGCGCGTGTCCGCCGCCCAGCTCTTCGGCGCCGGTCTGGACCCCGAGCGCAGCACGCTGTTCGTGCAGAGCCAGGTCCGCGAGCACAGCGAGCTGGCCTGGATCCTCATGTGCAACACCGGCATGGGCGAGGCCGCCCGCATGACCCAGTTCAAGGACAAGTCGGCCAAATACGGCGAGAGCTCGGCCGGGGTGGGCCTGTTCACCTATCCGATCCTCCAGGCCGCCGACATCCTGATGTACCAGGCCGACTTCGTGCCGGTCGGCGCCGACCAGAAGCAGCACCTGGAGCTCACCCGCGACCTGGCCCAGCGCTTCAACAGCAGGTACGGCCAGACCTTCAACCTCCCCGCGCCGTTCATCCCCAAGGAGGTCGAGAAGATCACCGACCTTCAGGATCCGCTGGCGAAGATGTCCAAGTCCTCCTCCAGCCCGCAGGGCCTCCTGGAGGTCCTGGAGGAGCCGGGGCCGCTGCGCAAGAAGGTCATGCGCGCGGTGACCGACACCGGCTCCGAGGTCGTCGCCGACCCCGAGAACAAGCCCGGCGTCACCAATCTGCTGCGCATCCAGTCGGTGCTCAGCGGCACGCCGATCCCCGAGTTGGAGGCCCGCTACGCCGGCCTCGGTTACGGCGCCTTCAAGAAGGACGTCGCCGAGGTGGTCGTCGAGGCCTTCGCGCCGATCCGCGAGCGCACCGAGAAGCTCCTGGCCGACGAGGCCGAGCTCGACCGCCTGCTCGCCGTCGGCGCCGCCCGCGCCTCGGCCGTGGCCCGCGAGACCATGGAGGTCGTCCGCGACCGGGTCGGCTTCCTGCCCAAGCTCTGACCACACCGGCCCGCTGCCCGAAGGCCCCGCGGGCGGGCTCGCATACCGTACGCCTGTGGGGTAGATGGCCTGCATGGGAAGCACGTGGGCCTCGATCCTGCGCACGATCGAGGCCGTCAAGCGGTGGGGCAGGGTCAGGACCGAACGCTCCCGCGTGCGCTGGCCGTGGCTGGACCACCTGATCCGCACCTTCCACCGCTACCAGAGCCAGCGGGGCGACCGGCTGGCGGGCGCGGTGACCTACTTCGCCTTCCTGTCGTTCTTCCCCCTGCTGGCGCTGGCGTTCGCCCTGTTCGGGTACGTGCTCACGCTGCGGCCGGACGCGTTGACCACGCTGGTGAAGGCCATCGACCAGCAGCTCCCCGGCCTGGCCGACCAGTTGCGCGTCCAGGACCTCGCCACGGCCCGGGGCAGCGCGGGCGTCATCGGCCTGCTCGGCCTGCTGTACGCGGGCCTCGGCGTCGTGGACGCGCTGCGCGACGCCGTCCACGAGATCTGCGTGAGCTGCGAGCCGCCGATGAACTGGTTCGTCGGCAAGCTGCGCGACCTGGTCGCCCTGCTGCTGATGGGCCTGACGCTCGTGGTGTCGGTCCTGGTCGGCGGGTTCGCCGTCCAGGCCACCGGCACGATCGTCGGCTGGCTCGGGCTGGCCGACTCGGTCGTGGCCGCGGCGCTCGTGCGGACGGCCGGTGTGCTGATCAGCGTCGCCGCCGACATGCTCGTCTTCCTGGTCATCCTCGGCTGGATGGGCAAGGTGGGCGAACCTCTGTTCACCACGCTGAAGGGCGCGCTGCTCGGCGCCGTCGGCTTCGGCGCGCTCAAGCAGGCGGCCACGCTGCTCCTCTCGCACACCCTCAGCAACCCGATCTACGGCACGTTCGCGGTGATCGTCGGCCTGCTGGTGTGGCTCAACCTGTCCAGCCGCTGGGTGTTGTACGTCGCCGCCTGGACCTCCACCGCCAACGGCGCCCCGCCTCCCGAGCCGACCCCCGCGCCCGCCGGCGGGTACGAGTGAGGGCCCGCCGAGCACACCTCGATACGGAGTGACGGCCCGCCGAGCGGTCACACCTCGGACGGCTCCTCGCGCCGGGTGCGGGAGCGGCGGCGCACGCCGTAGACGACCCACACCACGCCGCCGAGCAGGCCCGCGGCCACGACGCCGGCGCCGATGCCGACCAGGGGGGAGTCCTGCGCCGCGACGACGGGCCGGGGCGAGGCGGCGGGGACGGCGCCGGGCGGGCCGCCGACCGGCTTGGTCGGCTTGACGTCGGGGACGGGGGAGACCAGGGTGCCGACCGCGGCCACGTGGCCCCGGGAGGCGAACCCCCAGTCGAGCAGCTCCTTGACCTCCTCCCAGAACCCGCCCTCGTGATGCATGATCGAGACGATGATGGTGTGCCCGTCGCGCCGGGCGGCGCCGGCGAAGCTGCCGAGCGCCTTGGTCGTCCAGCCGTTCTTGACGCCCATCATGCCGGGGTAGCGGCCGAGCAGCCGGTTGTGGTTGGCCATCTCGTAGTGCTTGCCGCCGGGGGCGGGGAAGTTCGCCACCTTGGTGCCGACGTACTCCCGGAAGTCGGCGTTGGCCAGCCCGGCGCGGGCGATGAGGGCCAGGTCGTAGGCCGAGCTGCTCTGGCCGGGCTTGTCCAGGCCGTTCGGCGTCTTGGCGACGGTGTCCAGCGCCTGCAGCCGCTTGGCCTCGGCGTTCATGTCGGCCAGGGTGCGGGGCAGGCCGCCGTTGGCCTCGGCGAGCGCGACGGCCGCGTCGTTGCCGGAGACCATCATCAGCGCGCGGAGCAGGTCGCGCACCCGGTAGATCTTGTGCTGGGTGAGCCCGACGGCGCTGCCCTCGACGTTGCACGCCTCGGCGCTGGGCTTGATCAGCTTGGTCTTGTCCAGCCGGGGGATGAGCGTGACGGCCGTGAGCATCTTCAGGGTGCTGGCCGGCAGGTAGCGCCCGTGCGGGTCCTTGGCGGCCAGCACCTCGCCGGTGTCGCCGTCGGCCACCACGAAGGCCGACGCCCCGGTCTTCGGCAGGGCCGCGGCCGCCGGGTCGACCACCACGCCGTGGCGGCCGAGCATCCCGCCGCCGACGGGCGCGGTGTCGTCGGTCGCCGAACGCGCCTGGGCGGGGGTGACGAGCGTGAGCCCCCCGGCGAGCGCGAGCGCGCTGACTGCTGATACGTGCTTCATCCCCATAGGGAATTCAGAGTAGCTTTGTCGCTTTTCACGTGGGGCAAGACACGACAAAGATCGCGAGTGTGCCTGGTCAGTAACCGTGGAGGTACCATGGAGGCGGTGAAGATGACACGACGTATGGCCGGCTTTCTGCTGGTCCTGGCCGCTTTCATGGTCGTCGAGTGGGTCATGCTCGGGTTCAACCTCGCCGACGGGCATCCCACGGCCTTCTACGTGGTGCACGGCATCCTGATCGTCGTCAACGTGGTGCTCGCCGTCGTGGTCGGGGTCATCGGCTGGCGCGCCTGGCGTCCGCGGCGCCCCGTCGATCGCTGAGCCTGGCCTCCGTCCGCATATAAGCCCTCCTGCGCGGGCAGAGACGGTTAACGACCGTTTTGCGGTTGACCATGCATGAGTGGGTACCTCCTCCGGTCTGGTGGCCAAAGTGCGGAAAGCCGTAAGTCGGGACGTACTGGGGTGACCGTAGGGTTGGCCGATGCCGTCGCGAAGGCGGAGACTCGGCCTTGGGACCTTTCGCATGGAGGCGTGCTGTGCCAATCGAGTTCAATCCTTCGCGCGGCCCGACACTGGGCGTCGAATGGGAACTCCAGCTTGTCGACAAGCGCACCCGCCGTCTGCGCCAGGACGCGCGCCTGGTGCTGGACGCGGTCCCCGAGTTGAGCGAGACCCCGCGTCCGAAGGTCATGCACGAGCTGATGCAGTCCCAGCTCGAGGTGATCACCGACGTGTGCCACACGGTGTCGGAGGCCGTGCGCGACCTGCGCACCACCATCGACCGCCTGCGGCAGGTGGTCGACCCGCAGGGGATGGCCTTGGCCTGCACCGGCACCCACGCCATCAGCGACTGGCGCGAGGCCGTCTACGCCCCCGTCCAGCGGTACACCGAGCTGGTCGAGGAGATGCAGTGGCTGGCATGGAGGATCCAAACATTTGGCGTACATGTCCACGTGGGGGTGCGGGAAAGGGATAAAGTCATCCCCATCGTCAACGCACTTGCGGCCTACCTGCCGCATTTCCTCGCGCTGACGGCCTCCAGCCCTTACTGGGGCGGCCAAGACACCGGGCTCGCCTCCAGCAGGGCCATCGTCTTCGGTTCTCTGCCGACAGCGGGACCGCCGCAGATGCTGGCCGACTGGGCCGAGTTCGAAGAGTACATGGACACCCTGAAGCGCGCGGGGACCATCAAGAGCATCAAGGAAGTGTGGTGGGACATCCGGCCACACCCCGACTTCGGCACGATTGAGATTCGAATGTTCGACGGTATACCGACCCTTCGGGAGGTCGGGATGGTGACGGCGTTGTCGCAGTGCCTCGTGCAGCAGTTCGACCAGCAGCTCGATCGCGGGTATCGCCTTCCGCACCCCGCGCCCTGGGTCGTGCGCGACAACAAGTGGCGGGCCACCCGCTACGGGCTGGACGCCTTCGTCATCACCGACGACCACGGATCGACCGCGCCGATGCGCGACATGCTCTATGAGCTGACGCGCGAGCTCGCCCCGGTGGCCGAACGCCTCGGCTGCCCCGAAGAGCTCGCCACCATCACCGACGTGGTGGAGCAGGGCAACTCCTGCGAGCGCCAGCGCGCGATTCTCACCGGAGGCGGCACCCTGGACGACATCGTCGACGCGACGATCGTCGAACTCGCGGAGGACCGCTTCGTCACCACCAACCTGCGAACGTCGAACGGGGCGATGGGCCATGCCGGCAAGTGATCTAAGGGGCGAGCTCGACGCGTTCCTGGGCGCTCACAACGACTCCCTGATCGGGTTCCGGCGTGACCTGCACGCCCACCCCGAACTCGGGTTCGTCGAGCACAGGACCACCGAGCGAATCGCCGAGCGGCTCGCCGCCGCCGGGCTCGTCCCGACCCCCCTGCCCCGCGGCACCGGCCTGATCTGCGACATCGGCAGCGGAGGCGGCCACACCGTCGCCCTGCGCGCCGACATCGACGCCCTTCCGCTGCCCGACGAGAAGGACGTGTCCTACCGCTCGACCGTCCCGGGCGTCTGCCACGCCTGCGGCCACGACGTGCACACCGCGATCGTCCTCGGCACCGGGCTGTTCCTGGCCGAGCAGGCGGCGGCCGGCCTGCTGCCCGGGCGGGTGCGCCTGATCTTCCAGCCCGCCGAGGAGGTCATGCCCGGTGGCGCGCTGAAGGTGCTGGAGGCCGGCGGCATCAGCGGCGTCGACCGCATCTTCGGCCTGCACTGCGACCCCCGCGTGGAGGTCGGCAAGCTCGGCCTGCGCGTCGGCCCGATCACCGGAGCCTGCGACAAGGTCAGCGTCCGCGTCGCCGGCCCCGGCGGGCACACCGCCCGCCCCCACCTGACCGCCGACCTCGTCTTCGCCCTCGCCAAGATCGTCACCGAGCTGCCGGCCGCCCTGAGCCGCCGCGTCGACCCCCGCTCGTCGCTGTCGCTGGTGTGGGGCCGGGTCCAGGCGGGCTCGGTCGCCAACGCCATCCCCGACGACGGCGTCGCCGAGGGCACCATCCGCTGCCTGGACGAGCAGGCCTGGCACGAGGCCCCCGACCTGTTCAAGTCGCTGCTGGACTCGGTCGCCATCGCCTACGGCGTCGAGGCCGAGATGAACTACCTGCGCGGCGTCCCGCCGACCATCAACGAGGCCACCAGCGTGCACATGCTCCGCGAGGCGGCCCACCAGGTGCTCGGCCTGGAGTCCACCGTCCCCACGCCGCAGTCCCTCGGCGGCGAGGACTTCGGGTGGTACCTGGAGTCGGTGCCCGGCGCCTACGCCCGTCTCGGGGTGCGCGCCCCGGGGGAGACCCGGCAGATGGACATCCACCAGGGAACCTTCGACGTGGACGAGAGCTGCATCGGCGTCGGCGTGCGTGTGATGGCCGCCACGGCCCTGACCTCCCTGTGGGACGGATGCACCGTCTCCGCCGAGAGGTCCGACGCGCAGCCCGTCACCGCCTGACGGCGCGAGGCCCGGCGGGGACGTCCGAAAGGCGGCTCCCCGTCCCCCCATCTCGCGGTTCCGCAGGTCACAGGGTGGCGTGAGCTGCATAACGGACCTATTTCGGAGCCGGGCGGCGGTTTGGCCAACACCGGTCAAACAACTATCTTCCGTGCAGGGTTGCCGTGCGGTCTGCTTCGCGCGTGCACACGAGTTGGACGGCGAAGAACACGGAAGGAGTCACCTTGCTCCGCATTCACGCAGGCAAGTTGGCCGCCACGACCGCGGTGAGCGCCATGCTCATGGCCGTAGCGGCATGTGGTGGCAGCGGATCGGAAGGTACCGACGCGGCGTCCCCGGGCGCGTCGAGCGCGGCCTCCGCGCCGGCGGCCGCAGGGCCCAAGGTCGGCCTGGCGTACGACATCGGCGGGCGCGGTGACCAGTCGTTCAACGACGCCGCCGCCGCGGGCCTGGAGAAGGCCAAGACCGAGCTGAAGATCACCGACGCCAAGGAGCTCGAGGCCGGGGCCGGCGAGACCGGCGCCCAGAAGGAGCAGCGGCTCCGCCTGCTCGCCCAGAGCGGCTACAACCCGGTCATCGCGGTCGGCTTCGCCTACTCCGAGGCGATCAAGAAGGTCGCGGGCGAGTTCCCCGACACCAAGTTCGCGATCATCGACGACGCCGCCCAGGGGCCGAACATCTCCAACCTGGTGTTCGCCGAGAACGAGGGCTCCTTCCTGGTCGGCGCCGCCGCGGCGCTGAAGACCAAGAAGGACCACATCGGCTTCGTCGGTGGCGTGCAGGTGCCGCTGATCAAGAAGTTCGAGGTCGGCTTCACCAAGGGCGCCCAGTCCGTCAAGCCGGACATCAAGGTCGACGTCAAGTACCTGACCCAGCCGCCGGACTTCGCCGGGTTCAACGACCCGGCCAAGGGCAAGACCGCCGCGCAGGGCATGTACGATGCCGGCGCCGACATCGTCTACCAGGCCGCGGGCGGCTCGGGCGGCGGCGTCTTCGAGGCGGCCAAGGAGTCCAAGGCGCTGGCCATCGGCGTGGACTCCGACCAGGCCCTCACGGCCGACGCGAGCGTGCGCGACGTCATCATGACCTCCATGCTCAAGAAGGTCGACGTCGCGGTGTTCGACTTCCTCAAGAGCTACGTGGACGGCACCGTCAAGGCCGGCCCGACGACCTACGACCTCAAGGCCGGCGGCGTCGACTTCTCCACCACCGGCGGCCAGGTCGACGACATCAAGAACAAGCTCGACGAGTACAAGCAGAAGATCATCAGCGGCGAGATCAAGGTTCCCTCCGAGTGATCCGCTGACAGCCCAAGGGGCCCGGGTCCGCATCACCGGGCCCCTTGGGCTACTGTCGGTTCACCGCTCAGCCACGCAAGGCCGCGGCACCCGCCCGCGGCCGTCTCGCGTGCCGGTTACGGCTCCGCCCGCGGGCGCGGGCCGCGATTCCAGAGCCCCGTCAGATCCGCCGACACGGCCGGCCGCCGTGCCCCACCGGGCGCCGGCCGCGCCACCGAGGCCGTCCGCATGGAGGAGGCCGCCATCAGCACTTCGACTTCTTCGGCTCCCGCCACGGAGCCCGCCGTCGAGCTCGAGGGGATCACCAAACGATTCCCCGGCGTCGTCGCCAACCGTGACATCCGTCTCACCGTGCTGCGCGGGCACGTGCACGCCATCGTCGGCGAGAACGGCGCGGGCAAGTCCACGCTCATGAAGATCCTATACGGCATGCAGCGGCCGGACGAAGGCGTGATCCGCGTCAACGGGTCGCCCGTCTCCTTCCGCACGCCGGGGGACGCCATCGCCGCCGGCATCGGCATGGTGCACCAGCACTTCATGCTCGCCGACAACCTCACCGTCCTCGAGAACATCATCCTGGGGAGCGAGCCGCGCAAGGGCGGCATCGGCATCGACTTCGCCGCCGCCCGCCGGAAGATCAAGGAGATCTCCGACGCCTACGGCCTCGGCGTCTCCCCGGATGTCCTGGTCGAGGACCTCGGCGTGGGCGCCCGGCAGCGCGTCGAGATCCTCAAGGTCCTCTACCGCGGCGCGCGCATCCTGATCCTGGACGAGCCGACCGCCGTGCTGGTGCCCCAGGAGGTCGACGAGCTGTTCGACAACCTGCGCGGACTGGTCCGCGAGGGCCTCACCATCATCTTCATCTCCCACAAGCTGGACGAGGTGCTGCGCGTCGCCGACGCCATCACGGTCATCCGGCGCGGCACCACCGTGGCGAGCGTGGACCCGGGGGACGTCACGGCCCGGCGGCTCGCCGAGCTGATGGTGGGCAGCGAGCTGCCCAGCCCCGAGACGCGCGAGTCGACGGTCACCGACCAGGTGGCCCTCGCCGTGCGCGGCCTGACCGTGCGCGCCGGCGACGGACGGGCGGTCGTGGAGGACGTCTCGTTCGACATCCGCAAGGGCGAGGTGCTCGGCATCGCCGGCGTCGAGGGCAACGGGCAGGCCGAACTGGTCGAGGCCATCATGGGCATGCGCCCCGCCGAGGGGACGATCACCCTGGACGGCGCCGACATCTCCGCCTGGGCGACGTTGCGCAGGCGCGAGGGCGGCATCGGCTACATCCCCGAGGACCGCCACCGGCACGGCCTGCTGCTCGGCGCCCCCCTCTGGGAGAACCGCATCCTCGGCCACCAGACCCGCAGGCCCAACGTCAAGGGACCGTGGATCGACCGGGCCGGCGCCCGCGCCGACACCGAGCGCATCGTCCGCGAGTACGACGTGCGCACCCCCGGCATCGACGTGGACGCCCTGGCGCTGTCCGGCGGCAACCAGCAGAAGCTCATCGTCGGCCGCGAGATGAGCAGCGAGCCGGTCGTCCTGATCGCCTCCCACCCCACGCGCGGCGTGGACGTGGGCGCGCAGGCCGCCATCTGGGACCACCTGCGGGCCGCGCGCGCCAGAGGGCTGGCCGTCCTGCTGATCTCGGCCGACCTGGACGAGCTGATCGGCCTGTCGGACTCCCTGAAGGTCATCCTGCGCGGCCGCATGGTCGCCGACGTAAACCCGGCGACCGTGACCCCCGAACAGCTCGGCTCCGCCATGACCGGCGCCACGGCCGAGCCCGCGGACCAGGCACCGGCCTCCGGCGGTCCGCCGGTCTCCGCCGGTTCCGCCGGCACCTCTCCTGACGGTCCGCCGGCGTCCGCCCGTCCCGCCGCGACTCCCCCTGAGCGACTCGGCTCGGCAGCGCCCGAGGCCGGGGAGGAAGCATGAGTTCGTCCTTCACCGACCGGCTGCTCGGCAGGGTCAGGCTCGGCGGCCTTCTGGCGCTGGCCGCGCCCGTCCTGGCCGTCGTCTTCGCCGGCGTCGTCACCTCGATCATCCTGCTGCTCAACGGCAACCAGCCGTTCCAGACGCTCGGGCTGCTGCTGGACTTCAGCGCCACCCCGTCCATCCAGGTTCTGATCCTCAACACCGCCACCACCTACTACATCTCCGCCCTCGCCGTGGCGATCGGGTTCCGGATGAACCTGTTCAACATCGGCGTGGACGGCCAGTACCGCCTGGCCGTGCTGGTCGCCGCCGCGGTCGGCGGCGCGGTCACCCTGCCCGGCCCGGTGCACGTCGGCGTCATCATGCTGGTCGCCGTGCTGGTCGGCGGCCTGTGGGCGTCGATCGCCGCGGTGCTGAAGACCGCGCGCGGGGTCAGCGAGGTCATCTCCACGATCATGCTGAACGCCATCGCCACCGGCTTCGGCGCCTGGCTGCTCACTCCCGGCCGGCTGGCCGTCCTGAACGGCAACAACGTCGGCACCAAGCCCATCGGCCCGTCCGGGCACTTCCCCGGCATCGCGCTGGTCTCCGGCACCCAGGCCAAGGTGTTCGGGATGATCATCGTGGCGGCCGTGCTCGGCGTGGCCTACCACGTCGTGCTGAACCGCACCCGCTTCGGCTTCGATCTGCGGGCCACCGGCCGGTCGGAGACGGCGGCCGTCGCCAGCGGCATCAACGTCAAGAAGATGGTGCTGTACACGATGATCCTGTCCGGCGCGGTCGCCGGGCTCGTCGGCCTGCCGCAGCTGCTCGGCGCGTCGTACTCCTACAGCCTGGACTTCCCGGCGGGCCTGGGCTTCACCGGCATCGCGATCGCCCTGATGGGACGCAACAACCCGATCGGCATCGCCGTGGGCGCCCTGCTGTGGAGCTTCCTGGACAACTCCAACGACATCCTGGACTTCAACGGCATCCCCAAGGAGATCGTGATCATCATGCAGGGCACCATCGTGCTCTCGGTCATCATCGCCTACGAGCTGGTCCACCGGTACCGCGCGGTGGCCGAGCAGCGCCGGGTCAGCCGCCAGCTGTCCACCGCGGCCCCCACCGAGCCCCAGGGAGCGGCCGTATGACGGTCACCGGCCTGTCCGCCAAGGCGCCGGCCGCGCCCCCGCCCGCCCGGCGTTTCACGCTGAACTGGCAGGTGGCCCTGCTGGGCGTCCTGGCGCTGCTGGTCATGATGTCGCTCGCCCGGGTCGTCACCGGCGCCAACGACATCACCTCCGGCGGCACCATCGGCGCGGCCATCGGGCTCGCCGTCCCCATCGGCCTGGCCGCCCTGGGCGGACTGTGGTCCGAGCGGTCCGGTGTGGTCAACATCGGCCTCGAAGGCATGATGATCCTCGGCACCTGGTGCGGCGCCTGGGGCGCGCTGACCTTCGGCACCCCGTGGGCCGGCGTCATCGCCGGAACCATCGGCGGGGCGCTGGGCGGCCTGCTGCACGCCGTCGCGACCGTCACCTTCGGCGTCGACCACATCATCTCCGGCGTCGCGATCACCCTGCTCGGCCAGGGCGTCACCCAGTACCTGTCCAAGCTGGTGTTCGTCGGCATGAAGGGCGGCGGCGAGACCCAGTCGCCGCGCATCCCGCCCATCGAGACCGTCAGCATTCCCGGCATCGGCACGCCGCTGCGCGACCTGGCCGGCACGCACGTGTTCCTGCTCTCGGACCTCGCCGGCGTGCTCTACGGCGTGACGCAGAACGTCTCGCTGTTCGTCATCCTCGCCATCCTGCTCGTCCCGCTCAGCTTCTACCTGTTGTGGCGCACGGCCTTCGGGCTGCGCCTGCGCTCGTGCGGCGAGAGCCCGGTGGCCGCCGAGTCGCTCGGCGTCAACGTGTACCTGTACAAGTACCTCGCCGTCGTGATCTCCGGCGCCCTGGCCGGGCTCGGCGGCGCGTTCCTGTCGATCGTGGCCGCCGGCATCTACCGGGAGGGCCAGACCGGCGGGCGCGGCTTCATCGGCCTCGCCGCCATGATCTTCGGCAACTGGCGGCCGGGCGGCCTGGCCGGCGGCGCGCTGCTGTTCGGGTACACCGACGCCCTGCAACTGCGCCAGGGCGGCACCTCGGTCCACGCGCTGCTGCTGGTCGTCGCGATGCTGCTCGCCGCGTTCGCCGTCTACCAGCTCGTACGGCAGCAGCGCGGCCGGGCGGCGCTGTTCACCGGGATCTTCGCGGTCCTGGTCTTCGCGGTGTTCGCCACCACCGACACCGTGCCCGAGCAGTTCACCTCCTTCACGCCGCACCTCACGACGTTGCTGGTGCTGTCGCTGGCCTCCCAGCGGCTGCGCATGCCGGCGACCGACGGCCTGCCGTACCGCAAGGGCCAGGCCACGTGAGACGGCCGTACCGCCACATGGGCCAGGCCACGGGACGGCCGCGCCACGACAGGAGGCGGGCCGGCGCCAGCCGGCCGTGCCACGACCGACGCCATCGGAACCACGGGGGAACCAGCACGTGAGCGACACCGGCACCACCGACGTCCCCATCGACTGGGACGCGCTGCGCGAGGCGGCGACCGACGCGATGGCCAACGCCTACGCGCCCTACTCCAAGTTCCCGGTGGGCGCCGCCGCGCTCGTGGACGACGGCCGCGTCGTCACCGGGTGCAACGTCGAGAACGCCTCCTACGGGCTCGGGCTGTGCGCCGAGTGCGGGCTGGTGTCGGCGCTGCACGCCTCCGGCGGCGGGCGCCTGGTGGCCTTCACGTGCGTGGACGGCCACGGCGAGCTGCTCATGCCGTGCGGCCGGTGCCGCCAGCTCCTGTTCGAGCACGGCGGTCCCGAGCTGCTCGTGGAGACCCCCGACGGCGCGTGGCGGATGGCCGAGGTCCTGCCCCACGCCTTCGGCCCCGACGACCTCTCCCGCGGCGCCTGACGCCGGCCAGCACGACCGACACCGTTTCCGGGGGATTTCAAGTTCATGGACGCGATCGACGTCATCGTCACCAAGCGGGAGGGCCGCGAGCTCTCCTCCGAGCAGATCGCCTGGGTGGTGGACGCCTACACCCGCGGCGAGGTCGCCGACGAGCAGATGTCGGCCCTGGCCATGGCGATCCTGCTCAACGGCATGGGCCGGCGCGAGATCGGCCGGTGGACCGAGGCCATGATCCGGTCCGGGGCGCGCATGGACTGGTCCGGGCTCGACCGGCCCACCACGGACAAGCACTCGACCGGCGGCGTGGGCGACAAGATCACGCTACCGCTCGCGCCGCTCGTGGCCGCCTGCGGCGCCTACGTCCCGCAGCTGTCCGGGCGCGGCCTCGGCCACACCGGCGGCACCCTGGACAAGCTGGAGTCGATCCCCGGCTGGCGTGCCTCCTTGTCCAACGACGAGATGCTCGCGGTGCTGCGGCAGGCCGGCGCGGTGGTGTGCGCCGCCGGCGACGGGCTCGCCCCCGCCGATAAGAAGCTCTACGCGCTGCGCGACGTCACCGGCACCGTCGAGTCGATCCCGCTGATCGCCTCGTCGATCATGTCGAAGAAGATCGCCGAAGGCACGGGCGCGCTCGTGCTCGACGTCAAGGTCGGCTCGGGCGCGTTCATGAAGAACGTCGAGACGGCCCGCGAGCTCGCCCGCACCATGGTCGACCTCGGCACCGACCACGAGGTCACCACGGTGGCCCTGCTGACCGCCATGGACCGCCCGCTGGGCCTCGCGGTCGGCAACGCTCTGGAGGTGGCCGAGGCCGTCGAGGTGCTCGCCGGCGGCGGTCCGTCCGACGTCGTGGAGCTCACCGTGCTCCTCGCCCGAGAGATGCTGGCCGCGGCAGGGGTGAGCGGCAAGGACCCCGCGGACGCGCTGAAGGACGGCTCGGCCATGGACGCCTGGCGTCGCATGATCAGCGCGCAGGGCGGCGACCCGGACGCCGGACTGCCCACCGCCGCCGAGACCACGCAGGTGACGGCGCCGTCCTCGGGCGTCCTCGCCACCCTGGACGCCTATCAGGTGGGGCTGGCGGCCTGGCGCCTCGGCGCGGGCAGGGCCCGCAAGGAGGACGCGGTGTCCTTCGGCGCGGGCATCACCCTGCACGCCAAGCCCGGCGACACCGTCCGCGAAGGTCAGCCGCTGCTGACCCTCCACGCCGACGACCCGGCCCGCTTCGACCGGGCTCTGGAAGCCCTCGCCGGCGCCTACGCCATCACCGACGCCCCCGCCCCGCTGCTTCCACTGGTCATCGACCGCGTCACCGCCTGACCCGCTCGGCGCCGGCGGTCCTGCGACGGCGCGGGGGTGAGCCTGCGAGCCTCAGCGCCAAGCGGGCCGTCGTGGCGAGGGGTCCACTCGCGCGGACTCCTTCGCCCGGTCAGCGGGGGAGGTCGGTGAGGGAGGTGTTGAGGACGGCGCGGTGGGTGGGCAGGGCCTCGCGGTGGCGTTCGATGCCGGCCTCGGTGATCTGAACGAACACCCCGCGCCGGTCGACCTCGCACATGTTGCGGCACACCAGTCCGGCCTTCTCCAGGCGGGAGATCAGGCGCGACAGGGCGCTCTGACTGAGGTGGACGGCGTCGGCGAGCTCCTGGACGCGGTACTTGCCGTGGTCGGACTCGACCATGCGGTCGAGGACCTCGAAGTCGCTGACCCCGAGCCCATGCTTGTCGCCGAGCTCGCGCTCGAGCGCGCACCAGGTCGTGGCATGACAGGCGAGGATCTCCCGCCATGAGCTCACGACGTCGACATCGTCGTCCATGGCCTGACTGTAGCATGCGTCGTCAATAAATGCACGTGAATTAAATGCTTGTGCATTGAATGCATGCGCATGTAGTGTCCTCTCCCATGTCCCTCACCTCACATGACCAGCGTTGGGATGCGCGCCTCTGGGGGGCGCTGACCGTGCTCAGCGCCGTGATCTTCCTCGATGCGCTCGATGTCTCGATGGTGGGAGTGGCCCTACCGTCCATTCAGGCCGACCTCGGCCTGTCCACCTCCACCCTGCAGTGGGTCGTCAGCGGGTACGTCCTGGGCTACGGCGGGCTGCTCCTGCTCGGCGGGCGCACCGCCGACCTGCTCGGCCGCCGCAGGGTCTTCCTGACGGCCCTCGCGGTCTTCGCCGTGGCCTCGCTGCTGGGCGGCCTGGTCGACAACGGCAGCCTGCTCATCGTCGCCCGGTTCATCAAGGGCATCAGCGCGGCCTTCACCGCGCCCGCCGCACTGTCGATCATCACCACGACCTTCGCCGAAGGCCCGGCCCGCAACCGGGCGCTGAGCATCTTCACCGCCTGCGGCGCCAGCGGCTTCTCCCTCGGCCTCGTCCTGTCCGGTTTCCTCACGGAGCTGGGCTGGCGCTGGACCTTCCTGAGCCCGGTGCCGGTCGCGATCATCGCGCTCGTGGCGGGCTTCAGGCTCCTGCCGCGCCACTCCGGCGAGGAGCGCACCCACGGAGGCCACGACCTGGTCGGCGCCGCCACCATCACCTTCTCGATGCTGCTGTTCGTGTTCGCCGTCGTGCAGGCCCCCGAGGCCGGCTGGGGCTCGGTGCGCACGCTGGCGAGCCTCGCGGGCGCCGTGGCCCTGCTCGCCCTGTTCGTCGTGACCGAACTGCGGGTCAAGCACCCGCTCGTCCGCCTGGCCATCCTGCGCTCGGGCCCGCTCGTGCGGGCCAACCTCGGCCTCGTGGTCCTGTTCGGCTCCTACGTCAGCTTCCAGTTCGTCGCCATGCAGTACTTCCAGAACCTCCTGGGCTGGACCGCGCTGCACACCGCGCTGGCGTTCCTCCCCGCGGGCCTGCTCGTCGCCCTGACCTCCACCAAGATGGGCGACTTCGCCGACCGGTTCGGCACCGCCCGGCTGATCGCCATCGGCTCGGTGTCCCTGGTCGCCGGGTACGCCGTGTTCCTCGGCGCGGGGGAGCACCCGAGCCTCGTCACGATGGTCATCCCCGGCATGCTGCTGCTCGGCATCTCCTTCGCCCTCATGTTCCCCTCGCTGAACATCCAGGCCACCGCGGGGGTGGCCGACGACGAGCAGGGCCTGGCCTCCGGGCTGCTCAACACCTCCGGCCAGGTCGGCGGGGCGCTGATGCTCGCGGTCGTGACCGCCGTGGTGACCGCTCACGGGGGCGCGGTCACCATGCCGGCGATCAGGTCTTCGTTCGCCGTCTGCGCGGTGATCGCCCTCATCGGGCTCGGCATCGCCCTGACCGGCCTGTTCGCCCGCCGCGCGACCTCCCCGGCCGCGAAGGCCGAGCAGGAGGGCGGCGACCTGCCCGTCCTGGAGAACGCCTGATCCACGGCCGGCTCCGATCCAGGCCGGTCCGGACCGCCTCCCTCCGCCCTCATGACGTCCCCTCGTCCAGGCCCTCGGTGCGCACGCGCCGGGGGCCTGGCGCACGCGGTGGCGTCCTTCCGGAGGTCAAGGGGCACATCGGACACATTTTCGGGTTACGGAGTTTCTCCGCGAACCTGTGAGGCATTCTCGGGGTCAAAGGAGTAGGCGCATTCAGTGGAGGAGCCGAGGCCATGAACAGGATCGCCGTCGCAGCCGCCCTCCTGCCTTTGGCCCTGGTCACCGCCGCCTGCGGTGCGGCGCCCGGGTCCGACACCTCCGCGAGCAGCACGCCCGCCGCGTCTTCGCCGGGCCCCGCTCCGGCGTCCCCGGACCCGTCCGTCTCCTCACCGGCCGTGACACCAGCGGTGACGCCCGTCGTGACGCCGTCCGGGCGGACCGTCCCGACGCCGGGCGAGACGGGCGGCGTCCCACCGGTCAGCCGGATGCCGACCGCCGGCGCGAGCGAACCGCCCGCGCCCGCGAGCACCAGGCGGGTCGCCGTCACGCGCTCCCCCGAGCGGCCGCCCGTGGTCACGGGGGCGCGGTTCGCCGCGCATCCCGGGTTCGACCGGGTCGTCATCGACCTGCGGGGCGCCAAGACCGGCTACAGCGTCGACTGGGTGCGCAAACTGTACGAGGACGGGTCGGGCAAGCTCGTGGACATCAAGGGCGGGGCGTACCTGCAGGTGATGCTCAAGCCCGCCAACGCCCACACCGAGAACGGCAGGCCGACCTTCCCCCGGACGCCCGTCCTGCGGCCCGGACTGCCGAACCTCCTCGGCGTCGTGCGCACCGGCGACTACGAGGGCGTCGTCACCGTGGCGCTCGTGCTGCGCGAGCGCGCCGGGTTCCGCGTCTTCGAGCAGTCCGACCCCGCCCGCCTGGTCATCGACATCGCCCACTGACGCCCGGCGTCTGCCCGCCGATCCGCGGGCCGGCCGGCGCGGACGGCGGAGCCGGTCGCGCACCCCCTTGGACGGAATTGGACATAGTTCTCATGTGCGCCTCCTAGACTGGCCGCGTGGTACGCAGAATCGCGGGCGCGACCCGCATCCCGGTCCCGGGTGGAAAGGTCATCGACGAGTACGTCGGACGGGTCAACACCGGCGACGACCAGGTGTCCATCGCCCACATGGTGGCTCCGGCGGGATGGGAGGAGCCCGCCCAGACGCCCGAGTTCACCGAGTACACCCTCGTGCTGCGCGGCACCGTCGTGGTCGAGCACGAAGGGGGCACGGCAGAGGTGCACGCCGGTGAGGCGATCACGACCCTGCCGGGCGAGAAGATCCGCTACACCGCCGGCCCCGAGGGCGCCGAGTACGTCGCGGTCTGCCTGCCCGCGTTCTCGCCCGACACCGTGAACCGCGACGAATGAGCCGGGGCTCCGGCAGACCACTCTCTAGGATGTTGCGATGACTCAGCAGCCCACACGTGACGGCATCCGCAAGGCCCCGAAGGTCCTCCTGCACGACCATCTCGACGGCGGCCTGCGGCCGCAGACGATCATCGACCTGGCCCGCGAGACCGGATACGACAGGCTGCCGAGCAAGGACGCCGACAACCTGCGCGAATGGTTCCGCGAGGCGTCCGACTCCGGGTCCCTCGAACGCTACCTGGAGACCTTCGACCACACCGTCGGGGTCATGCAGACGCGCGAGTCGCTGATCCGCGTCGCCGCCGAGTGCGCCGAGGACCTCGCCGACGACGGAGTCGTCTACGCCGAGGTCCGTTACGCCCCGGAACAGCACACCTCCGGCGGGCTCAGCCTCGACCAGGTGGTCGAGGCCGTTCTGGAGGGCTTCCGGGTCGGATCGGAGGGGCGCGGCATCCGGGTCGGCACGCTGCTGACCGCGATGCGCCACCAGGCGCGGTCCATGGAGATCGCCGAACTGGCCGTGCGCTACCGCGACGTGGGGGTCGCCGGGTTCGACATCGCCGGCGCCGAGGCCGGGTACCCGCCCACCCGCCACCTGGACGCCTTCGAGTACCTCCAGCGCGAGAACGCCCACTTCACCATCCACGCGGGCGAGGCGTTCGGGCTGCCGTCCATCTGGCAGGCCATCCAGTGGTGCGGCGCCGACCGGCTCGGGCACGGCGTGCGCATCATCGACGACATCCAGGTCGCCGAGGACGGCACCGCCAAGCTCGGCCGGCTCGCGGCCTACGTGCGCGACAAGCGCATTCCGCTGGAGATGGCCCCCACGTCGAACCTGCAGACCGGCGCGGCCTCGTCGCTCGCCGAGCACCCGATCGGCCTGCTGCGCCGCCTGTACTTCCGGGTCACCGTCAACACCGACAACAGGTTGATGAGTGACACCAGTGTGTCCCAGGAATTCGCCAACCTCGTCGAAACCTTCGACTACGGGTGGGACGATCTGCAGTGGTTCACGGTCAACGCCATGAAGTCGGCGTTCATCCCGTTCGACGAGCGGCTGGCGCTGATCAACGGTGTCATCAAGCCGGGCTTCGCGCAGCTCAAATGGCAGGCGTGAGCAGTACGCGGGAGGCGTTAGCGTGGTGACCGCCTGCTGAACGGAAAGGTAGCGGTGAGCGAGCGGTGAAGCCACAGGTCTTCCGGTCCAAGATCGCATGGGTGCTCGGCTGGGTGTGGATGGTGTTCGCCGCGCTGAACACGGCCGACCTGATCGCCCACGGCAGCATCCCGTCGGCGCTGGTCGCGGGCGCGGTGCTCGCGGTGCTCACCGCCGCCGTCTTCGTCGGCTGCCTGCGCCCGGCCGTCCTCGCCCGCGAGGACGGCATCTTCGTGCGCAACCCGCTGCGCAACTACTTCGTGCCGTGGAAGGCCATCGACGGCATCCACGTCTCGCACGCGATCATCATCGAGTCGGGCGACGACAGCGTGCGCTGCTGGACGCCGCAGGCGAGCGCCCGCGAGCGGGCCAAGGCCGTACGGCGCGGCACCGCCGGCGTCCCCGCCAAGGCCGGGCGCTACCCCAGCACCCAGCCCCAGCTCTCCAAGGCCGAGCACGCGGCGGCGCAGGCCATGGCCGGCCGCACGCATGCCGACTGGGTCGCCCAGCAGCTCACCGAACTGGTCGAGAAGAAGTCCCGCACCGCCGGCGAGCGGGCGCCCCTCACCGCCACCTGGTCCCCCTCGGCCCTCGGCGCCCTGGCCGCCGCCCTCATCCTGGTCATAGCCGCCCTCATCACCTCCTGACCACCGCGCCCCTGGTGCGGGGCCTTGCCCGCCGCTCGCCCGCCTTCTCTCCCCGCCGCCACCCGGTTCCCAAGGGCGCCGAGGCGGTGGGTCGTGGTACGGCGGCTCCGGCGCCCCCACTACGGTGGTCCACCGGTCTCCGAAGGTGTGGCGTGCCCGTCCCCGGTTCAGAGGCCGAGGGCGGTTGTGAGGTCGGACTTCAGGGCGTCCAGGTCTCGGGCGGCCTGCGTTCTGGCGTCGGGCACCGTGGTCGTGACCGGGACGACGACCTCCAGGTAGCACTTCAGCTTCGGCTCGGTGCCCGACGGGCGGACCACCACGCGGGCGTCGCCGTCCAGCCGGTAGCGCAGCCCGTCCGTCGGCGGCAGGCCGTCCACGCCCGCGCTCAGGTCTTCCGCCGAACCGACCGCCCGCCCGCCGAGCGCCTGAGGCGGCCGGGAGCGCAGCCGTTCCATCGCGGCGGCGATGAGCGACAGGTCGGCGACCCTGAACGAGAGCTGCGCGGTCGCGTGCAGGCCGTACCGCTCCGCCTGCTCGTCCAGCAGGTCCAGAAGCGTCTTGCCGTCCCGCTTGGTCCGCGCCGCCATCCCGGCGACGGTGAGGGCCGCGCCGATGCCGTCCTTGTCGCGCACGGGCAGCCCCTGGTCGGACCCGACGCTGTGGCCGAGCGCCTCCTCGTACCCGTAGACCAGCCCGTCGCCGGCCTTGACGATCCACTTGAAGCCGGTGAGCGTCTCGGCGTGGCGCACCCCGTGCGCTTCGGCGATCTTGCCGAGCAGGGACGAGGACACGATCGACTCGGCGACCAGGCGGTCCGGCGCGGTGGTGTGCTCGATGACGTACTCGCCGAGCAGCCCGCCGACCTCGTCGCCGGTCAGCATGCGAAAGCCGCCGTCCCGCGTGGGCACGCCCACGGAGCAGCGGTCGGCGTCCGGGTCGTTGGCGATGACCACGTCGGCGCCGGCCTTCTCGGCCAGCCGCAGCGCCAGGTCCATCGCACCCGGCTCCTCCGGGTTCGGGAAGGCCACCGTCGGGAAGTCGGGGTCAGGGGCGAACTGGGCCTCGACCACCGCGGGCGGCTCGAACCCGGCGACGGCGAAGGCTTGCAGCAGAAGCTCCCCGCCCACCCCGTGCATCGGGGTGTAGACGGTGCGCAGGTCGCGATCGTCCCCGATCGGCAGCGCGGTGATCGCGGCCAGGTACGGCTCGACGATGTCCGCCTCGCTCAGCGTCCGCCACTCCCGGCCCAGCGGCAGCCGGTCCACCGGGCCGACGGCGTCGATCGCCGCCGAGATCTCCACGTCGAGCGGCGGGACGATCTGGGCGCCGTCCCCCCAGTAGACCTTGTAGCCGTTGTCGCGCGGCGGGTTGTGCGAGGCGGTGACCATGACGCCGGCGTCGGCCCCAAGGTGCCGTACGGCGAAGGCGAGCACAGGGGTGGGCCAGTGGTGGCCCATCAGCGAGACGCGCAACCCCGCCCCGTTCAGCACCGCCGCCGAGTCGCGGGCGAACATGTCGGAGTTGTGCCGGGCGTCGTACCCGATCACGACGTGCCCGCCCGGCCCCAGCCGCGCGGCCAGCCCGGCGGCCGCCCGCATGACGGTCACGCGGTTCATCCGGTTCGGCCCCGCGCCCAGCTCGCCGCGCAGCCCGGCCGTGCCGAACTCCAGCTTGGCCCCGAACCGGTCCTGGAGCGCCGCGAGGTCGCCGCCGTCGAGGATCCGCCTGAGCTCCTCCCGGGTCTCTTGGTCGGGATCCTGCGCCAGCCACTCCTCCGCCCGCCGCACGAGATCGGACATCGAACCCCTTCGCTCGTATTTCTCAGAAACTATCCGGGGTCAGGCGTGGCCTCGCCGCCTCCGCGACACCGCTGGATCCGGTGTCACCGGGCGACCGTGCCGCCGCCCCGTGACAAGGTGCCTCGGTGACCAGGGGCCCCCGGGCGTGTCTAGCGCGTCCTCCGCGCCCGCCCCTGGGCGGCCCGGCCGCCCCGCCCAAGGTGCCCTACAGCTTGTTGACGACCTTGGCCAGCAGAACGCCCATGCGGGCCGCCGTGGCCCTGCCGACCTCCAGGACCTCCTCGTGGTTCAGCGGCTCGCCGGCCAGCCCGGCGCCCGGGTTGGTCACCAGCGAGATGCCCAGCACCTCGGCCCCGGCCTCGCGCGCGGCGACGGCCTCAAGGACGGTGGACATGCCGACCAGGTCCCCGCCCAGCGTCCGCAGCATGCGGATCTCCGCCGGGGTCTCGTAGGTCGGCCCGCGGAAGGCGACGTACACGCCCTCGGCCAGCGACGGGTCGGCCTCGCGCGCGAGCTCGCGCAGCCGCCGCGAGTAGACCTCGGTCAGGTCGATGAAGGTCGCGCCCGTGATCGGGTTGGCGCCGGTCAGGTTGATGTGGTCGCTGATCAGCACCGGGTCGCCGACGTCCTGCGTCTCGGGCCGCAGCCCGCCGGCCGCGTTGGTCAGCACGACCGTGCCCGCCCCGGCCGCGACGGCCGTCCGCACGCCGTGGACCACCGGCTCCACGCCCCGGCCCTCGTACAGGTGGGTGCGGCCCAGGAAGATGAGCGCCTTCCTGCCCGACTCGGTCTCGACCGCCCTTACCTTCCCGGCGTGGCCGGCCACCGACGGCGCGGCGAACCCCGGCACCTCGGTCACGTCGTGCTCGGCGATCGTCGTCCCGATGGCGTCGGCGGCCGGGACCCACCCCGACCCCATGACCAGCGCGACATCGAAGGACTCAACCCCGGTGAGGGCCTTCAGCACCCCCGCCGCCTCCGCGGCCAGTGAATAAGCGTCTTTGCTCACGCTCACCGAGGCTACAACCGGATTCCTCCCACCGACACACGCCGGTACCCGTGCACCCGCGCACGTGACCCGGGCCGCCGAGGCGAATCGGCGGAAGCCGAGGGACGTCAGTTCGAGGAAATGACCCCGATGACGTTCTCCGCGGGGATGGTGCCGTCGCCCAGAGACCTCTGGAAGGAGCGGGAGTCGATGGCCACCTCGCGGTTGTCACCCATGGTCCAGATGCGTCCCGGCGGCACCGTGACGGGACCGAAGCTCCGGTAGCCGGACGAGCGAGCGATGTAAGGCTCGTCCAGGGACTTCCCGTTCAGCTGTACCCGGCCGTCGTCATCGCAGCACCTCAGCGTGCTTCCCGGGACGCCGATGACCCGTGTGAGGAACGGCTTATTGAAGGACCAGCTGTCCGGCGCCCGGACCGCCACGACATCGCCCATTCTCGGGGTGTAGCCGTCGACCGTCTTCGCCGTGACCGTCGTCCCCACCTTGAGCGTCGGCAGCATCGCCTCACTGGTGACGTCGTAGACATGGTGTCCTGTGAGACCTGGCACCAGACCACAGGCGGTGGAGAGGCCGGCGACCAACAGCAAAGCCGGCCAGACCGGATGAAGGCGCGTCATGCCGCTCATCATGACGGATCACCCAGCAGCCGTGCGTTCCTCTTGCACCCGGTGGGGACGGTGAAGATATCGTCGGCCGATTCCGTTGTCGGCTGTGTTCCGAGTGGTGTGGTCGTTGGTGGCATTGCTCATCGTTCGATGCCGGGTGAACATCAGGCTTCAGGACAGGCGTACGAGGCATGGCGGTTGGGGGTGCAGCAGGTGATGTTGAGGGTGAGGAATCTGCCGGCTGTGAGCCAGATGCCCCATTGGACGTCCACGCCGCCGGTGAGTGATTCTTCGGCGTTGGCCAGGCGGGTGTCCAGGCCGATGTGGGCTTCGCCGGCCGGGTGGAGGAAGGACGGCTCGGCGGCCCTGTAGCGTTCGGCGAGCCAGGTCAGTGCCTCGGCGACGGTCTCGGGGGAGGCGTCGATCATGCTGGCGGGTTTGAGGAGCCAGTCGCAGGTTCGCATGGGAGGCAGCGGCGAGGCGCGGAACGCCGCGAGGTCGCCGGGAGGGAGTGGCGGGCGGCGTTCGCCTTCCCGGCGCTGGTCGTCGCCGATTCCCGTCCACGAGTAGCAGTGAAAGTGCATGAACGCCCCGTACGGTGAGGGTGGCTCCCGCCTGTCTGCGGCGGGCGGGAGCCACCCGGGGTGATGGTCTCGCTAGATGGTGGTCATGCCGGCGGTGCGCAGCTCGGAACCGCTGAAGCGGAGCGTCCCGGCATCCGGGTTCTTGCTGTCACGCAGGGCGAACGCGTCGTCCACGCCCGGAATGGGGGCCAACTCGACGCACGCCTCGCCCTCCTCGCCGGTGTTTCCGCCGCACATCCGGGTGAACGCGGCGCCGGTGAGGTCGCGGTCGTACAGATCGTCCATGTGCTGGTCTTCCTTTCTGGTCGAGGGGGTCCGTCCGGCGGGTCCGCCGGATGACCGGGGCCGGTGCCCCGGTCACCCGAGGCGCTTTTACGCAGGTGTTTCCGCGTGGCTGATGTCATAGTGGAGGAGCTTTGGGAGCGGTCCAACGAGAACGTTGATGGGGTGCGCATTCCCATCGATTCATCACGGGGAGTTGTTCATGCCGCGCGCGTGCGAGCCGGTCGTCCTCGACGAGTCGCCATGGCATCTACTGGGTGCTTATATGCGCCATTGGCGGGAGGAAGTGCGCAATATTTCGCAGCGTGAGCTGGCCAGGGCCGCCTTCGTCGATCAGGGCGAGCTGTCCAGGTGGGAACGTGGGCTCGCGCGTCCGCACGCCGATCACATCAAAGGGATTGATGATGCTCTGGGGGCTGAGGGGCGACTTGTAACGCTTCATGGGTTGGTTGTGGAAATCGACCGGCTACGTACACTCGCAACAAAGGAGAATTCCGACGAGGAGGTCGCCACGGAACGCCGACAGCTTCTGCGATTCGCCGCTACGAGCGCTGCCTTCGGAGCGTTCGGCATGCCAGGCGAACCCGTTCGCCGGCTTCTCAGCCTGTCTCTGAACCACGATTTCCGCAGCGTGGCAGAGTGGGAGGTGAGCTGCGCCGATCATCTGCACGCGCTGCGCACCCGGCCGCCCGCGCAGGTGGCCGCGGACCTGGCGATCGACCTGATGGCGGTGCGCAGGCAGTTGGATGCCTGCGCTCCCGCCGAGCTGACCGGGTTGCACCGCGTCACGGCCACGCTCTCGGCCATCCTCGCGAACGCGCTGACCCGCCGGGGTGATCACGGCGCCGCGATCCGTTGGTGGCGCACCGCCCGCCAGTCGGCCGACCTCTCCGGGGACTTCGGGCTCCGCCTGCTCGTACGTGGCGAGGAGGCAGGGCACGGACTGTACGGCCAGCGCGCCCCCGAGACCGTCCTCCGCCTGGTCGAGTCCGCCGAGCAGCTCGCCGGGAAGCCGAGCGTCGACTTCATGACCACGCGGGCGAAGGCGCTGTCCATGCTCGGCCGGCATGACGAGGCGAAGCACACCCTGCACGCACTTCTCCGGCTCGCCGAAACCGACAGCCCCTCCGACCCGTGGGGCTTCTGGAGTGCGAGTCAGGTTCACTTCGCGGAGAACTGGGTCCACGCTGGCGCCGGTGAGGAGGCCGCAGCGGCCAGAGCCCGCGATGACGTGCTCAGAATCACCCGGGACTACCAGTACAAAGCGAACATCGCCCTGCATGGAGCACTCTGCACGGTCGTTCAGGGCGGTACGGACGAAGGGGTGCGGCAGGCGGCGGGGACGATCGGCGGCATGTCTCCGGCGTACCGCAGCACCCACATCCTGGAGACAGGACGCATGGTGCTCCGCGCCGTGCCCATCGCCCAGCAAGCCCGCCCGGCGGTCATGGAGTTCCGTGAGGTCCTCGCCACCACCGGGGCCACGAAGCACGCCTGAACTCGACCACGATGACGCTTCGCCGACGGGTTCGGCCCGGGCGGCGCGACGTGCAGGAAGAGGCCCCGTGACGCCGGGCGCCACGGGGCCGGGGTCAGCGGCGCAGGGGTTTGAGCGCGACGTAGACGACGCCCGCGATGAGGAAGCCCGCCTCGAACGTGATGTCGCCCACTGCGGGGAACCGGCTCGGGACCAGGCCCACGTACAACTCCTGGTTGCAGAAGAGCCACACCGACAGCACCACGCCGGCGAGCATGGCGATCGGCCCCGCGGGGCTGCGGTGCGACCGGTCGTACAGGCGGGCCAGGGGCACCTCCCCGCGGCTCAGGTACTGGTCGGCCAGCACGACGGCCAGCCACGGGCCGATCCAGTACGAGATGACGAGCAGGAACGACTCGTACTTGTGGCCCGCGTCCTCAAGTCCGGTGAGGGCCACGACGAAGCCCACGACGCCGCACGCGACGGCGGTGAGCGCGCGGCGCATCGTGAGCGGGAGGCGCACGCCCATGGTGAGCAGGGACATCGCGCCAGAGTAGACGTTCAGCGCGTTCGCCGAGACGGCGCCGAGCGCGATGGCCAGCAGGGCCAGGCCGGCGATCAGGCCGGGCAAGTGCGAAGTGAAGGCGGTGGTGGGCTGCCCGAGGGCGTCGCCGCCGATGGTGACCGACGCCGCGCCCACCACCTCCAGCAGCACGCACGAGACGAACACGCCGAGCCCGGCCGCGAGCCCCACGGCCCGCTTGCCGGCGTCCGGCGGCAGGTAGCGGGTGTAGTCGGCGGCGTAGGGGTTCCAGCCGGCGGCGTACCCGAAGGTGGCGCCGACGGTGAGCAGGAACCCGCCGACTCCGCCGCCGCTGCCCGCGAACCCTGGGTCCGCCTTGGTCAGGATGATCGCCGACGCGACCAGGAAGATCACGGCGAGCACCGGGAAGGCGTACCGCTCGAACGCCTGCACCAGGTTGTGCCCGAAGAAGCCGAGCACCACCATCACCGCGACCACGACCACCAGGCACAGCCACGCCGGCAGCCCGGTCAGCGTGTTGAGCGCCAGCGCCCCGCTGACGCTGTTCACCGCGAACCAGCCGATGCCGGCCGCCACCGTGTTGAACGCCGAGGGCAGCAGATTGCCCCAGTACCCGAACGGCAGCCGCCCGAGCACCATCTGCGGCACTCCGGCCGCCGGGCCGCGCGCCGACAGCACGCCGTGCGACAGCGCGCCGAGCCCGGTGCCCACGGTGACCGCCAGCACGGCCTGCCAGAAGCTCAGCCCGAACGCGGCGACCGCCAGCACGCCGAGGAAGATGGTCGCGAATTCGAGGTTGGGGGACATCCACGTCCACAGCAGTTGCCGTGGCGCGCCGTGCCGGTCGGCCAGGGGGATGAACTCGACACCGCCGGGTTCCACCGCGGTGACCTTCGCGCCATAGTCGCCTTCGCGTACTGCGACGCCGGGGGGTTCCAGAACCGTCATACCGTGATCGCCTTCAGTTTCTCCATGAGGTATTCGTGCGCGATGACCGGAGGATGCGCGACCGTGCCGATCGGCGGCCCCAGGGACTCCACCTCCGCAAGGGGGTCGCACTCGTAGAAGTAGATGAGGGACACCAGTTCCTCGTCCGGGGCGCTCGGGTCGGGCGGCAGCACCCGGTGCCGCGTGGAGCGCCAGCGGTCGCCGGTCCAGAGGGCCAGCAGGTCGCCGATGTTGATGGTGAAGGAGTCCTCGGCGTACGGCGCGTCGATCCACTCGCCGTCCAGGGTGAACACCTGCAAGCCGCCGACGCCCTGCTGCCGGTCGAGGACGGTCACCGTGCCGAAGTCAGTGTGCGGGCCGATGCGGAACTGGCCGGGCTCGGGCGGGCCGACCTGCGACAGCGGCGGGTATCTGTTGATGTTCATCGTGTACGACGGGTGGCCGGCCCGCGAGGTGAAGAAGCCGTCCGGCAGGCCGAGCGCCGCCGCGCAGACGACCAGCAGCTCATCGGCCAGGGCGCGCATGCGGGCCAGATACTCGGTGACCAGGCTCCGAAGCTCGGGCACCTCCGGCGGCCACACGTTCCGCAGGAACCACTCGGCGTCGATCACCGGGTCGCCGATCGGGTCGTCGGCGCCCACCGCGAACGTTTCCTTCAGGTCCGGCGGGGTGGGAGTGCCCTCGGCGTACCCGTTGGCCTCCACGCCGGGCGGCAGCCAGCCCCGGCCGCCGACGGTGACGGCGTAGCGCCGCTTCACCTCCTCGGGCAGCGCGAAGAACCGTTTGGCCGCGGCCCGCACCCCGGCGCGCAGCTCCGGCGGCACCCCGTGGCCGGTGACGAGCAGGAAGCCGATTTCGCGCAGCGCCTGGTCGACCTGCCCCGCCACCTGGGCGCGATCGGCGGCGCCGCCCTGGAACCATGGGGTCAGATCGATGATCGGGACCGTCTTCATGGGTCATGAATCCTCTCCGATGTCCTCGTTCCACAGCGCCGGGTCGGCGGCGATGAACGCGGTCATCAGCTCGACGCATTCGGGGGAGTCCAGCACCGTGACGGACACGCCGTTCTCCGCGAGCCACTCGTGCTGCCCGGTGAAGGTGCGGCTCTCGCCGACGACGAGGCCGGTGATGCCGAACTGGCGGATAAGCCCGCTGCAGTACCAGCACGGGGACAGGGTGGTCACCATGGTGGTGCCCCGGTACGTCCGCTGGCGTCCCGCGTTCCGGAACGCCGCGGTCTCCCCGTGCACCGAGGGGTCGCTGTCCTGGACGCGGCGGTTGCGTCCCCGGCCGAGCAGGCGCCCGTCCGGGCCGAACAGGGCCGCGCCGATGGGAATGCCGCCCTCGGCGAGCCCCTTTCTGGCCTCCTCCAGCGCGATGGCGAGCATCGTGGCCGGGTCGGCGGCTTCGCTGGTCATGGGGCAACTATCTCCCGGGAGGCGCCCGGCGAGAACGGGCAGATCGTCCGTATTATGGCCACCTTCACCGGACAATCCGTAAAGCGGGTAGGTATGCCGCTCACGCTTCGCGAACTGCTGGCCTTCGACGTACTGCGCGAGGCCCGGCCGCGCATACTCGCGGGCGATGCATCGCTGGACCGCGTGGTGCGCTGGGTGCACTCCAGCGAGATCTACGAGATCGGGCCGTTGCTCACCGGGGGTGAGCTGCTGCTCACCACCGGGCTCGGGCTCGCGGGCACCGACGCGGGCGCCCGGCGGCACTACCTGCGCGAGATCGCGCAGCGAGGGGTTGCGGGGGTCGCGCTGGAACTCGGCCGTACCTTCCCCGAGACGCCGCGTGAGCTGGTGGAAGAGGCGCGGCGGCAGGAGCTGCCGTTCATCGCGCTGCACGCGGTGGTGCCGTTCATCCGGATCACCGAGCACGCCAACACGCTGATCGTCGACTACGCCAGCCGGCGGCTGCGCCTCGGGGACCGGGCCACCCGGGCGCTCAACGAGACGCTCATCGCGGGGGCCGGGGTGGCCGGGGTGCTCGCCACCGGGGCCGAGGTGATCGGGGCGCCGCTGGTGCTGGTGGCGGCGAGCGGGGCGCTGGTCGCCGCGCACGGTGTGGCGGGCGACCGGGAGGCGTGGCGGGCCGTGGAGCACGCCGCGTGCGAGACGCCGGTCACCCTCCACGGGGGGCCCTGGGGACGGCTGGTGGCGGGGCCCGGGTCAGCGCTGCCCGGCGAGGACCTGATGATCGCGCTGGAGCGGACGGCTGTCGCGCTGGCCCTGGCGATGCTACGCACCGGCAGCCCGCCGAGCGAGCGGGACCGGCAGGTGTCCGCGCTGCTGCGCGACCTGATCGAGGGCACCGCCGAGGCGGACGCGGCGGTGCGGGCCATGATGGCGGGGTTCCAGCTGCCGCCCGGCCACGTGCTGGTCGGGGTGGCCGCCGAAGCGGTGGAGACCGCGGCGGCGCTGGCCGTCGTCGACCGGGCCGCGCACATCCTGCACACCTCCGCGATCCGCGGCCGGGTGTCACGCCTGGTACTCGGCGCCTTGGCCGTCCCCCCTTCCCTGACGGACACGGTGGGCGCCGCCGCCCAGGCTTTGGAGGAGGCCTTGCGCCGGCTCAGCGCCACCCAGCTCCACGTCGCCGTGGGGCACCCCGCCGCGGACCTGACCGACCTCGGCCCCTCACTCCGCGACGCCCGGGCCGCCCTGGGCCTGCGCCGCGTCACTCCCGTCGTCACTACCCGCGCCCTGGCCCTGGACCTGGAACTCACCCGCCACTTCGACCCCTCCCACGCGGCGGACCTGGTCCGCCGCGCCATCAGACCCCTGGTCGACTGGGACCGCACCCACCGCACCGACCTGGTGACAACCCTGGAAACCTTCCTTCTCCACGGCTGCAGCCCCACCCGCACCGCCGCCGCCCTCCACCTGGGCCGCCAATCCTTCTACCAACGCCTCCACCGCATAGAAACCCTCCTGGGACACCCGATCACCGACCCCACCGTCCACACCGCCCTTCTACTGGCCACCACCGCCCACCGCCTCCTTCGCTGACCATCCAACAGACCCCGCAGGGCGCGTCGGCCGCCCGTGTGAGCGGCACGCGCAGGGAACGCAGGCCCGGCGAGCCCGTCACTGAGAACCGATGATCCCAACGACGTTCTCCACCGGGATGGTGCCGTCGCCCAGTGATCGTTGGAAGAACCGGGAGCCGACGGACATGCCTCGGTTGTCGCCCATGGTCCAGATGCGCCCTGGTGGCACCGTGACGGGGCCGAAGCTGAGGCCGCCCAACGCCGCGCGGGTCTTCTTCCTGGCGCGATGCAGCCGCGAGCGCACGGTTCCGATGGGTATGCCGAGAGAGAGGGCCACCTCCTCGTAGCTCAGATCGGCCCAGGCGATCAAGAGCAGGACCTCCCGGTCCTGCGGCGACAGCAGCGCGAGCGCCCCCGCGAGATCGCGCTGCGCCGCCGATGCGGAGACGCGGGCCTCGACCCGGTCGGCGTAGCTCTCCGCCACCTCATCGACGCCGGTCCTGGCCAAGGCGAGATAGAACCGCACCTCCGTGCGGCGGTGCTCGCCGATCAGGTTGGCCGCGATCCCGTACAGCCAGGGGCGGGCATTGGGATGGCGGGCGTCGTAACGGTCGCGGCGCCTGAAGGCGGCCAGGAAGGTGTCCGCCACGACGTCGTCGGCCAGTGAATCGCCCAGCCGCCGGGTTACATAACGGTGCAAAGCGGGCGCGTGCCGGTCGAACAGGGCCCCGAAGGCCGCTGGATCGCGTCTGGACCGCTGGATCAGCTCCGCATCCTCCAGAATCGCTTCGGCTGTCAAGCCTGTGCTCCGTTCCTCGGTGTGGTCACCCTCTTTCACCCGAACCCCGGGCGGCGGTTCTCGCCCCGCCGCCGGCGCATCCCCCACCTGTGGCGGGAGGTGAAGAGCGCTGCCACACTTCCCCGGTGACTTCACTCCCCCTCGCTCCGCCGAGAGCGGTGATCGCCGCGCGGCGTCACCGGTTCGGCGCGAGCCTCATCGATGGGCTGATCCTGACCGTGTCCGGGGTCGCCGTCCGCGCCGTGGCGTTGAGCGGTTCCGCGCCGGACGGCGGCGAGCAGGCCGCCGGGTCCGGTTGGCTCGACTTCTGGTTCGCCAACCCCTACGCCGGAAACCCGTTGTGGTACCTCGACGTCGCGGTGGCCATCATCTATTTCCTGTACTTCTGGATCTGTCACGCCTACTGGGGACAGACCATCGGAAAGCGGCTGTGCCGGCTGCGGGTCGTCCGTGCTGACGGCAACCCTCTGACGCTGTCCCAAGCCGGAGTGCGCTCTGCCCTCTCCGCGGCGGGGACCTTGGCGCCCTACGTTGGGCTGCTCTTCTCGCTGGTGGACGGCCTGTGGATCTTCGGTCCGAGTAAGAGGTGCCTGCATGACGTCGTGGCGGGCACCGTCGTGGTCGATCTGAAGGCCGTGGCGGGGGAGACCGGCGGTCGCTCGGGTCGCCCCCTCGTCCTCACCATCGGGTTGCTGGTGATCGCCTTGCCGTTCGCGTGGTTCCTCTGGATCGCCTGGAGCTGACGGCCGGGGCGGGAGGTCAGGGCCCCGTGGTACCGGGCGAAACGCGTATTGCGTAACGTTCGTCAGGAAATGGGATTTCGGTGGCGAGGCAGGCGGTCGGAGGGCGCGGGCATGGGTGAGCTGGTCGAGCGGGCGGCGAAGCTGGACGCCGAGGACCCCTTGCGGCGGGTCCGGGACGAGTTCGACCTGGACCCCGAGGTCGTCTACCTGGACGGGAACTCGCTTGGAGCGCCGCTGCGCCGAGTGGCCGAGCGGGTCGAGCAGGTCGTCCGCGAGCAGTGGGGCCGCAGGCTGATCAGGTCGTGGCCCGAGGGCTGGTGGACGGCGCCGGAACGGGTGGGGGAGAAGATCGCCCCGCTGGTCGGCGCCGCGCCGGGCCAGGTGGTCGTGGCCGACTCGACCAGCGTGAACCTCTTCAAGGCGCTGGTCGCCGCCGTGCGGATGGCCCCGGGACGGCGCGAGATCGTCGTGGACGCCGCGACCTTCCCGACCGACGGGTACATCGCCGAGTCGGTGGCCGAGCTGACCGGCACGGTGCTGCGTCCCGTCCTGCCCGACGCCCTCGACGAGGCGCTCGGCGACCAGACCGCGGTGGTCCTGCTCAACCACGTGGACTACCGGACCGGGCGGCTGTACGACATGGCGGCCGCCACGGCGAAGGTCCACGCGGCCGGGGCGAGGATCGTGTGGGACCTGTGCCACAGCGTCGGCGTGCTGCCCATCGCGCTGGACGCGCTGCGGGTGGACCTCGCCGTCGGCTGCACCTACAAGTTCCTCAACGGCGGCCCCGGGTCGCCCGCCTTCATCTACGTGCCGAACCGCCTGCAGGCGCAGTTCCGCCAGCCGCTTTCCGGCTGGGGCGGGCACCGCGACCCCTTCGCGATGGACGCCCGGTACGAGCCCGCGCCCGGCATCGCCCGCGCCCGCGCCGGCACTCCCGACATCCTCTCGCTGCTGGCCCTGGACGCCGCGCTGGACGTCTGGCGGGAGGTCGACCTGGCGGACGTGCGCGCCAAGGGGCTCGCGCTGACCGAGTTCTTCATGGACTGCGCGGACGAGCTGCTCGGTGGCGCCGTCGAGGTGGTGACCCCGCGCGACGACCGGCGCGGCCACCAGGTGTCCCTGCGCCACCCGGACGCCGAGACGCTGGTCGCCGAGCTGACCGCCCGGGACGTCATCGGCGACTACCGCACCCCCGACATCCTGCGCCTCGGCTTCGCCCCCCTGTACGTCCGCTATGAGGACGCCCTGGAGGCCGCGACAACCCTCGCGGCCCTCCTCGCCAGGTCAGGCTGAGCGACGGGTCAGCCGCCGATGGAGGTGCAGGGGCGGGTGCGGAGGTCGGCGACGTAGTCGTCCGGGGCGCCCGCCTTCTCGGCGGCGTCCGCCAGGATGCCGAGGTAGCGGGCCGAGGGCAGGCCGCCCTCGTAGTCGTTGAGCACGTAGAACCAGGCGACGACCTCGCCGTCCAGGGTGGCGACGCGCAGGCGGACCTTGTGGTAGAGGCCGAGCACGGCGCCCTCCCACTGGTCCAGGGAGGTCTCGTCCCACTCGGGCACGTCGTAGAGGACGACGAAGACGTGCTCGTCGGGGTCCTCGGCGATCGTGGCGAGCGCGCCCTCCCAGCCGACGTCCTCTCCACCGAAGGTCAGGCGCCAGCCTTGCAGCCAGCCCGTCCCGCGCATGGGCGAATGAGGAGCCCGCTGAGCCATCTGCTTCGGGTCCATGTTGCTGCCATAGGCGGCGTAAACCGGCACGGCACACAAGACTAATCCAAGATCGGCGCGCGGAACCGGCCTCGCGGTTTCAACACGCGCGAGATCGTGGCCGACCAGCGCCGTTCTTCCGGTGATCGACACCAGGACCGCGGATTCATAGGGGTTTCCGGGGCTAATCAACCTTTTTTACTGGTCTTCGAGGGTTTAGGCCGGGTATTGCATGCCTCGCACTGCTCGTCATGCGGGACAATGGGGTACGTGACGAGGATTGTGATCATTGGTGGCGGGCCCGGCGGTTACGAGGCGGCGCTGGTCGGCGCCCAGCTCGGAGCCGAGGTCACCGTGGTCGAACGCGACGGCCCCGGCGGCGCCTGCGTGCTCACCGACTGCGTGCCGTCCAAGACCATGATCGCCACATCCGTTCGCAAGCAGGCCCTGCTGGACGCCTCCTCCCTCGGCGTGAACTTCACCGGCGGCCCCGACGGCGACGTCGGCGGCGTGCGGGCCGACATGCCGCTGGTCAACAAGCGTGTCAAGGAGCTGGCCGCCCACCAGTCGGCCGACATCGCGGCCCGCCTCGCCGCCGAGGGCGTCCAGGTCGTCCAGGGCGCCGGACGGCTGGTCGACCCGCAGGTCGTCCGGGTCGGCGACCAGACCATCAGGGCGGACGTCGTCATCGTCGCCACCGGCGCCACCCCGCGCGTCCTGCCGGGAGCCGAACCGGACGGGGAGCGGGTGCTCAACTGGCGACAGCTCTACGACCTTCCCGAGCTGCCCGAGCACCTCATCGTCGTCGGGTCGGGCGTCACCGGCGCCGAGTTCGCCGGCGCCTACCGCTCGCTCGGGTCGGAGGTCACGCTCGTCTCCTCCCGCGACCGGATGATGCCGAACGAGGACGCCGACGCGGCCGAGGTGCTGGAGGAGGTCTACCGGCGCCGCGGCATGAACGTCATGGGCAAGTCCCGCGCCTCGTCGGTCAAGCGCACCGAGGACGGCGTGGTCGTCACCCTGGAGGACGGCCGGACGGCGGAGGGCAGCCACTGCCTGATGACCGTCGGCATGGTCCCGAACACCTCAGGCATCGGCCTTGAGGGAGCCGGCGTCACGCTGGACCGCAACGGCTTCGTGCAGGTCGACAAGGTCTCGCGCACTTCCGCCCCCGGCGTCTACGCCGCCGGCGACTGCACCGGCGTGCTGATGCTGGCCTCGGTGGCGGCCATGCAGGGCCGCATCGCCGTGTGGCACGCGCTCGGCGAGGCCGTGCAGCCGCTGCGCCTGGCCACCGTCGCCTCGACGATCTTCACCGACCCCGAGATCGCCGCCGTCGGCATCGCCGAGCGGCAGATCCAGGCCGGCGAGGTGGAGGCGAACATCGTCAAGCTGCCCCTGGCCACCAACGCCCGGGCCAAGATGCAGGGCTTCAACGACGGTTTCGTGAAGCTCTTCTGCCGGCCGAACACCGGCATCGTGCTCGGCGGGGTCGTCGTCGCCCCGCGCGCCTCGGAGCTGATCCTCGCGGTGTCGCTCGCCGTCCAGCACCGGCTCACCGTGGACCAGATCGCCCACACCTTCGCGGTCTACCCCTCGCTCGCCGGCTCGATCACCGAGGCCGCCCGCCGCCTGATGCTCCCCGGCGCGACCATCATCTGATCCGCCCCGCCCCGCCTCACGCCGTCGCCTCGCCCGTCCAGGTGGGCGCGCAACGGGTCCGGTTCGGCGGCGAGGCGCGTCGGGTCCGGCAAGGAGTCGCCCGGGGCGGCTGCGGCCAGGTCGAATCGGCTCAGGCCAGATCAGGCCAGATCGGGCTACGTAAGGCCAGATCGGCCAGGTCAGGTGAGGCGGGAGCGGACGCGGGTGAGGGCCTCGTGGCCGTGGTGGAGGGCCGCCGCGACCCCGGCCAGCTCGGGCTCGGAGCGGGCGTTGGTCAGGGAGTGCTTGGCGGCCTCGTAGGCGTCCAGCGCGCGCCGCCAGTCCTGGTCCACGCTGCCGGTGTTCATGTGGTTGATCTTGTAGTCGAAGTCGAGCGCGTCGATCTCCTCGCCCAGCCTGATCACGTTCTCCTCCGCGGCGCGCCGGGCGTTGGCGAACCGCGCAGCCCGCTCGACCCTGCGCCGGTGCGACAGGCCCCAGAAGATCAGGGTCAGACTCAGCCCCACGCCGCTGAGGATCACCAGGACCAGGCCCAGCCCGCCCTTGCCCCGGGAGGCCGCCGGCTGCCCGAAGTCGGACGCACCGCTGTCACCGGCGTCCTCGGGCAGGTCCTCGGTGCTGCCCTTCGCGTCGCTGGGGACGTCCTTGGGCTCGCCGAGCGCCCCGGTCAGGTCGAGGTCGTCGGCCTGCGTGAAGGACGCCTGCTCGACCGTCGCCCCGTGCAGGTCGGCGCCGTCCATCTCGGCCTGGGTGAACTCGGCCTCGCTGAGGTTGGCCCCCTTGAACACCGCGAACTGGAGCTTGGCCTGCCCCAGCTTCGCCTCGTGCATCTTGGCCTTGGTGAAGTCGGCGTTCCTGGCCTGCAACTGGCCGAGGGTGGCCTCGTTGAGATCGGCGCCGGAGAGCTTGGCGTCGGTCAGGTTGGCCTGGGTCATCTCGGCCCGAGCCATGACCGCGCCGGTGAGGTCGGCGTGCGGCAGTTCGGCCTGGCCGGCGTCGGCGTCGGTGAGCACGGCGTTCCTGAGGGTCGCGTGCTTGGCGTGGAGCTGGCCGAGGTCGGCGTTGGACAGGTCGGCGCCGGTCAGGTCGGCGTACTCCAGGTGCGCCTGGGTGAAGTCGGCCTCCTTCATGGAGGCGTTGCGCAGGATCGCCCCGGACAGGTCCTTCTGGGTGAAGTCCACCTCGTCCAGCTTGGCGTTCGTCAGGTCCGCGCAGCGCAGGTCCTCCGGAAGGGCGGCCCCATCGGTGAAGTCCTTGCCGCGGAGCTTCACCCCGGACCCGGGCTTGCAGGGCGCCGCCAGCGCTGTGTGCGCTGCCGTGGCGGCGGCCGGGGATGCCGCCGACGCCGGCACGGCGGGGACGGCGAGAACGAACAGCCCGGACATCAGGGCCAGGGGGATGGAACGACGCAACGCAAGCCTCCTCGACAACTGAGCCGAGTGTGGCAGGTGATCATATACGGGGGGTTGCACCCACCTTGCAGATCGCTTTCGCGTGCACCGGTGCCCCGCCGTACGACGGCGCCGGCATCGCCGTCCCACGACCCGCCGCCCCGGCGCCGACCACACTCAGCACCACACAGGCGAGATGAGCGGCCCTCGCGCCAGTGGCTGAGCGCCGCGCGAGGTGGGCGGTGCGCGGGGAAACAGCTCCGCCGCCCGAGCCGGGGCTCTGTGTCGGTGGGGCGGGGGTTGTCGGTAGCCGGTGCCGAGGGTGCGGGCAAGGGGAGAGCCCCGGCCGTGTGTGGCCGGGGCTCTGTCTTGGAAGGGGGTTACCAGTCGCCGCCGCCGCCGAAGTCGCCGCCGCCGAAGTCGCCACCGCCACCCCAGTCGCCGCCACCTCCGAAGTCGCCACCGCCACCGCCGCCGCCCCAGTCGCCGCCGCCGGACTCGGCGCCCTGGGCGAAGCCGGCGTCGTACCCGGCCCCGTAACCGCCGCCGCCCCAGCCGCCGAAGGATCCGCCGAGCATGGTGCCGATGAGCATGCCGGTCATCAGGTCGCCGCCGAAGCCGCCGTAGTAACCGGAGGCGTAGGGGGCGTACGCGGGACCCGCGTCCCAGTAGGGACGGCGCTGGCCGTCGACCATGACCTCGCGCATGTGCGGGTCGAAGCCCTGCTCCACGCGCTGCGCGTCGGCGGCGCAGGCGGGGACGTCGCGCGGGGCGCCGCCGGGCGGGGCCCACAGGACGTCGCGCGCGGACGGGCCGTGCTGCGGGTTGAAGAAGCAGGGGGCGCGCCGCTCGGGGAGCGGCTCGTTGTTCACCCGGGCCTTGACGCACGCGAGGGCGTAGCGGCCCTCTTCGAGGGCGGTGGTCACGCCGCGCAGGTCGTCCGCGCGCTTGACCGCGGCCAGCTCGTTCTTGGCCCGCTCGTAGGCGTCCAGGGCCTGCTGCCAGTCGCCGCTGGTCTTGGCCTGGTTGTCCGACACCTTGACGTCGAGGTCCAGCGCGGTGATCTCCTCGCCGAACTTGGTGACGTCCTCCTCGACGGTCTGCTTGACCTGGGCGAGCTCGGCGGCCTCGCGGGCCTCGCGCTTGCGCTTCTTGCTGCGGGAGATGAAGAAGATGCCGAGGCCGCCCACGACGGCCAGGACCAGGATGCCGATCAGCACCCCGCCGCCGCCACCGCCGCCCGCGGCGCTGCCGGCCTTGAGCGCGCCCTTGGTGTCGCCGCTCGCCGCCTTGTCGACCCGGTGGACGAAGTCCTCCATGCCGGAGACGACGTCCTTGTTGTTGCTGGTGGCCGCGGTGGCGAGCTGGCCCGCCAGGCCCGTCTTGCGGATCGCGCTCGACCCGGCGAACAGCGTGGTGCCGTCCAGGACGGCGACCGTGGCGCGCGGACGGCCCTCGGCGGCGAGGGCCCGGCCGAGCGCGGTGATCAGCGGGCCCGCCGAGGCGCTGTCGGTGACGGTGCCGTCGGCCAGCGCGGCGACGTAGATCTTGCTGTCGGCGCCCTTGAGGGTCTTGCGGATGTCCGAGAGCTGGCTGGAGCTGAGCGAGACGCCGGGGGCGACGTAGAGGGGGTCGCCCGTCTTCCAGGCGGCGATGATCGTGTCGGGATTCGGGGGGGCCGCGGCCTGTGCCGCGTGCGGCAAGGCGAACAGCGTCAGCAGTCCGGCCAGCACGGCCACGAACGTGGCAGTGGCGCGGCGCATCGTATGAGTGGTCACGGCTTTATGCCTCCTTCGTCCTACAGGACGAATGGCGGGTCGTCTGAGTTCCTCGGTACGCCACCGTATCTCCACGCGTACGCGAAGTCGCGACAGACGCGTACGCGAATGATCTCCTCGCGCATGCGACATCGCGACAGGCGCGTACGTGAGACACCTCCTCGCGCATGCGATGGCGTCTCCTCGCGCATGCGGTGGCACGTCTTCTCGCGCATGCGACGTCGCTGGAGACGCGTACGAGCCGTCGCCGGAGACGCGTGTCGAGACCGCCGGGGCGCGGGGTCAGGCGTCCTTGATCTCGCAGATGGCCGCGCCCGCCGTGACCGTCTGGCCGACGGCCGCCACCAGGCCGGTGACCACGCCGGCCTTGTGCGCGGTGAGGGGCTGCTCCATCTTCATGGCCTCCAGCACCACGACCGTGTCGCCGGCCTGCACGACGTCGCCGTCGGAGGCCGCCACCTTCACGATCGTGCCCTGCATCGGGCTGACCAGCGAGTCGCCGGTGGTGGCGGCGGCCGCCGCGCCCTTGCCGCCGGCGCGGCGGGACGGCTTCTTCGGCGCGGCCTGGCGTGTCATCGCCGAGGCGGCGGGCAGCACGACCTCCAGCCGCTTGCCGCCGACCTCCACGACCACCCGCTCGCGCTCGACCGGCTCCTCGGCGGCGCTCTCCCCGGCGTACGGCTCGATCGTGCCGGTGAACTCGGTCTCGATCCACCGGGTGTGCACCGAGAACGGCTCGCCGGTGAAGGCAGGGTCGGACACGACGGCCCGGTGGAACGGCAGGACGGTGGGCATGCCCTCGACGACGAACTCCTCCAGCGCGCGGCGCGAGCGGGCCAGGGCTTCCTCGCGGGTGCGGCCGGTGACGATCAGTTTGGCGACCAGCGAGTCGAACGACTGGGGCACCGTCATGCCGGCCTCGTAGCCGGCGTCCAGGCGCACGCCGGGGCCGGCGGGGGCGCGCAGCGTGGTCAGCGTGCCCGGCGCCGGGAGGAAGTTGCGGCCGGCGTCCTCGGCGTTGATGCGGAACTCGATGGAGTGGCCGCGCACCTCAGGGTCGCCGTACCCGAGGGGCTCGCCGTCGGCGACGCGGAACATCTCGCGCACCAGGTCGATGCCGGTGACCTCTTCGCTGACCGGGTGCTCGACCTGCAGCCGGGTGTTGACCTCCAGGAAGGAGATCGTGCCGTCCTGGCCGACCAGGAACTCGCAGGTGCCCGCCCCGACGTAGCCGGCCTCTTTCAGGATCGCCTTGGAGGAGGAGTACAGCAGATCGAGCTGCTCGCCGGACAGGAACGGGGCCGGGGCCTCCTCGACGAGCTTCTGGTGGCGCCGCTGCAGCGAGCAGTCGCGCGTGGAGACCACCACGACGTTGCCGTGCCGGTCGGCGATGCACTGGGTCTCGACGTGCCGGGGCCGGTCGAGGTAGCGCTCGACGAAGCACTCGCCGCGCCCGAACGCCGTGACGGCCTCGCGCACGGCCGACTCGTACAGGTCGGGGATCTCCTCCATCGTGCGGGCGACCTTCAGGCCGCGCCCGCCGCCGCCGAAGGCGGCCTTGATCGCGATGGGCAGGCCGTGTTCGGAGGCGAAGGCGACGACCTCCTCCACGCCCGACACCGGGTCGGGGGTGCCGGCCACCAGGGGGGCGCCGACGGCCTGGGCGATGTGCCGGGCCGCGACCTTATCGCCGAGCGCGGTGATCGCGGACGGCGGCGGCCCGATCCAGGTGAGGCCGGCGTCGATCACGGCCTGGGCGAACTCGGCGTTCTCCGCGAGGAAGCCGTAACCGGGGTGGACGGCGTCGGCTCCGGAGTCGGCGGCGACGCGCAGCAGCTTGCCGATGTCGAGGTAGGTCTCGGCGGGCGACTGCCCGCCCAGCGCGTACGCCTCGTCGGTCATGCGCACGTGCAGCGCGTCGAGGTCTTGGTCGGCGTAGACCGCGACGCCGGTGAGGCCCGCGTCCTTGCACGCCCTGGCAATCCGCACTGCTATCTCGCCACGATTGGCGATCAGGACCTTCCGCACCGAGGTCGTCCCTTTCCTCCAGAGGCCTTGCGCGCCTTCAACGGAGTGTAAGCGGGCTTTGATCCGCCGTGAGCCCCTACCCCCCCGCTTACATGCGCGTCCTACGATCGTTTGTACGGCGCGGAGCCGATAATCACTAGGTATAACCGGTGCGTCTGAGGGGTTGGCCGTCTAAAGTAGGGGCGTTTGGCTACCCACTGTGTGCGACCGATCCCGAAGGAGACCGGCCATGAGCCAGAGCTTGCTCGGCGGCGACCCCGCGGAAATGCAGAACATGGCAGCCCAGTTCACACAGCAGGCCGAGCAGGTGCGCCAGACGATGGCCGCGCTCGACCGTGAGGCGGCCAAGGTCGGCACCGCCTGGACCGGCCCGGGCGCGGTGCGTTTCGGCGGCGCCTGGCAGAACTACCGCCAGGCCTTCCAGCGGATGTCGGAGGAGCTGGCCGAGGCGTCCCGCATCATCACGACCTACCGGGGCAACATCGAGTCCGCCACCCGTTAGCCCGGTGCGCCGGGCGTGCTCGCGCGCGGCCGCCCGGGTGGCGGCCATGGCGCGAGAGAGCGTGAGGACACCGCGGCAGGACGCGGCGGCGGCGGACGGCGGCGGGCGGGGGCGAGCGGGCGACCGCGGCGCCTCGGTCATCGAGCTGGCGCTGATCATGCCGGTCGTGCTCGCGGTGATCCTGCTCATCGTGCAGTTCGCGCTGGTCTTCCACGGGCGTCAGGTGGCCGACGCCGCGGCCCGTGAGGGCGCGCGCGTCGCCCGCGGTGCCGGCGCCTCCGCGGGCGGCTGGCAGTCCTCCGCCGAGGCCCGGGCGCGCGGCATCGTGCGCGCCATCGGGCCCAAGATGCTCCAGGGAGTCCAGGTGCGCGCCTGGGAGAAGGGCGACCAGCGCGGCGTGGTCGTCGAAGGCGACGCCGTCGCCGTGGTCCCCCTGTTCCCGGGAATGACCTTCAAGATCACCTCGACGTTCGGCGGGCCCATCGAGTGCTTCCGCCCCGACGACGGCGACACCGGCTGCCAGTGACCCCCTCCCGGAGCTCGGAAGGGCGTCAGGGAGCGGTGAGGGCGGCCGCTCGGGAGGACGTCAGGGGGCGGTGAGGGCGGCCTGGACGGGCACGGGCGTGCCCGAGGTCACCAGCAGCCCGCGGCCGGGCGGGCCGCCGACGGCGCCGCGCGGCAGGCGGACGTTGAACAGGTCGCCGTCCGCCGGGCTCTGCACCGACAGCAGCAGCCCCGTCCGCGCCTTGCGCGCCTCGGCCACGAACCCCCGGTAGGCGGTCGCCAGGTCCCCCGTGGTGCCGGCGATCAGCAGGGCGTGCTCGCCGTCCCTGCCGCTGCGCAGCGTCTCCTCCAGCGCCTGTCCCAGCGGGGAGTCCGGAGAGACCAGCTCGGCGTCGTCCACGACGACGACGTACCGCTCCTGGCCGGCCACCAGCGCGGCGAGGTCCTGGACGTCACTGGTGAGCACCCCGAGCACCCCGGGCTCGCCGGACAGCTCGCGCAGCGGGCTGCGGCGGGGGGCCACAAGGGCGACCGGGGTGTCCTGCCCGAGCAGGAACCGCACGGCCGTGACCAGCGCGGACGAGCGCCCCGACCGCGACGGCCCGGCGACCACGGCGGCCGGACCCTGCGCCAGCAGGTCGACGCCGAGCGGGGCCAGCGCGTCGCCGCCGGCGCCGAGCAGCGCCCACAGCGGCGAGGGCGGCTTGAAGCCGGGGGCCAGGTCCAGCGTCTGCGCGGCGGTGACGCGCAGGGGCAGCGCGTCCACCCGCAGCGGCGCGGCCGGCTCGGGGAAGGCCTCGGCGGCGGCGCGGGCCAGGTCCTGCAGTGCGGCCACCTGCGCCGGCCCGGAAGGGTCATCGCACAGAAGGGCGATCTGGCTCTCGACGACGCCCTGTTCGCCGAGGGACATCGCCCGCCCGGGAGGCAGGAAGGACGGGATGCCGCGCGGGGGCAGGCCGGCCAGGCCGTAGTCGGCGGGGTCGGCCAGCCGCATGATCAGGCGGTCCTCGAACAGCGTCGAGATCTGGCCGAGCAGCCCCGAGCGGTCGGAGGTGACCACGGCGCGCAGCCCGACGGCCGGGCCCTCGCGCAGGAGCTGCATGAACGCCTCGAGCAGCCGTCCGTAGTCGTAGCCCTCGAACGCGGCGGTGAAGCCCTCCCAGCGGTCCAGCATCAGCACCAGCCACGGCAGCCGCGGCGCCGCCTCGCCGTCAGGGCCGCGCCGCTGGGCGGCCCTGGCCTCGGCGAGGGAGGCGTACCCGGCCTCGGCGAGGAGCTGCTGCCTGCGGCCGACCTCCTCGCGCAGCCGGGTGAGCAGCCGCTCCACCCGGTCGAGCTGGTCGCGGGTGACCACCGCGCCGCAGTGCGGCAGCGCGACCAGGGGGAGCAGGGAGCCCGACCCGCAGTCGACGGCGTGCAGGTGCAGGTCGTGCGGGGAGGCGTGGGCGGCGATGGCGCCGGCCAGGGTGCGCAGGGCCGTGGAGCGCCCGGTGCGGGCCGTCCCGGCGATCAGCAGGTGCCCGCCGTGGGCGGGGTCGAGCACGAGCGGCCTGCGGTCCTGCGCCCAGGGCATGTCGGTGACGCCGAACGCGAGCGGCGGCACCTCGCCCTGCTCGGCCGCGCCGGCGGATGCCGTACGGCCGTCCGGTCGCAGCAGGAACGTGTCGGGAAGCGGCGGCAGCCAGGGGCTGGGCTGCTCTTTCACCCCCAGCATGCGGGCGGCGTCGGCGACGGCGTCCACCAGGAGGGCCAGGTCGGCGGCGGGCCCGGCGTCGGCGGCGGACGGGGCGCCCGCCTCGGGCGCGGTGCGCAGCGGATGGCCGAGGTCGCGCCAGCCCACCTCGACGACCTTCGGCCCGCCGCCGCCGCGGCGTGCGGCCGTCGGCGCCCTTCCGCCGATGCGCGCGGTCTGCACGGCTTGTGCCGGTCCGGCGCCGGAGCGCACGTAGCACCGTCCGGGGGTCGCCTTGGAGATGTGCGCGGCTTCGGGCCCCGCGATCACGTCGGCCGACTCCGACGGCTCGGTGACGCGCAGCGCGATGCGCAGGGAGGTGTTGGCCTGGATGTCGGCGGTGACCACGCCGCCCGGCCGCTGTGTGGCGAGGATCAGGTGGATGCCGAGGGACCGGCCGCGCCGGGCGATGTCGACCAGGCCGTCCATGAAGTCCGGCAGCTCGGACACCATGGCCGCGAACTCGTCGATGATCAGCAGCAGGCGGGGCAGGGGCGTCGCGGCGGAGCCCCGGACGCCGTGGTCGCGCAGCTCGTGGTAGTCGTCGATGTCCTTGGCCCCGGCGGCCAGCAGCAGGCGCTCGCGCCGGCGGATCTCGGCGGCCAGGGAGGCCAGCGCCCGCTGGGTCAGATGCTCGTCGAGGTCGCTGACCATGCCGACCGTGTGCGGCAGGCGCACGCACTCCTTGAACGCCGCGCCGCCCTTGTAGTCGATCAGCACGAACGTCATCTCGTCGGGCCGGTTGGCGACCGCGAGCGAGCAGATCAGCGTCTGGAGCAGCTCGGACTTGCCCGCGCCCGTGGTGCCGGCGACGAGCGCGTGCGGGCCGTCCGCGCGCAGGTCGACGCTGAACGGCCCGTCGGGCCCGACGCCGATCGGCACCTCGGTGGTGCGGCCCCCCGCCCGCCACCGCGCCGCGACGGCCCGGCCGGACGGGGACAGCTCCAGCAGGTCGAGCAGGCGGACGGAGCCGGGCAGAACGGCCGCCGCGTCGTCCCTGCTGACGTCCCGCAGCGGCGCCAGCGACCGGGCGAGGCGGTCGCACCAGGCAGGCGAGACCTGGTCGGCGAGGATCTCGCCGATGGTCTCGAGCCCTCCGCCGCGCAGCCGGACGAAGCCGTCGCCCCCGCACTCGACGACCGTCGCGCACTCTTCCGGCAGCAGCCGCCGATCCTCGTCGATGGCGATCGTGTACACCCCGGCGCGCGGCCCTTGGCGCAGGACCTGCGGCATGCCGGGCAGGGTGCGCAGCACCTGGGCGCCGTCCAGGATCAGCAGCACGTCGTAGGGCCGGTCGTCGTAGGAGGCGTACAGCGGCTCCTCGTCCGGTGTGAAGGACCGGCCCCATCCCTTGGCCGAGGTCAGCGCGCCGAGGCCGTGCGCGTCGTCGTCGCCGAGGCGCTCGGCGATCAGCGCCGACAGCTCGGCGACCCGCTGTGCCGCCGCCTCGGGGTCGGCGCCGACCAGCGCGACGCACTCGGCGTCCCTGGGCGCGCAGTGCGGCAGCCAGCGCGTCCACCCCCACTGGGCCGCTCCGTCGGCGTTGGCCGACAGCACGACCACCGCCAGGTCGCGGGGGCTGTGCAGGGTGGCGGCCGCGCCGGCCAGGGACCGGGTGAGGCCGAGCGCGACCTCGCGCGACCCGGTGACGCCCGCCACGCCGAGGCGCCGCATGGCCAGCGAGACCGGCACGGCCCCCGACAGCGGCGGCTCGGGCATCGGCGTGTCGGGCGAAGCGCCGCGTTCGGGGACGAACTCGATCTCGGCCGGCAGGTCGGCCAGGCCGATGCGCAGGCGCAGGGCGTCGGGGTCGTGGCTCCTGCGCTCCCACAGGCGCCCGCGCGGCCCGGTCGCGGTGAGCAGCAGCTCGGCGGGGTCGGGGGAGGCGGCGCGGCGCTCCACCTCGTTGACGGCCTTGGCCTTGTCGATCGCGGCCTCGAAAGCGGTCAGCCGCTCGCGGTAGGCCTTCATGGCCTGGCGGTACTTCTTGCGGCCGTGCCGCCGGTCGCTGATCCACTGACCGATCATGATCGCGGGAGTCATGAAGGCGATCAGCAGGTAGAACCAGACGTGGAAGACCGCGACCAGGGTGATGCCGAGGACGGCCGGCAGGAGCGCGGCCAGCAGTTGCAGGCGCGCCCCCTCCGCGCGGCTCGGCTCGGCCGGCACCTCGAAGCGGCGGCGCCGCTCGGCCGGGCGCAGGCGCGGCGGCCGGTTGTAGGCCAGGCCGCCGTCCGGCAGGGCGTCGAGGTGCGCGTCGGCGGGCTCGGTGGCCCGCAGCACCAGCACGGAGTTCCCGCAGGCCAGCGGCGTGCCCTCCGGCCAGGGGCGGGGCGCTCCCACGGGCTCGCCCGCGAGCCTCGGGACGGTGTGCGCGGCGCCGCGCGTCAGGTCGCCGATGACCTCGGCGCCCGCGGCCACGGCGACCGGCCCCTTGCCGTGGGGGGCCCGGCCCCGCGCGCGGCGGCGGGCGGCGCGGCGGGCTCGGCGCGACGGCTTGGCGGCCTTGCCGCCGGAGGAGTACATGGACCTGACCAGCACGTCCTCCGGGGTCACCCGCACCTCGGCGGCCTCTGGCGCCAGGTGGTGATCCTCGACGTGGACGGCGCAGGACGGGTCGGACCCGATGACGTGGACGCCGAGGCCCAGCCGGTGGACCGAGCCGGCGGCGGGACCGCCCACCACCCTGACCTCGACCACGCCGCCCGGCTCGGCCAGGAGGGTGGACCCCGCGGCGCGCTGGTCGAGCGTGACCAGGTCGCCGTCGCGCAGCGCGGCGGTGACCGGCGCGTCCGGGGCGAGCCGCCTGCCGTCAACCCACAGCGACGGCGCCTCGGGCGCCGTCCGCGGGCGCGGCTGCCCGCCGAGCCCGTACGGGGCGCGGGCGCGCGGCAGGCGCACGACGTTGCCGTGGCGCTCGGCGGGCGAGCCGTCCAGCGCGGCGGCGAGCCCGGCGACCGTGGTCTCCTCGTCGCCGTCGACGACGACCTCACGGTGGCCGTGCTCTGAGACCACGGTAAGCATGATCCGCATGCGACGTCTCCTCCGGGTCCGGGCTCCCGCGCTTCAACGTAGCGACGGGAGTTCGGCCGGTCCGGAGGTTTACGTCAACCAGACCTGCGGGTGCCCGTCTTCGTGCTCGTCCACTTTGTTGCCGTCAGGCCCAATGACGTACCACTCGCCGCCCGACATGTTCCGTCCGATGCCGAGTGATGATTCTCCATCACTCCCGGTCCGCGGCGGGGCCGGTCGAACTGCGAATTCCGGGAGCTTCATGCATGTTTGATGCGATATGCGGTTGATAGGGCGATTTGTGCCGAGCGGCCAGCGAGGCCGTCGTTCGATGTCGCGGGACGGTTGCCCACATGGGCTGTGGGTGGAGCTGTGGACAACTGCTCGCCCTGTGGATAACTCGGTGGCCTTGTGGTGGGATTTCTGGCCCTGAATCGGATATCTGGCAATGATTCGGGCGGCTGTGAGCCGGGGGATAACGTCGTGGTGCTGTGGATAACGCGGTGTACATCGTCTATGTGGCGGTCCGGGCGATCGTGAGGGAGTCTTCATGTCGGAGTACGTCCAGGTGCAGGTCGCGGTGGACGAGCGCGCCAGGGCCGCCGAGCTGGCCGCTTCGGCGGTGCGCGCCCGGCTGGCCGCCTGCGTCCAGATAGTGGGGCCGGTCACCAGCGTCTTCCGGTGGAAGGGCGAGGTGGAGACGGCCGAGGAGTACCTGCTGCTCATCAAGACCACCCGGGAGTGCTCCGGCGAGCTGTCCGAGCACATCCGGCGGGCGCACCCCTACGAGACCCCCGAGATCATCCTTCTGCCCGTCGAGGGCGGCCTCCCGGCGTATCTGCGCTGGATCGACGAGGAGACCTCGCCGGACCCGGAAGGTCAAGAACGGGCAACGGGCGGTTAAGGCGACGGTCCGCCGGGGAAAGAGCAGTGGTAAGTGTGACGCGCGTTACCGGCGATACAAAGGAGAATATCCACCGATATATCCGCGCCATCGGTGTCGCGGGGTCAGTGCGATTCTTGACCATCCCGTTGACAGTCGATCCATAGTGGATAAGCATGGGTCCGGTTTCTGTCCCTGCACGTGGTGCAAGCTGCACACAATGAGATGACATTTCCGGAAACATAACTCAGCGACCCCCCGTCCTCCATATCCGTGACCATGCCGTCCCGCACCGTGGTCATGCGGTTCATCTCGATCGGCCCTGGCGCTGGTCGGTGTCAGCGCATGGTCGAGGCTGCCGGCCCGGTCCCCGATCCGGGAGCCCCCCACCCATGAGGATCAGCGAGAAATCCGACCGCGACGGCCGCGCGCCGTCGAACGCGGAGCGCCCGGGGTCGCCTGGCGCGCTGTCGGGGCCGGCCTCCCGCAAGCTCCCCGTGCCGCCCCGCGAGCGCAAACCCGCACTCGCGGCCCTGGCGCTGCTCCTGGTCCTCGGCGGAGCGCTGGCCACCACGCTGCTGGTCATGCGCAGCGGCGACCGCGTCTCGGCCATCCAGATCAGCCGGCAGATCGGCCCCGGCCAGCCGATCGCCACCGACGCGATGGAAGAGGTCCAGATCGCCGACACCGGCGTCGCGTACGTCCCCTGGGTCTACCGCGACCAGGTCGCCGCGACCTTCGCCCGGGTCACGCTCCTGCCCGGCACCCTGCTGACCGAGCCGATGACCAGCAGGACGAGCGAGCAGGTCGGCCCCGGCAAGGTCGTCGTCGGCCTCGCCCTCAAGGCGGGGCAGGTCCCGCTCGGCCTGCGGGCGGGCGACCACGTCCAGGTGGTGTACGTCCCGGGGTCGGGCCGGGGCGCCGCGCAGAGCAAGGTGCTGGCCCCGAGCGCGCTGGTCGAGAGCGTCGGCGACAGCGAGCGCAGCGGCTCGGGCCTGGTGTCGGTCATCGTCGACGCCACGGTCTCCCCGACGATCGCCATGTACTCCTCCAGCGGCGAGATCGCCCTGGGCAAGCTCGCCGGAGCGGGCTGAGGTGGCCCTCATCGCGCTCGCCGCCGACAAGGGGGCGCCCGGCGTCACCACCGCCGCGACGGCGCTCGGCGCCGTCTGGCCGAGGCCGGTGCTGCTGGCCGAATGCGACCCCTCCGGCGGCGACCTGGTCTACCGCCTGCCCGGCGCGGACGGCGGCGTGCTGAACCCCTCGCGCGGCCTGCTCAGCCTCGGCGCGACCGCCCGCCGGGGCCTGCGCCCCGAGCAGGTGCACGAGCACACCCAGAAGCTCGTCGGCGGGCTCGACGTCCTGACCGGCCTCACCCACGGCGAGCAGGCCGCCGGCCTCACCTGGCTGTGGGGGCCGCTCGGCCGGGCCCTCGCGGCGCTGCCCGGCGCCGACGTCCTGGCCGACTGCGGCCGGCTCGGCGCCCACCCGCAGATGGCCGACCTCATCGCCGAGGCCGAGGTGACGCTGCTGTTCACCCGGCCGAGCCTGGACCACGTGGCCCACCTGCGCGAGCGGCTCATGCTCATCGGCGGGCAGATCGGCGTGGTGGTCATCTCCGATCCCCGTTCCTACCGCGCCTCCATCGACGAGGTGCGCCGCATCGTCGCCGCCACGAGCAGGGACGTCGCCTTCGTGGCGGGCCTGGCCTACGACCCCAAGGGCGCCGAACTGCTGCGGGGCCAGTGGGGCGGCCGCCTGGACCGCTCCCTGCTGATCCGCACGGCCCGCGAGCTCGCCGGCCGCCTGGCCGCCCGCGTCGCCCCCGTCCGCGCCGCCGACCCCCTCACCGACCTGCCCCGCCCGAGAACGGGGGACCGAGCATGAGCTTCCCGACTACGCCCCGGCCCCGCCGGCGGAGGGAGCCGACGAGCAGGACGCGGGCTCAGGCACGTCCCCGCCCCGGATGCGGGGCGGGCCGATGAGCATCGACCACACGCTGGTCAAGCGGTTCCGGCAGGAGGTCGGCGACCGGCTGGCGCACCAGCGGCGGCTGGACCAGGCCAGCGGCCTGACCCCCATGTCGGGCGAGGACGAGCGCCAGTTCGCGCGGGCACTGATCTCGCAGGTGCTCGAGGAGCACGCACGCAACGAGATCGGCTCCGGACGCACCCCGCCGACGGCCGAGGAGGAGGAGGCCCTGGCGGCGGGCATCCACGCCGCGCTGTTCGGCGTGGGCCGGCTCCAGCCCCTGCTGGACGACCCCGAGGTCGAGAACATCGACGTCAACGGCTGCGACCGGGTGTTCGTCGGATACGCCGACGGCCAGGAGCTCGTCCACGACCCGGTGGCCGACTCCGACGAGGAGCTCATCGAGCTGATCCAGATCCTCGCCGCCTACAGCGGCCTGTCGAGCCGCGCGTTCGACACCGCCAACCCGCAGCTCGACCTGCGCCTGCCCGACGGCTCCCGGCTGTCGGCCGTCATGGACGTCACGGTGCGGCCCGCGGTGTCGATCCGCCGCGCCCGGCTGGGCAAGGTCTTCCTCAGCGACCTGGTGGGCAACGGCACCCTCTCTCCCGAGCTCGGCCGCTTCCTGTCCTCGGCCGTCGCGGCCAGGAAGAACATCATGATCGCCGGCTCGACGAACGCCGGGAAGACCACGCTGCTGCGGGCGCTGGCCAACGAGATCCCGCCGCACGAGCGCCTGATCACCGTCGAGCGCGCGCTGGAGCTCGGCCTCGACCAGTTCCCCGAGCTGCACCCCAACGTCGTGGCCTTCGAGCACCGCCTGCCCAACTCCGAGGGTCAGGGCGAGATCACGATGGCCGAGCTGGTGCGGCGCTCGCTCCGCATGAACCCGAGCCGGGTGATCGTCGGCGAGGTGCTGGGCGACGAGATCGTCACGATGCTGAACGCCATGACGCAGGGCAACGACGGGTCGCTGTCCACCATCCACGCCAACTCCTCGATGGAGGTCTTCAACCGCATCGCCACCTACGCGCTGCAGGCCGAGGAGCGCCTGCCGATCGAGGCGACGCACATGCTGATCGCCGGCGCCATCGACTTCGTCGTCTTCATCCAAAAGCGCAACGACTACCACCAGGGCGGCCGGCTGCGGCGGTACGTCGCGAGCGTCCGCGAGGTGGCCGGCGTGGACGGGCGGGTGCTGTCCTCGGAGGTCTTCGCCCCAGGGCCGGACGGGCACGCCGTCCCGCACGCGCCCATCGCCTGCGTCGAGGACCTGGCCGAGCACGGCTACGACCCGACCATGGGAGCGTGGTCGTGATGCCGCTGCCGGCCGGGCTGTTCGACCCTCTGGCGGTCCTCGCGGGAGCGGCGGCCGGCGGCGGCCTGTTCCTGCTCGGCCTGGCCCTGTACGGGGTGCGCCCGGGCCCGGCGACGCCCGACCGCGGGGCCCGGCGGCGCGAGCTGGTGCGCCGGCTGTCCACTCGCTCGGCGGTCGCGACCGTCACCGGCGGCCTGGTGCTGGTCATCACCGGCTGGCCGGTCATGGCGGCGGGCGCGGTCCTGCTCGTGCTGGCCTGGCGCGGACTGACCGGCGGGGCCGCCGAGGAACGCGCGGCCATGACGCGCCTGGAAGGGCTGGCGGCCTGGACCGAGTCGCTCAGGGACACCATCGCGGGCGCGGCCGGGCTGGAGCAGGCGATCCCCTCGTCGATCAGGGCCGCGGCGCCGACGCTGCGGCCCCACCTGCGGGCCATGGTCGACCGCCTGCACACCCGCATGCCGCTGCCCGACGCGCTTCGCATGTTCGCCGACGAGCTGGACGACCCCTCCGCCGACCTGGTCATCGCCGCCCTCATCCTCAACGCCAAGCTGCGCGGCCCCGGGCTGCGCGAGGTGCTGGGCGCGCTGGCGGTCTCGGCGCGCGAGGAGCTCGACATGCGCCGCCGCGTCGAGGCCGAGCGCCGCTCGACGCGGCGCAGCGTCCAGATCGTCGTGGGCACGGCCGTCGCCTTCGCCGCCGCCCTGGTGATCTTCAACCCGTCCTACGTCGTCGAGTACGACTCCCTGCTCGGACAGGCCGTCCTGGTCGTCGTCGCGGGCCTGTTCGGCGCGGGCTTCGCGTGGATGCGGCGGCTCGCCCGGTTCGACAAGCCCGCCCGGCTCCTCGGGCCGGTCTCCGGGGCCCCGCTGGAACGCGAACCGGTGACCGGAGGGGTGAGCGTCCATGGTTGAGAACGTGCTCGCGGGAGCGGTGTTCGGCCTGGGGGTGTTCCTGCTCGTCCGGGCGCTGTTCCCGCCCCGGCCAGGGCTGGTCGCGCGGCTGCTCGCCCTCGACTCGGCCCGCGAGGTCGACGACGCGGCCCGGCTGCGGCTGATCAACCCCGACGAAGAGGTCAGCGCCCTGCGCCGCGAGGTCGGCGTGCGGCTCGCGCAGCTGTACGCCGCGCGGGGCTGGGAGGTGCGCTCCACCCGCGCCGACCTCGCGCTGCTGGGCAAGTCGTTCGAGGGCTACCTGGCCACCAAGGTGCTGCTCGCGGTGTCCGGCCTGCTGGCGTTCCCGATCCTGGCCGGCTGGCTCACCCTGATGGAGGCGGGGATCCCGCTCCAGGTGCCGCTGTGGGCGGCGCTGATCGTCGCCCTGGTCTTCTTCTTCCTCCCCGACCTGCAGATCCGCAGGGACGCCGCCGTCCGCCGCCGCGACTTCCGGCACGCCGTGGGCGCCTTCCTCGACCTGGTCGCCATGAACCTCGCGGGCGGCCGGGGCGTGCCGGAGGCGCTGCTGATGGCGGTGTCGGTCGGCGAGGGCGGCGACTCGCGCAACTGGGCGATGGCCCGCATCCGCGAGGCCCTGGCCAACGCCCGGATCATCGGCATCACCCCCTGGCAGGCGCTCGGCCGCCTCGGCGACGAGATCAACGTCGACGAGCTGCGCGACCTGTCGGCGGCGCTCGGCCTGGTCGCCGACGACGGCGCCAAGGTCCGGGCCTCGCTCACCGCCCGGGCCGCGACCATGCGCCGGCGCGAGCTGGCCGAGGTCGAGGGCCAGGCGGGGGAGCGCTCACAGTCCATGCTGGTCGCCCAGCTCCTGCTCTGCGCCGGCTTCGTGATCTTCCTGAGTTATCCGGCAGCGATGAAGATGTTGGGGTCGTAGATGTTCACACCACCGTGGTTCGCGTATCTGATCGCCGTACTCCACGTGCGGCTCGACCGCGCCAGGAACGCCCCCTCGCGCGGCGCCTCCGCCGTCGAATGGGTGATCATCACCGCCATCATCGCCGGCGTGGCCCTCGGCCTGGCCACACTGATCAAGACGCTGGTCACCCAGAGACAGGCCGAGATCCAGAGCAACTTCGGCGGCGGGGGTGGCGGTACCGGCGGAAAGCCGTGACCGCGCGCCCCGCGCCCGGCCAGGGCGCCACCGCGGCCGCCGCATCGCGCGGCGTCCCGGCGCCCGCCGGGCGGCGCGGGCGCGACCAGGGGTCGATGGCCGTCGAGACGGTGATGCTGGCCCCGGTCTTCCTGCTGTTCCTGCTGTTCCTGGTCGGCGCTGGACGCGTCGTCGAGGCGCAGGGCGAGGTCAACGGCGCCGCCAGGGACGCCGCCCGCGCGGCGTCCGTCCAGCGCACGCTGAGCGCGGCCGAGGGCGCCGCCCGCGACGCCGCCCGCTCGGCGCTGGACGCGCAGTGCGCGCCGGCGGTGAGCCTCAGCGGCAGCGACTGGCGCGAGGGCGGCACCGTGCGCGCGAGCGTCACCTGCGAGTTGAAGCTCGACTTCCTCGGGTTCGGCGCGGCCAGGCGGATGAAGGGCGACTCGGTGGTGCCCTTGGAGCAGTTCCGGAGGGTCGAATGACCGCCCGGCGGCCCTCGGAGGACCGCGGGTCCATGTCGGTGTTCGTGGTGATCTTCTCGGTGGTGGTCTTCCTGCTCGCCGGCCTGCTCGTGGACGGCGGCGCGGCGATCAACGCACGGCTGCGGGCCTCCGACGTCGCCGAGCAGGCCGCGCGGGCGGCCGCCGACCAGATCGACGTGGAGAACCTGCGCGTCACCGGGCAGGTGCGCCTGCTCGGCGACGAGCGGGTCGTCTGCGGCCGGGCCCGCGAGATCGTCGACGCGCACGACGGCGGCGACGTCAAGCTCACCCGGTGCGGCGTCGCCGCCGGGCAGGTCGCGGTGACCGTCGCGGTGAGCGCCCACTGGGACGCCATGTTCCTCGCGGCGTTCGGGTTCGCGGGCTCCGACATGTCCGGCACCGCCACCGCGGGCCCCGACCCCGGCGACCAGGAGGGATAGCATGACCGCGTCGCGCAGACCCCCCGCGCGCCCGCCGTACCGGGCGGCGCCGCCGGTGCAGCGCATCCGGCCGCGGCGGACCGCCGGCGACGTGGTCGCCGGCCTCGCGGCGCTCGTGGCGCTGGCCGCGCTCATGGGCGGCGTCCCCTACGTCCTGCTGCGCCTGACCGGCCCCCCGCTGCCCGCCGCCCTGCTCAACGGCGACCTGCTGACCCGGCAGATCAGCACCACCACGGCCGTCGCCATCCTGGTGCTGCTGGTGTGGCTCACCTGGTTCCAGCTCGTCATCTGCGTGATCGTGGAGGTCTACTCCGGGATCCGCCGCATCGGCATGCCCGCGCGCGTGCCACTGTCGGGCGGGCCGCAGGCGCTGGCCAACCGGCTGGTCTCCACCGCGCTGATGCTGTTCACCGTGTCCGCGGTCGCGATCCCGATCGCCGGCATCGGCTCCGCGCCGCCGCCGGCCCGTCCCGCCGTGGTGGCCGCGGCCCTGACCGCGCCCATCCCCGAGGGCGGCTCCACGGCCGGGGTGATGAGCGGGTCCGCGCTGGAGGAGGTCCGCCAGGTCAAGAAGGTCTACGTGGTCCAGCCGCCGCACGGCCGCCACCACGAGAGCCTGTGGGAGATCGCCGACAAGTGCCTGGGGGACGGGCGCCGCTACCCCGAGATCTACCGGCTCAACCAGCACAAGCAGCAGCCGGACGGCAGCCGCCTGCAGATGGCCGACCTGATCCGGCCGGGCTGGGTGCTCGACATGCCGGACGACGCCAGGAACGTCCATGTCGTCCCGGTGGACGAGCGGCGGGAGACCACGCTCAAGAGGCACGCGGGCGCGCCCGCCGAACTGGACGGCCGCACCCAGTTCCTGCCGTCCACCGCTGGCGAGGACGCCGCAGGGGACGACGCGCGGGGCGGCCGGAGCACCGGCGTGACCCAGCACTCCCGGCGCACCACCGGACCGGCGGAGCACGGCCGCGTGCCCTCCGCCACCGGCCACGAACAGGGCACGGCCGATCCGTCCGGCACCGGGACGCGCGGCCCGATCGCGACGACGGGGCCCGTGGCGACCGGCCGGCCGTCGGCGACCGGCGATCCCACGGCGACGAGCCGGACGCCGGTCACCGGCGGCCCGGAGGCGAAGGCCCCGGAGGCGACCGGCGATCCCGCGGCCACCAGCGGCCCCAAGGCGACGGACGCCGGCCCGGACGCGGACCGGGAGGGCGCCGGCGACGACCGCGCCGGGCGGGCCGACCGGGCAGGGCAGAGCGGCCAGAGCCGCCAGGCGGGCGAGCGGAGCGGCCAGGACGGCCGGAGCGAGCAGGGCGCGCAGGGTGACCGGGCCGGGCAGGGCGGTGACCTCGAGGGCGCCGGCGAGGTGGCGAAGCGGGGACGCACCGGCGTGGGCCTGCCGCCGGCCGGGCTGCCCGAACGCGCCTATCACCTGCCGCCCCCGTCCAAGGCGCCCTCCGTCTCGGCCAAGGCGCCGAGGGCCACCGTCTCGCCGGTGGCCGAGACGCCCGAGACCCGCGACCACGGCGGGGGCCTCGACCTGCTGGAGTACCTCGCCGGCGGGTCGCTGGCCGCGGCCGGGCTGCTCGTGGCGCTCGGCCGGCGCCGGCGCGAGCAGCTCTGGCACCGCGCCTTCGGCCACCGCATCCCCCGGCCGCGCGGCGACGCCGCCGGCGCGGAGGTCGCGCTGCGCCTCGGCTCCGACGCCCCCGGCAGTCGCATGCTGGACACCGGGCTGCGCCTGCTCGGCAAGCTGCTGGCCGAGCAGGGCCGCGTGCCGCCGACCATCTACGCCGTCCACCTGTCCGCTCGAGGGCTCGACCTGTGGATCCACCCGCCGGAGCAGGACGCGCCCGAGCCGTGGGAGTCGCACGACGGGGGACGCACCTGGCGGCTGCTCGCCCACGAGGGCCGCGCCATCGACGACCACGCCCTCGCGGACGTGCCCGCGCCGTACCCGGGCCTGGTCTCGCTCGGCGTGACCGAGACCGGCCGCGTGCTGATCGACCTGGAGGCCGCGCAAGGTGTGATCGCCGTCAGCGGGCACCGGGTGCGCGACGCGCTGTCCGCGCTCGCCGTCGAGCTGGCCACCAACCGCTGGTCCGACCAGATGCGCATCACGCTCGTGGGCTTCGGCGCCGACCTGGCGATGATCGCCCCCGACCGCGTCCGGGTCGCCGGGAGCCTGGCCGAGGCGCTGCCCGAACTGGAGGCCAGGGCCGAGGAGACGGCCGCCGCCGGCGGCCACGTGCTGACCGGCCGGGTCCAGGGACGCGCCGCCGACCCCGCCTGGCCCCCGCACTACCTGCTCTCGGCGATCGCGCCCGACCCGGAGGAGGCGCGCCGCCTGGCCATGCTCGGCCGCGCGGGCACCCGGATGGCCGCCGGGTACGTCATCGCCGGGGACTTCCCGCACGCCACGTGGACCTGGCAGGTCACCGAAGACGGCAAGGCGAAGATAGCGGCGCTCGGCGTCACCGTGGCGGCCCAGTTGCTGCCCCGCCGCCACTACGACGCGGTGATCGACCTGTTCCGCACCGCCGGGCGCAGCGACGGCGAGCCGGTGCGCGAGGAGGAGGCGCCCCGGGAGTTCACCACCACGCCCTCCATCAACGTACGCATCCTCGGCCCGATCGAGATCGGGCCGTTGCCGCCGCTGGAGGAGGGCCGCGGCGAGCTGGCGTGCGAGATGATCGTGTACCTGGCCACCCATCCGGCCGGCGTGCATCCTGTCGTGCTCGGCGGCATCCTGTGGCCGCGCGGCGTGCAGGCCGTCGTCCGGGACGCGACGATCGCCCGGGTCGCCGACTGGCTGGGCACCGACAGCGAGGGCCGGCCGAACCTCCGCACCGACGACACCGGCCGGTTGCGGCTCGGCCCCGAGGTGCGCTCCGACTGGCAGCTGTTCCGGGAGCTGGTCCGCCGCTCCCACAACGACCCCGGCGCGCGTGCCGTGCTGCTGGACAAGGCGCTCGGCCTGGTCCGCGGCCCGCTGCTCAACGGCAGGCCGCGCGGGCGGTACGCCTGGCTGGCGGCCGACGAGCTGGAGTACGAGGTGATGGCCAGCGTGGCCGACGCCGCACACCGGCTCTGCGAGGTCCGGCTGGCGCACGGAGACCCCGAGGCCGCCGTCGCCGCGGTGCGGGCCGGGCTGCTGCTGGCCGCCGATGACGAGGGGCTCTGGCGCGACCTGCTCCGGGCCGCCCACGCCACCGGCGACCCGCTCAAGCTGCGGGCCGTCGTGGACGGGTTGCACCGCCGCGCGTCCTCCCATCCCTACGGGGGCGGGATGGCCCCCGAGACCGAGGCGCTGATCGACGAGCTGTTGCCGAGCTGGCGGGTGCACTCGATGCCGTCGGCCTGACGGCCGCCGGTCCAGATGATCCGATTCGCGCATGATCACCCGTCCAGGTGAGGAGGCAGAGGTCACGGTGGTGGCTCGGACGACACGGGGCCTGAGAGACGCGGGCGACCCATGCCGGCGCGGTACGCCGGGTCCGGGTCGGCCATGCCCGTGCGGTGGTCCGGGTTCGGGCGACTCGTGCCGGTGTCGTTGGAGTGATTCGAGTGACTCATGCCGATACGTGCATAACGGTGGTTCGGCCGTCCGGGGCGTGATTAGCGTCGGCGGCATGCGGATGCGGGCCGGCGTGCTGGGGCGGGCCGGCATGCCGATGCGGCCCGGCGTGCTGGGGCGGGCCGGCACGCGGATCCGCGCCGTCCTGGCCGCCGTCATCCTGGGCGGCGGTTGCCTGCTGGGCGCCGGCTGCGCCGAGCGCGGGCCCGAGCGCCCGTTCACCCCCGGCGGCGATCTCGCCTCCAGCGGCGCCCCCGCCGATCCGTCCGCCTCCGCCGCGGACGCCCCCGGCGCGCTGTCCACCCCGTGGGCGCAGACCGTCGAGGTCACCCCGGGCATGACCGTCTCCATCGAGTGGCCCGCCGGCCTCGACGCCGAACAGCAGGCCATGGTCAAGGCGTTCACCGACGGCTACGTCGCCTCGTGGAAGGCCGTCGTCAGCCAGGGCGAGGACGACGGCTACCTCGCCGGCGTCGAAGACCAGGCGAGCCGCGACGCCTACACCTGGGTGCGCGGCTTCGTGGACCGCCGCGAGTCCGCCACCGGGTCGGCCAAGCTGTACGCCGTCCGCGTGGCCTCGGTCACCGGGCGCGGCGCGGAGGTGGACGCCTGCGTCGACGAGTCCGGCGTCCGGGTGACCGACGCCGCCGGCGGACGCCCCGTGGCCCGCCAGCCGGCCTGGACCCGCCTGCCCGCCGCCGTCTACCTGCAGGTCGCCGCCGTGCGCAAGGGCGACGACGGAGCGTTCCGGGTCCGGACCTACATGCACGCCTCCTACCCCCATCAGCGTGCGAAGGAGTGCCGCCGATGAGATCACTGCTGTCGTCCGTCCTGGCCGCCACGATGGTCACCGCCCCCATGGCGGACCCCGGGGGGCCCATGGGCGAGGGGTACCAGAACGACCGCACGAGCGGCGTCGTCCTGCGCAACTCCAAGATCGTGCTGAGCGGCGACGGGCTCGGCGCCAAGAGCGACGGCTACCGCGTCAAACGGCCCTGCTGGTACGAGCCGGGCGACAACGCCGACACCATGCTGAACCGGCAGCAGGACCAGAGTGTCCGGGAGTTCTGGTTCCACACCCACCCGGACGGCACCGAGCAGGACTTCAACGCCTTCATCAAGCAGTACAAGGACAAGGTCGGCGAGAACGGCCGCTGGTGGGTGCCCGCGTACAACGCCGCCGACCCCGACGGGCTCTCCTGCTGGACGGGGCTCGAAGGGGCCGTGTGGGTGCCCGAGGGCGGCACCCCGCCGGGCGGGATCACCCTGGAGGAGCTCTACCAGCTCGCCCGGGCCGCGCTGACCGTCCCCGAACCGCAGATCAAGCTCAGCCCGGACGTCAAGAGCTACGTGAACCTGCCCACCTGGGTCTGGCTCGCGGGCGCCGGGCAGACCACGCGCTCGGTGACCGCGGAGATCCCCGGCGTCATGTCGGCCACGGTGACCGCCACCCTCGCCCGCGTCGAGATCAAGTCGGGCGCCCCCGCCGGGCGGGCGGAGGTGAAGGACGACTGCGGTCCGACCGGCCATCCCTACGTGAAGGGCGGCGTTTTCCGCTGCGGGGTGCGCTACCTGCGCGCCTCGGTCGACCAGCCGCGCAAGGTGTACGTCATGTCGGTGACCAGCGTCTGGCCGGTCACGGGCGGAGGCGACGTCGGCTTCGCCTTCCAGCCGGTCCAGGCGACGGCCACCCGGGACGTTCCCGTGGGCGAGGTCCAGACCACGGTCAGGGACGGCGCCGACGACTCCTGAACGCGGCCCCTTGAACGCGGCCCCTTGAACGCGGCCCCGGGTCTTGTCTTGGGCACGGCCCTCATATGCGGGCCTTGGACGCGGGCCTTGGACACGGACTTTGCATGCGGCCGGGTTCGTCCGGAACGGGGTGGATCGTTCGGCTTACGCTCGGGCCGTGCCCTTGAGAGGGTGGACCGATGACGACACTGAACGACCTGTTGCGGACCTGCACCGGTGAGGGAACGCTGCCGGGCGCGGTGGCCCTGGTGGCGCGCGGCGACGACGTCGAGGTCGAGGCCGTCGGCTCGGCCGACGTCCACGGCGCCTCCCCGGTCAGCAGAGACTCCATCTTCCGCATCGCCTCGATCGGCAAGCCGATCGTCGCGGCTGCGGTCATGACGCTGGTCGACGACGGCCGCATCGCGCTGGACGAACCGGTCGCGAAATGGCTGCCCGAGCTGGCCTCGCCGTCCGTGGTCCGGACGATGGACGCCCCCGTGGACGACGTGGTCCCGGCCGCCCGGCCGATCACCGTGGAGGACCTGCTCACCTTCCGCGCCGGGTACGGCTTCCCGTCCGACTTCTCGCTGCCGGCGCTCGCGCCGTTGTTCGCCGAGCTCAAGCAGGGCCCGCCGCAGCCGCAGATCGTCCCGGAGCAGGACGAGTGGATGGCGACGCTGGGCCGCATCCCGTTGTTGTGCCAGCCGGGGGACGCCTGGCTGTACAACACCTGTTCCGACATCCAGGGGGTGCTGATCGCCCGGGTCACGGGACGGCCGCTGCCCGAGTTCCTCGCCGAGCGGCTGTTCGAGCCGCTCGGCATGACCGACACCGGCTTCGAGGTGCCGGCCGCCGAACGCGACCGGTTCGTCCACTTCTACCGGCTCGGCGCGGAGGGCGGGCTGGACCTCGTCGACGCCCCCGACGGGCAGTGGAGCAGCATGCCCGCGTTCCCGTCCGGCGCGGGTGGGCTGGTCTCGACCGCCGGCGACTGGCTGTCGTTCGGCCGGATGCTCCTCGCCGAGGGCACCGTCGGCGGACGCCGGGTGCTGTCGAGCGCGGCGGTGCGGCAGATGACCAGCGACCACCTGACCGCGTCGCAGCGCGAAGCCGGCAGGCTGTTCCTGGAGGGGCAGGGCTGGGGGTTCGGCGGCTCGGTCGACGTCGAGGCCATCGACCCGTGGAACGTCCCCGGCCGCTACGGCTGGGTCGGCGGCACCGGAACGGCGGCGCACATCATCCCCGCCACCGGCGCGGTCACCATCCTGCTCACCCAGGTGGAGCTGGCCGGTCCGACCCCGCCCTCGGTCATGCGCGCCTTCTGGCGCTGGGCCGCCGGCGCCTGACCTCCCGAGGCGGCCCGCGGAAGAGAGCGTCCCGGACAACGGGCCGCCCCCGGAGAGCGTGCCGTCTTGGAGGATGGGCCGCCCCGGAGAGCGGGCGGTGCGGAGGACGAGTCGCCCGGGAGAACGGTGCCCTCCGGAGAAGGGGTCGTCTTGGCGGAGGAGCCGCCCGGGGGACGGGACGTCCGGAGAAACGAGCTTTCGCGGGAGCGATTTCGTCGCGAAAACGGGTCGTCCCGGGGGCGGGCGGCACGTACCGTCGCCGGTATGAGACTGCTGTCGGTGAACGTCGGCAAGCCGAGACCCAACCCGTGGAAGAGCGCCGGGACGACCGGCATCGACAAAGGGCCCGTCGAAGGATCGGTGAGGGTGTCCGACCCCGGGCCGAAGGGCACCGGCGCCGTCGGCCTCGCCGGGGACCGGGTGTACGACCTCGCCCACCACGGCGGGTCCGACCAGGCCGTCTACGCCTACGCGCGCGAGGATCTCGACCGCTGGGAGGCTGAGCTGGGCCGGCCGCTGGCGAACGGCGTCTTCGGGGAGAACCTCACCACCGCCGGCCTGGACGTCAACGGCGCCTTGATCGGCGAGCGGTGGCGCATCGGGTCCCAGGTGGTCCTGGAGGTGTCCTGCCCGCGGATCCCCTGCTCGACCTTCCAGGGGTGGCTGGAGAGCGAGAGGTGGATCGATCGGTTCACCGAGGCGGCGTCGCCCGGCGCGTACCTGCGGGTCGTCGAGCCCGGTGACATCAGGGCCGGCGACCCGATCGAGATCGTCCACCGGCCCGCCCACGACGTCACCGTCGCCGTCACCTTCCGCGCGCTCACCCTGGAACCCGGCCTGCTGCCCCGCCTGACCACCGCCGAGGCGCTCCCCGAGGGGATCAGGCGGCAGGCGCACCGTCGTACGGGGACATAGGCGGTGGCGGTCGCACGGGGTCAGATGGCGCGCTCGTGCCTGAGCAGCCACTCCTTGACCGGGCTGCCGTAGTAGTAGCCGCCGAAACCGCCCACGGAGGGCAGCACCCGGTGGCACGGCACGAAGGGGGCGATGAGGTTCTGGGCGCAGGCCGATCCGGCGGCCCGCGCGGCCGTCCTCGGCAGCCCGGCGCGCTCGGCCAGTTCGGCGTAGCTCACGGTCGTGCCCGCCGGGACCGCGCGCAGCGCCACCAGCAGGCGCTGCCTGGTCGGCGTGCCCGGCTGGTCCACCTCCACGGCGTCCAGGGCGAACAGGTCGCCTTCCAGGTAGTCCCGGACGGCTTGGGCGGGCTTGCCCAGGTCCTCGACGGCCTGGAGCGGCAGCGCCCTGAGCGCGGCGGGCAGGCGATCGAACATCCGCGTCGGGTCGGTGGTGAACCCGGCCGCGACCAGCACGCCGTCATGAACGAGCAGCGACAGCGGCCCTGCCGGCGTGGTCAGAACCTGGGCGTCAACGGTCGATGTCATGAGATCTCCTTGCATGCGCGAATGCGTTAACTGATTGGCCGGGATGACGCTTTGTTCGATCGGTGCCGGGGTCGGTGGCATGGGATCACTCCGAGCTCCAGAGGTGCATGGCGGCGTAGGCGCGCCAGGGGCGCCAGCGTTCGACGTCGTCCTCGGCGATTTCCAGCGCGCGCATGGCCCGTCGCAGGCCGAGATCGCCATCGGGCCAGGCGTCCGGGTCGCGCAGCGCCCGCATCACGATGTAGCCGGTGGTCCACGGGCCGATGCCGGGGATCTCCAGCAGGCGCGCCGCCGTCTCGGCCGGGTCGGCGCCCGCGTCCAGGTCCAGCTCGCCGGCGGCTGCCTTCTCGGCGAGCGCCTTCAGCGTCGCGACCCGGCGGCCGGTGAGCCCGAGCCCGCACAGATCAGCCTCCGCGAGCCGCTCGGCGGTGGGGAACAGCAGGGACGGCCCGTCGGCTCCGGCCCCGCTGATCGCGTCGGTGGGCGGGGTGGACCGCTCGGTCGCGTCGGTGGGCGGAGTGGAGCGCTCGGTCACGTGGGCGGACGGGGTGGACCGCTCGGTCGCGTCGGCGGGCGGGGTCGGGGTGGACCGCTCGGTGGGGTCGGTGGGCGGGATGGGTCTGGCGATACCGCCGCCGGGCGGGGTCGGTCTGGCGGGGGTGCCGGCGCGGGCGGCGATGCGGCCGAGCAGCGTCCTGGCGCCGGCCACCGAGACCTGCTGGCCCACCACGGCGCGCACAGCCAGCTCGAAGCCATCGAAGGCGCCCGGCACCCGGAGCCCGGGCCGCGTGGCGACCAGCGCCCGCAGCGTGGTCGCGCCCAGCGCGTCGGCGATCGCGACCGGGTCGGCGTCCAGATCCAGCAGGCGGCGGCAGCGCGAGACAATTTTGGCCAGGTGGCGGGTGTCGTCCAGGGTCACCGACAGCTTGACGTGCCCGTCCGCCGGGGTGAGCGTGATCGACCCTCCGGTGACGGCGCGCCGGTAGCCACTCGGGCCCGCCTCCTCCACCCCGGGGATCGCGCGCGCGGCCAGGAAGCCCAGCAGCGTCGCCGCGTCGTAGGGAGCCCGGTGGTTCAGCCGCAGCGTGAGCGCGGCCGGAGGCTCCGCGGCGGTGGTGAGCCGGGTGCCCTGGGCATCACCGGGCCGGGTGCCCTGAGCATCACCGGGCCGGGAACCCTGAGCATCACCCAGCCGGGTGCCATGAGCATCACGATCGGCGGCCGGGCCGGCGCTGAGCCGCGTCCCGGGAACCGCGTGGCCGGCCGCCCGTGGCGCCGGGGCTCGGCGGGCGGCGGCGAGGGGGCCGTTCGACGTGCGCAGCTCACTCGGGGCGAAGCCGTACGCCTCCTTCATCGTCGCGTTGAACTGGCGCACGCTGCCGAACCCGGCGGCGAAGGCGACGTCGGTGATCGGGAGCGCGGTCTCCGTCAGCAACTGCTTGGCCAGCAGCAGCCTCCGCGTCCGCGCCACCGCGAGGGGGCCGGCGCCGAGCCGGGCGGTGAACAGGCGCAGCAGATGGCGCTCGGTCACGTGCAACCGCTGTGCCAGCCCGGCCACGCCGTACTCGTCGGCCACCCCGTCGTCGATCAGCCGCAGGGCCCGGCCCACGAGGTCAGCGGCGACGTCCCAGCCGGGGTCGCCGGGGCTGAGCTCGGGCCGGCAGCGGCGGCACGGGCGGAACCCGGCCGCCTCGGCCGCGGCGGCGTGCCGGTAGAAGCGGACGTTGCGCCTGGCGGGGGTGCGGGCCGGGCAGATGGGGCGGCAGTAGATGCCGGTCGAGGTGACGGCCGTGTAGAACCGCCCGTCGAACCGCATGTCCCGGGCGCTCGCCGCCCGGTAACAGGAGTCGAAGTCGAGGGTCTGGTGTGGAGTCACAGATCGAGGCTATGCCCTGCTCAGCCCCGGCGACCGGCGGAATTCGGACACCGCTGTGACCACCCGGCGCCGCGCTTCCCCGGCCGCCCACCGCGCGATGGCGCCGGCCCCGCCGCGCCACTTCCCGCCGCCGCGGCGCCGGTCGAGTGGTCATCTGAGGGTGAGATGGGGGTGTGCCGGCACGCCGACCCCTGGCTTCGGCCGTATCGCTTCGCGTTGCCGCGATGCCGGTGGGGGGCCCGGCCCGGCGGTAGGGGATGTTGGCCACCGTGGCTTGAGCGGGCGGGCATGGGGTGAAGCACGCTTATTTGGTGGAGATGCCGACGCCGAGGTCGAATTCTCGGTAGACGCGGGCCCAGAAGCCGTCACGGAGCCAGACGCGGGCCTCGGGGTAGGGGCGCAGTGAGTGGCCCAGCTCCTTTTCGGCCTCGATGAGCAGCTCGGTGTCGATGACGGTCGGCAGGAGCGGTCCAGGGAGCAGGTCGCGGATGTTGTCGCGGCCCCGGGTGAGGATCCACTTCTGCGCGACGTGCTCGCCGACCTCCTCGACCCTCGGCCGGCTGGGGCCGAGCTTGGTGACCTGACCGGGCTGTTTGACGACGGGCTTGGCCATGGCGGTGCGCCCGGCGAACACCTGGGCGGGCGAGGGCGGTGACGGCGCGGCCGGCACGACCTGGGCGGAGCGGCTGAAGTACGGGCGCAGGAAGTCGGCGGTGAGCTCCTCCACGGTGTCGGACTCCCAGACCAGGCGCTCGGCCTGGTTGGTGCCGTAGGGCGGCTCCACCCCCCACAGGTGGATGCGCACGCCGAACGTCTGGGCGGCCTCGACGGCGGGCACCATGTCCTCGTCCCCGGCGATGAGCACGGTGTCGCTGACGGCGTGGTGGCGGGCGAGGGCTTCGAGGTCGCTGCGGATCTGGGCGTCGACGCCCTTCTGCTGGCCGCGGGCGTTGAGGTTCCCGAGGCGCACCTTGACCCAGGGCAGCTGGGCGATCACGCGCTGGTCGACGGTGGGCACCCGGTCGCGGGCGGCGTCGTACCAGTAGACCCGCAGCAGCTCGCCGGGGATGCGCTCCATCGCGTGCTTCTTGAGGGCCTGGATGAGCTCGTCCGCGGCGACGCGGTATTCCTTGCGCTCCTTGGCCCCCAGGATGACCTCGCCCGCCGCAGCGTAGAGATAGCCGACGTCCACGAGGACGGCGTATTTCGCCGCCACGGGATGCGGTGTGAGGTCCGGGATTGCCATGCTCTCCTCCAGGCCTCGGTCCTAGGCGATGATCGGCTGACTATATTCCCCCATTTCTAGATAGTCCCAACTCTCAGCGCGCTTGACACCCACTTCCAAAGATCTAATGAGGCCGTGAGCTCGCCCGCCACGCTCCTGGCCCGGTGGGGAAGACTCTTCTCATCTGATGTGCTGGGTTACGCCATAGTTCGCGGCTTCGGACGGGTTGGGCCGGTTTTGCGGTCCTTGTGGCGACGGCGATGACCAGCGCGGCCACCTCCTCCGGAGTGGCGCCGCCGTGAACGATCCTCAGATAGGGCTGATCCATGGCCGCCTCCTACAGGGGGATGTTGCCGTGCTTCTTCGGCGGCAGCGCCTGGCGCTTGTTGCGCAGCGCGCGCAGCGCCCTGACGATGCGCACCCGGGTGTCCGAGGGCCGGATCACCGCGTCGACGTACCCGCGCTCGGCCGCGAGGTAGGGGTTGGCGAGCGTGTCCTCGTACTGGGTGATCAGACGCGCCCGCTCGGTCTCGGGGTCGTCGGCCGTGGCCAGTTCGCGCCGGTAGAGGATGTTCACCGCTCCCTGGGCCCCCATGACCGCGATCTGCGCCGTCGGCCAGGCCAGGTTGATGTCGGCCCCGAGGTGCTTGGAGCCCATGACGTCGTACGCGCCCCCGTACGCCTTGCGGGTGATCACCGTCACGAGCGGCACGGTCGCCTCGGCGTAGGCGTACAGCAGCTTGGCGCCTCGTCGGATGATCCCGTTCCATTCCTGGTCCGTACCCGGAAGGAAGCCCGGTACATCGACAAAAGTCAGCACAGGGATATTAAAAGCATCGCAAGTACGGACGAAGCGTGCGGCCTTTTCCGAGGCGGCGATGTCCAGCGTGCCGGCGAAGTTCATCGGCTGGTTGGCCACCACCCCCACCGGCTGCCCCTCGACCCGCCCGAACCCGACCACGATGTTCGGCGCGAACGCGGCGTGGATCTCCAGGAACTCACCCTCGTCCAGGACGTGCTCGATCACCTGGTGCATGTCGTACGGCTGGTTCGCCGAGTCGGGGATCAGCGTGTCGAGCTCGCGGTCGGCGTCGGTGACCGTCAGCTCGGCGGGGGAGTCGAACACCGGGGCCTCGTCCATGTTGTTGGACGGCAGGTACGACAGGAGCGCCCGGGCGAACTCCAGGCAGTCGTTCTCGTCGGCCGCCTCGTAGTGGGCGACACCCGACCTGGAGTTGTGGGTGCGCGCCCCGCCGAGCTCCTCGAAGGTGACCTCCTCGCCGGTGACCGTCTTGATGACGTCCGGCCCGGTGATGAACATGTGGGACTTCTCCCGCACCATGAGCACGAAGTCGGTCAGCGCCGGGGAGTACACCGCGCCGCCCGCGCAGGGCCCCATGATGAGCGAGATCTGCGGGATCACCCCGGAGGCGTGCACGTTGCGCTTGAAGATCTCGGCGTACAGGCCGAGCGAGACCACGCCCTCCTGGATGCGGGCGCCGCCGGAGTCGTTGATGCCGACGATCGGGCAGCCGGTCTTCAGCGCGTGGTCCATGACCTTGACGATCTTCTCGCCGAAGACCTCGCCGAGCGACCCGCCGAACACCGTGAAGTCCTGGGCGAACACCGCCACGGGACGGCCTGCGACGGTGCCGTACCCGGTCACCACCCCGTCGCCGTACGGGCGCTCGCCCGCCATGCCGAAGGCCGTGGCCCGATGGCGGGCAAGTTCGTCGAACTCCACGAACGAGCCTTCGTCGAGGAAGGCGATCAGCCGCTCGCGCGCCGTCATCTTGCCCTTGGCGTGCTGCCTCTCCACGGCCCGGGCGGACCCGGCGTTGGCGGCCTCGTGCAGGCGCCGCTCCAGGTCGGCGATCTTTCCCGCGGTGGTGTGCGGGTCAACTCCATCGACGTGCGGAACCGGGTCAGCGCTCATGCCCGTAGGGTAGTCCTCCCTGTCGCGGCGTCGTTCGACCGGTCACGGCATCGGTTCGGCCGGTCGCGGCGGCGCTCGCGGTTAGAGTGACGACATGACCCACTTCGCCGCCGGGGACGACGCGCCCGTCGCGGGCCAGGCCGGACGCGCCGAGGCGGTCCGCACACGAGGGCTGTTCAAGCGGTTCGGGCACCAGGTGGCGGTGGCGGGGGTCGATCTGGTGGTGCCGCGCGGCAGCTTCGCCGGGCTGGTCGGCCCGAACGGCGCGGGCAAGACCACGACGCTCAGCATGATCACCGGCCTGCTCGTGCCCGACGCCGGCTCGGCCGAGGTCGGCGGGGTGGACGTCTGGCGCGACCCGGTCGCGGTCAAGGCCCACATCGGCGTGCTCCCCGAGGGGCTGCGCCTGTTCGAGCGGCTGTCGGGTCGCGAGCTGCTCATGTACAACGGGCAGCTCAGGGGCATCGCCAAGGACGAGGTCGCCCGGCGCGCCGAGGAGCTGCTCACGGTCATGGACCTCGCCGGCTCGGCCGACAAGCTGGTGGTCGACTACTCCACCGGCATGCGCAAGAAGATCGGCCTGGCCGCCGCGCTGCTGCACAACCCCCGGGTGCTGTTCCTGGACGAGCCGTTCGAAGGGGTCGACCCGATCAGCGCGAACACGCTGGTCGAGGTCCTGCGGCGCTACACCGCCTCCGGGTCCACCGTCGTGTTCTCCAGCCACGTGATGGAGCTGGTCGAGCGGCTGTGCGACTGGGTGTCGGTGATGAACCTCGGCCGCATCGTCGCCCAGGGCCCGCTCGCCGACGTCCGCGGCGGCCAGACCCTCAACGAGGCCCTGCTCCACCTGGTCGGCGCCAGGGACAACGGTGAGGAGGGCCTGTCGTGGCTCGGCTCCGGAGAGGGGGCCCCGTGGCGTGGCTCTTCGTCCGGCTGAAGCTGCGGCTGATCGCCGGCAACCTGCACGGCGACGCCATGCGCCAGATCGGCTTCGTCTTCACGCTCGTCGGGGCGGCCGCGGCGGCCTGCGGCGGCCTGGTGCTGACCAGCCTGCTCCGGCTCGCGCCCGCCGACGTCGCGGCGGACGCCGGCATGGTGCTGTTCACCCTGCTCGCGCTGATCTGGGTGGTCGGCCCGCTGCTGGTCTTCGGGGTGGACGAGACCCTCGACCCGGCGCGGCTGTCGCTGTTCCCGCTGACCGCCGGTCAGATGGCCGTCGGCATGTTCGCCGCCTCGGTCACCGGGCCCTGGCCGCTGGCCTCGCTGTTCACGCTCCTCGGCGCGGTCGTCGGCCTGTCGCGCGACGTCTCCGGAGCGCTGATCGGCCTGGTGGCGGCGCTCTTCGAGCTCGCGTTCTGCCTGGTGGCCTCGCGCGTGGTCACCACGGCGCTGTCGCGGGTGCTGCGCACCCGGCGCGGACGCGACCTGCTGGCCATCGGCGTCGTGTTCGTCATCCTGCTCACCCAGGTGCCGAACCTGCTGCTCAACCGGGGCATCGGCGGCGCGCCGCGCGAACTGCTGAGGAGCCTCGCCGAGGCGGTGCGGTGGGGGCCGCCGGGCATGGCCGCGCACGCGATCGCGGACGGCTCTTTCGCCGGGCTGGCCGAGGTGGCGGCCGTGGGTGTGGTGGTGCTGATCCTCGCCGACGTGTGGGTCGTCGTGCTGCGCCGGACGATGGTGCGCTCCGACGCCTCCACCGAGGTCGGCTCGGTGCGCCGCAGCCGTTTCGACGGGCTGCTCCCCGCCGGCCCGCTCGGCGCCGTCGTGTCCAAGGAGCTGAAGTACCTGCGCCGCGAGCCGCGAGGACGCATGGGCTGGATCGCCGCCGTGGGCATCTCCGGAGTGCTGATGTTCTCCTTGAGCAGCGGCCCCAACGGCCTGGCCGGCGCGACGCTGGCCGTCTCCGCCGCGTGCGCCGGAGCGCTCATGATCGGGCTGCAGGGCGCCAACGCCTTCGGCATCGACGGGCGGGCCCTGTGGATGAACGCGATCGTGTACTCCTCCCAGCGCGACCTGCGCACCGACCTCGCCGGCCGGCATCTGGCCGTCTCGCTGGTCGCCGCCCCCCTGCTGGCGCTCCTGTCCGTCGCCGGGGCGCTGGTCGGCGGGCACGCGGTCTGGGCCGTCCCGGCGCTGCTCGCCTCGATCGGGCTGCTGCAGATCGCGCTCGGCGTGGGCGCGGTGATCAGCGTGGTGCTGCCCTACACCTACCCCGAGCGGATCAACGCCTTCACCAGCGCCGCCCCCGGTCAGGGCGGGGTGGCCTTCGCCGGGTCGTTCGGCGCCATGCTCGGCACGAGCCTGTTGTCGGCCCCGGTGGTGCTGCCGGTGCTGTTCGGGCTGACCTGGGCGTCGGTGCTGGTCGTCCCCTACGGGCTGGCGGTGGGCGTCGGGGGCCGCAGGCTCGCCGCGACCATCGGCTACGCCCGCCTTCCGGACCTGCTCGCCGCCGTCTCCCGGCCGTCCTGATTCCGGCCCGGCGTGCGGGTTCACCTGCGGGTCCCGTGCGGTTCACCGGCTCGTGGCAAGTGGTCTAGTCCAATGGATGAGACTGGTATCCAGCGTGTCGGAGACACTGGATACCCTTCGTGGTATGGCCGCCATCGCATCACAGCAGGCAGAACGTTCTCTTGCCGAACGGCACAGTGCCGTCTCCGAGATGCCCGACGAACTGCGCGCCGACGTGCGCATGCTGGGGGAGCTGCTGGGCCGTGTCATCGCCGAGGACGGCGGGCCCGACCTCCTGGCCGACGTCGAACGGCTGCGCAAGGCGGTGATCGCCGCCCGCAGGCGCGAGCTGTCGGTCGACGAGGTGGCCGCCATGGTCGCCGAGTGGCCGGTCGACCGCAGCGTGCAGATCGCCCGCGCCTTCACCTGCTACTTCCACCTGGTCAACCTCGCCGAGGAGCACTACCGCATCCGCATTCTGCGCTCGCGCGACACCGGCGAGGCGCCGCTGCCCGAGTCGCTCGCGGCGGCGGTCGGCGAGCTGAAGCACGACCTCGGCGACGACGAGCTCGCCCGGCTGATCGCCGAGCTGGAGTTCCGTCCCGTGCTCACCGCGCACCCCACCGAGGCGCGCCGCCGCGCCGTGGCCACCGCGATCCAGCGTGTCAGCGTCCAGCTCGCCGAGTACAACGCCCCCGACCGCGGCGCGCACGAACGGCAGGAGGCCCACCGCCACCTGCTGGAGGAGATCGACCTACTGTGGCGCACCGCCCAGCTCCGGCACACCAAGCTCGACCCGCTGGACGAGGTCCGCACGGCGATGGCGGCCTTCGACGAGACGCTGTTCCGCACCGTGCCGCGCATCTACCGCTCGCTGGACGCCGCGCTCGCCGAGGGCACCGGCAGGCGGGCCCCGCTCGCCCGGGCCTACATCCGCTACGGCAGCTGGATCGGCGGCGACCGTGACGGCAACCCCAACGTCACCGCGCGGGTGACCAGGGAGGCCGTGCTCATCCAGGCCGAGCACGTGCTCACCGCCCTGGAGAACGCCACCACCCGCATCGGCCGCAGCCTCACCGTCTGGAACGGCGACAGCCCGCCCAGCAAGGAGCTGGTAGAGGCGCTGACCGCGGCGGCCGACGACCACCCCGAGCTGGTCTCCGAGCTGGCCAAGCGCTCGCCCCGTGAGCCGCACCGCCAGTGGCTGCTGTTCGTGGCCGCCAAGATCGCCGCCACCCGCCGCCGCGACCTCGACCTCGCCTACCGCTCGCCCGACGACCTGCTCACCGACCTGCGCCTGTGCCAGTCCTCCCTGGTGGCGGCCGGGGCGGCGCGCCAGGCGTACGGGGAGGTCCAGCACCTCATCTGGCAGGTCGAGACCTTCGGGTTCCACCTGGCCGAGCTGGAGGTCCGCCAGCACTCCCAGGTGCACGCCGCGGCGCTGCGCGAGATCGCCGAGGGCGCCCTCTCCGAGCGCACCGAGGAGGTCCTGGCCACCATCCGCATGATCGCCTGGATCCAGGAGCGCTTCGGGGTCACGGCCTGCTCCCGGTACGTCGTGTCGTTCACCCGGTCGGCGGACGACATCGCCGCCGTCTACGAGCTGGCCGAGCACGCGCTCGGCGGCCGTGCGCCCGTGCTCGACGTCGTGCCGCTGTTCGAGTCCGGGGAGGACCTCGCCAACTCGGCCGACGTGCTCGCCGGCATGCTGCGCCTGCCCGCGGTGCGCAAGCGCGTGGAGGCCAACGGGCGCCGACTTGAGGTCATGCTGGGCTACTCCGACTCCGCCAAGGAGCTCGGCCCGGCCGCCGCGACGCTCAAGCTGTACGACGCGCAGGCCGAGCTGGCCGCCTGGGCCCAGGCCAACGACGTGCGGCTGACGCTGTTCCACGGCCGCGGCGGCGCCCTCGGCCGCGGCGGCGGCCCGGCCAACCGCGCCGTCCTCGGCCAGGCCCCCGGCTCGGTCTCCGGCCGGTTCAAGGTCACCGAGCAGGGCGAGGTCATCTTCGCCCGGTACGGCCACCCCGCCATCGCGCTGCGGCACATCGAGCAGGTGACCAACGCCGTCCTGCTCGCCTCCACCCCCTCGGTGGAGTCCCGCACGGCCGACGCCGCCGCCCGCTACCGCGTGCTGGCCGAGCGGGTCGCCTCCGCCTCCGAGCACGCTTACCGCTCGCTGACCGAGGCGCCCGGGTTCCCCGAGTGGTTCGGGCTGGTCAGCCCGCTGGAGGAGCTCGGTTCGCTGCGCCTGGGCTCCCGTCCGGCGCGACGCGGCCTCGGCGCCCCCCGGTCGCTGGACGACCTGCGCGCGATCCCGTGGGTGTTCGCCTGGGCGCAGACCCGCGTCAACCTGCCCGGCTGGTACGGCCTGGGCAGCGGCCTGCTCGCCGCCACCCGCCCCGACCCGGCCACCCCCGGCGACCCGGGGCCGGGGCTCGAGGAGCTGCGCCAGGCCTACCGCGAGTGGCCGCTGTTCGCCTCGCTCATGGACAACGCCGAGATGTCCCTGGCCAAGACCGACCGCGAGATCGCCGCCCGCTACCTGGCCCTCGGCGGCCGTCCGGACTTCGCCGAACAGGTCCTCGCCGAGTACGACCTCACCCGCACGCTCGTGCTCGCCGTCACCGGCCACGCGCGGCTGCTGGAGAGCAGGCGCGTGCTGTCGCGCGCCGTCCAGCTCCGCGACCCCTACGTCGACGCGCTGTCCCACCTGCAACTGCGCGCCCTCGCCGCCCTCCGCGCCGAGGAGCCCCTCTCAGAGGCCGAGCGCGAACGCCTGGAGACCCTCCTGCTCCTCAGCGTCAACGGCGTGGCCGCCGGCCTCCAGAACACCGGCTGACACCTTCGCCGACACGGTGCTCCGTGCCGAAGCATTCGTCGCAACGCCCTCAGCCCTCACTGCGATGTGGTCTACGGCACAGACCGCAGTGGCTGCGCGGCGGGCCCGTCGGCCGACCATCTCTCCGCATAGGGTCAGGGCTGGATGATGGATCACTCGGTGCACGCTGTCAGATCTTGCCGCTCCAGTCGTCCACGACCTCCAGCCAACAGTCCTCATTGAGGAAGTGGCAGTACGGCAGGTTCGTTCTGGCAATACGGAGTGGCTTGTGTCCGGACCAGCAGGCGACCTCGACGTGCCCGAGCCGCAGATTCTTGATCGTCTCCACCGCCGGCAGCAGGTCGGTGTCGCTGGAGAAGAGCACGAGGGCGTCGTACTGCCCTCGTAGCGCGAGGTGGATGAGATCGACGGCGATCGCGACGTCGATGCCCTTCTCCTGAGGAGGCCGGTCCGGCCATCCGCGGTAGTTCAGTTGGCGGCGCACCATGTGGACGCGAGGGTCGCGCTGCCATCGGGCCGCTTGCGCGTCGTTCGCGGCCGCAGGGGTGGGCTGGTGGTTCGGGTCCGGCCTGCCGCGGTACACCCGGACGGCGACGGCTTCGCTGGGGCGGCTCCGGCGTTTGGCGATCACGTCGGCGATCTTGGCGGGTTCGGGTACGCAGGAGTACAGAGGTGTTCCATACGCCTCGAACAGGCCGTGGCCGCTTAGATGGACATTTTGATAGTCAAGGAACACGGCGACGCGCTCGGTCACGTTGTCTCCATGAAAAAGCCCCGCCAGTCCCGTAGGACGGCGGGGAGTAATGACGTCAGTGTAGCAAGTAACTCCCGCCAGAAAGATAGCTCTGCGGCACGTCATCCGAGTGCACAACGTAAAAGTTCGGTGACCTGGTGTGTATGGCGGGCAGCCTGTGCTCAACGGCGTGGCCACGGCGTCGCCGGGAGGTGTGGTGGCTGTTGTGTCACTCAGGATGGGTGACGACGCGGTCGGGGGCGGCGTAGATGTTGAAGCGTTGGTCTCTGAGGAAGCCGACGAGGGTCATGCCGAAGTCTCTGGCCAGGTCGACGGCCAGGGAGGAGGGGGCCGAGACGCCGCACACCATGGGCAGGCCGGCGGCCAGGGCCTTCTGCATGATCTCGTAGCTGGTCCTGCCGCTGACCAGCAGGAGGTTGGCCGCCAGCGGCAGGCGGCCGGACAGCAGCGCCCAGCCCACCAGCTTGTCCACGGCGTTGTGCCGGCCGACGTCCTCGCGCACGGCGAGCAGCGACCCGTCGGCCGTGAACAGGCCCGCGGCGTGCAGGCCGCCGGTCTTGCCGAAGATGCCCTGCGCCTGCCGCAGGCGTCCGGGCAGCTCGTACAGGACCTGCGCGGGTACGGGGGGCAGCGTGTGCGCGCAGCCGGAGGGATCGGTGGGCAGGGCAGAGGGGACGGCGTGCAGGGCGGCGTGGCGGGTGTGGAGGGCGTCGAGGCTGGCGGTGCCGCAGACGCCGCAGGCGCTGGAGGTCAGGAAGTGCCGCTGCATGGAGGGGTGCTCGGGCAGGGCGCGGCCGCGCAGGTGCACGGTGACGGTGTTGTAGCGCGCCTCCGGCGGCAGGTCCTCGTCGGTGCAGTAGGCGATCGAGGCGATGTCGTCCGGCCCCGCGAGGCCCTCGCCGGACAGGAACCCGGCCGCCAGCTCGAAGTCCGCCCCCGGCGTCCGCATGGTGATCGCCAGCGTGCGGGTGTCGCCGCCCGCGGCGACGCGGATCTCCAGCGGCTCCTCGGTCGCCAGGTCGTCGCGCCGGTCGCGCACGGCCGTGCCGGAGACCTCGCGCACCCGCACCCTGCTGGTCGGCCCGGGGCGCACGCGCCCGAGAGCGCCTGTCACCCCGCCTTCGGGGGCGCCGGCCATTCCGTGGCCGAGGGCGCCGGCCACCCGCCGCTCCGGCAGTTCGCCGGTGGTCATGGCGCGGTCTTCGTGAGCGTGACCACGGCGTTGTAGTCGGGGATGTGGGCGTCGGGGGAGCGGCGGGCGGCGTCCAGCAGGACGTTGCCCTCCGGCCAGTGGATCTGCAGGTTGCCCGGCGTCAGCGGCGCGCGCAGCACGCGGCCGGTGAACCGCCCGGCGGCGCCGCGCAGCTCGACCTCGGCGCCGTCGGGCAGGCCGAGCCGGTCGGCGTCGTACGGGCTGATCAGGACGGCCTCGCGGGTGGCGCCGTTGAAGCCGTCGCGACGCTCGTGGACCATGCTGTTGAACTGCTTGCCGCGCCGCGTGGCCACCATGAACGACCCGTCTGGGCGTTCCAGCTCGGGCAGGGCGACGGCGGAGAAGCGGCCGAGGCCGTCGGCGGTGGGGAACCTGCCGCCGGGGCACAGGTGCCGCCCGCCGTACTGCACGTTGTCCCCGAACGCGGCCAGCTTCGCGATGCCGGCGTAGAACGGCACGGCGTCCTCGATCTCCCGGCGGATCTGCGGCGTGCCGCCCGGGTAGCGGACCAGGCCGGCGAGCTCGGGACGGGCGCGGGCGGCCAGCTCGGTGAAGATCTTCCACTCGGGCCACGCCTCGCCGACCCGCGGCCCCCGGACCTCGGGGGAGAAGATGACACGGCGCTCGGTCGAGGTCTCGGTGACCCCGCCCGCCATCTCGTACCGCGTCTGCGCCGGCAGCAGCAGCACGTCGCCCTCGGATTCGGCCAGCATCTGGCTGGACAGCACGATGTCGATGTGGACGCGCAGCGGCAGGCGGCCCAGCGCCTCGCGGCAGTAGGCCGGGTCGGGCAGCACCTCCAGGAAGTTGCCGCCGGAGGAGACCAGGACGTCCAGCTCGCGCGCGTGCGCCGCGTCGATCATGTCGGTCGCGGTGAGCCCCGGCGTGGCGGGCACCTCGAAGCCCCACTTCCCGGCGAACAGGCCGGCGTTCTCCGGGGTGATCGGCAGGCCGCCGGGCAGGCCGGTGGCGTAGGCGCCCATCTCGGCGCCGCCCTGGACGCCGCTGTGCCCGCGGATCGGCATCAGCCCGCAGTGGTCCCGCCCCACGAAGCCCCTGGCCAGCGCCAGGTTGACGATGGAGCGGACGTTCTCCTCGCCGTAGGAGTGCTGGGTGATGCCCATCGACCACACCAGCACCGCCGACTTCGCCTCGCCGAGCAGCCTGGCCAGCTCGTACATCTGCTCGCGGGTCGCGCCGCTGAGCGCCTCCAGCGACTCCCACGACTGGCCGGCGACGGCCCGCCGGGCGTCCTCGAAGCCGGCGGTGTGCGCGTCGATGAACGCCTTGTCCAGCCAGTCGTTCTCCACCAGGTGCTTGAGCACGCCGTTGAGGAAGCCGATGTCGCCGCCGACGTTCACTCCGAAGAAGTCGTCGGTGATCTTGGTGCCGAACATCGCCGACTCGGCGTTGGAGGGCACCCAGTAGCGCTCCATGCCGGGCTCGCGGTAGGAGTTGACCATCGCGACGCGGGTGCCGGCCTTCTTCGCGTGGTACAGGTACTTCATGGCGACCGGCTGGTTGTTGGAGGGGTTGGACCCGATGAAGACGATCAGGTCCGAGCCGATCCAGTCGGTGTAGGAGCATGTGGTCGCGGCGGCGCCGATGGTCTGCTTGAGGGCCACCGTCGAGGGCGAGTGGCAGATGCGCGCCGCGTTGTCGATGGAGTTGGTGCCGAGCGCCCGCACGGCCTTCTGGGCGGCGAAGTAGTTCTCGTTCGGCACGCCCCGGCTGGTCAGGTACGCCCCGAGCCGCGCGCCGGCGTGCAGGTGCGAGGCCGCCAGGTCCAGCGCCTCGTCCCAGCTCACCCGGGTGAAGCCGGGCTCGCCCCGCCGGCGCAGCATCGGGTGGGGCAGGCGGCCGAGGTCGCGCAGCTCCGCGCTGCGCATCGAGGACAGCCCCGAGACCTCGGCCAGCCGGGCGGTGTCCAGCGGCGGCATGGTGTTCAGCTGGAGCAGGCGCAGCCGGATGTTGCACAGGTGGATCTCGTCCATCGTCCAGTCGCGCATGCCCCGGGTGCCCAGGGCGCACCCGTCGCAGGTGCCCTGGGTGAGGATGCGCCAGGCGTAGCGCCGGTTGCCCTTGACGGACCGGAACGCCTTCCACAGCTCCAGATAGTTGTTGGGTTTGCGCTCGCCGATGCCGAAGGGCTTCCAACTCGCCCAGTTTCGAGGGTCCAGACGCTTGCTCACCGGACGTTCACCCGTTTCTCGTCCCTGCTGCCGGCCGTTCGCGCGGCTAGTTCATAGCATCACCCATTTGCCGGATCTGACGAACCGGGCGCGGTTCACGGGCGGCCGGCGGCCCGTTCCGCCGCCTCCCGGTGATGACCGCACTACCCACTGTCGGCCCGTCGTCCCGTGGGCGGGGAGGCGCGACGCGGAGGAAGGGAGGAGGATGGAGGGGTGCTTGACTCGCCGTACACCGATCTCGAGCGGCCGCCGCTGTCGCAGGCCGCGCTGACCAGGGCGGTCGTCCGCCCCGGAAGCCTGTGGTCGCGGCTCGCCGTCGTCGACCGCACCGGCTCCACCAACGCCGACCTGGCCCAGGAGGCGAGCCGCGGGGCCGGTGAGGGCGCCGTGCTGATCGCCGAACTGCAGGAGGCCGGGCGCGGGCGCCTCGGCCGGGTGTGGACGGCGCCGCCGCGCGCGGGCCTGACCTTCTCGGTGCTGCTCCGGCCCGCGGTGTCCCCGGCCAGGCAAGGGTGGGTGACGCTGCTGGTGGGGCTGGCCGCCGCCTCGGCCGTGCGCCGCCTCGCCGGCGTGGACGTCCGGCTGAAGTGGCCGAACGACCTGCTCGTCGGCGAGCGCAAGCTCGCGGGCATCCTGGCCGAGCGGGTGGAGGACGCCGTCGTCGTCGGCATGGGCCTCAACGTCTCGCTGCGGCCCGAGGAGCTGCCCGTTCCCACCGCCACCTCGCTGACCATCGAGAACGCCGAGTGCGCCGACCGTGACCCGCTGATCAGGGCGGTGCTGCGCGAGATCGAGACGCACTACCGCGACTGGATCGCGGCCGGCGGCGACGCCGACGCCAGCGGGCTGCGGGCCGCGTACGCCGCGGCGAGCGCCACGATCGGCCGGCAGGTACGGGTCGATCTGCCGGGCGGGAGCGTGCTGGAGGGCCTGGCCACCGGCGTGGACGCCTCGGGGCACCTGCTCGTGCGCGCGGACGGCGCCGACCACGCCCTCAGCGTCGGCGACGTGGTCCACGTCCGCCCCGCCAAGGGCTGACGCCTCCCGCGGCGCGTCGCGACCGTCCTCTCGCCGCCCGGCCCGGCGCGTGAGGGGTGCGCCGGCGTGGGCGGTCAGCCGCCGGGGTCGTCGCCGAGGTAGCGCAGGATGGCCAGCACCCTGCGGTTGTACTCCGGGTCGCGGGGAAGCCCGAGCTTGTCCATGATCGCGTTGATGTGCTTCTCGACGGTGCTGAGCGACACGTGCAGGCGTCCGGCGATCGCCGTGTTGACGTGGCCCTGCGCCAGGTGCCGCAGCACCTCCGTCTCCCGCGGGCTCAGCCTGCTCAGGGTGTCGGCGCGGGTGGTGTGGGCGAGCAGACGGCGGACCACCTCCGGGTCGAGCACGGTCCCGCCCGCCCGTACCCGTTCCAGCCCGTCCAGGAAGCCGGCCACCTCCGACACGCGGTCCTTGAGCAGATAGCCCAGCCCTGCGGTGTCGCCCGCGAGGAGCCGGGTGGCGTAGGTCCGCTCCACATACTGGGACAGGACGAGCACCCCGACCTCGGGCCGGCGCCGCCGGATCTCCAGCGCCGCCCGCAGCCCTTCCCCGGTGTGCGTCGGCGGCATGCGCACGTCGACCACCGCGACGTCCGGGCGGTGCCGCTCGACGGCGTCGAGCAGCGCCGGGGCGTCCCCGACGGCGGCGACGACCTCGTGCCCGGCGTCCTCCAGCAGGCGGGCGAGGCCCTCGCGGAGCAGCACCGAGTCGTCGGCGAGGATCAGCCGCACGGCACGCCCTTCGGCATGGTCGCGCTGACCCGGGTCGGCCCGCCCTCGGGGCTGTGAACGCGCATCGCGCCGTCCAGCGCCAGGACGCGCCTGGCCAGCCCCGCCAGCCCGCCGCCGGCGGGATCGGCGCCGCCCGCGCCGTCGTCCGAGATCGTCACGGTCACCGCCCGCTGGTCCTCGGTCAGCTCGACCAGGATGTCCCGCGCCCCCGCGTGCTTGACCGCGTTGGTGATCGCCTCGCGGGCCACGAAGTACAGGGCGGTCTCGATTTCCGACGCCGGCCGCTCCGACAGCTCGTAGCGCAGGGTGACCGGGATGCCGGAGCGATCGGCGAGGTTCGCCAGCGCGGTCCGCAGGCCGAGCTCGTCCAGCGCGGCGGGGTAGATGCGCCACGCCACCTCGCGCAGTTCGTCCAGCAGCCGGCGCGACTCCCCGTACGCCTGGGCGACCAGGTCGTCGGCGCGCGCCGGGTCGGTGGTGTGCCGGGCCCGGCCGAGCAGCATCGCCAGGGCCACCACCCGCTGCTGCACCCCGTCGTGCAGGTCGCGCTCGATGCGGCGGCGCTCGTCGTCCACCGCCCGGACGATGCCCGAGCGGGTATGGGTCAGCTCGGCGATGCGCCTGCGCATCGACTCCGCGCCGCCGGGCCCGAGGAAGCGGTCGGCCAGCCGCCGCTCGCCCGCCCCCACGGCGAGGACGCCGAGGGCGACCAGGGTCAGCACGCCCCCCGCGCAGGTCAGTCCGAGCACCCCGCTGTTGGTGGTGACCCGCACCCCCGGCATGCGCAACGGAACGTCCTCGGCCCCGCCGGAGGCCAGCTCCCACAGCCCGCCGGACAGCAGCAGCCCGCCCAGGAACAGCCCGGCGGCGCAGCCGTACCCGCCGAGGACGCCCAGCGCGGCGCGGGCCGCGACGAAGCCGTAGCCGCCGCCGGTCGGCGGGACGGGGTGGTCGAGCCAGGCCGCCAGCCGGGCGCGCTCCAAGGCCACCAGCCATGCCAGGCCGCGGTCCGCGACCGGACGCGCGGCGGGGACCAGCCGGGCCGGCCAGGCCGCGCAGAGGAACACCAGCTCCACCCAGCCGAGGACCACGCCCGCGAGCACGCCGACGGTGGTGCGCGCGATGCGGTTGCCGGACACGGCGGCAGTCTAGGCACCTCGCGGCGCGAAGGGCATGGTGGTCTCCCGTAAAAGACGCCACGGGTTTCCGTGATGCCGGAGGCGGGGGCGGCTCCCTAGCGTCGTCGGGTGGTCCGAAACGCCTTCGCGGCGCTCTGCGTCGCCCTGCTGCCCATGTCCCTCCCGCTGCCGGCGTCCCTCCCGTCATCCGCGCGCGCTCCGCTCGCCCCCGTCCCGTCCTCTCCGGGCGCTCCGCTCGCCGCCGTCCCGTCCTCGGGGGGCGCCGCCACGGCGGGCGCCCCGCCCGGCGTCACGCCCGCCGCCGTCGACGCGTTCGTCGCCCGGTACCGGGAGGCGACGGGGTTGCCGGGGGTCGCGGTCGCGGTCGTCAAGGGGGGCCAGGTCGTGCACGTCGCCGGGTACGGCCGGACCGCGACCGGCGAGCGCGTCACGGCGGACACGCCGATGGCCGTCGCCTCGGTCAGCAAGTCGTTCACCTCGCTCGCCGTCATGCGACTGGTGGAGAAGGGCGAGGTGGACCTGGACGGGCCGGTGCGCGACCACCTGCCCGAGTTCACCATGGCGGACCCCCGGGCGGCGCGGATCACCGTCCGGCAGCTGCTCGACCACACCTCGGGCATGGCCGACTCCGCCTTCCACGAGCGGAGCCTCCCGCTGCCCGCGACGCTCCAAGGCGCCGTGGCGCGGCTCAGGACGGCCGGGCTCGCCGCCGCGCCGGGGACGGCGTTCAGCTACCACAACACCAACTTCCAGGTCGCCGCGCGGCTGGTCGAGGTGGTCAGCGGCGAGCCGTTCGCGCACTACCTCCGCGCGCACGTGTTCACGCCGCTCGGCATGCGCCACAGCAGCACCGTCGACACCGAGCGCGCCCTGCCCGGCAGCGCGCGCGGCCACCTGTACGTCCTGGGCCGTCCCCTCGCGGTGCCCGAGCCGGCCGGGTTCGGCGGCGGCTCGGGCGGTGTCCTGTCCACGGCCGCCGACATGGCCCGATGGCTGATCGCGCAGAACCGCGGCGTGCTGTCCGAGCGGAGCGCCCGGGAGCTGCGCGCGGCATCGGAGCGGCATGCCCGGTACGCCCTCGGCTGGGAGCTCGGTACGACCGGGCGCGGCACCCCCTTCATCGGGCACGGCGGCGACCTGTTCACCTCGACGGCGGATCAACTGCGCATGCCGGGATCCGGGTACGGCGTCGCGGTCATGGCCAACACCGGGACGGCCTTCGGGGACGCCCACGCGATCACGGACGGTCTGGTCGCCCTGATCGAAGGCGCCGAGCCCGAGGTGCCCTCCGCGCTTCCCTACCTCCTCATCGACGTCCTTCTGCTGTCGCTGACCCTGGCCACCGCCGGTCTGGCCGCTCGCGGTGTGGCCAGGTCCCGGCGCTGGGCCGCGCGGCGCACCGGATGGCAGTGGTCGCGCCTGGCGCCCTATCTGGCGCCGCTCGCGCTGTGCGCGGGGATGGTCCCGGTGTTCCGCGTGCTCTCCCGGGGGCGCGACATCGCGTGGATCCAGCTGTGGTACCTCTACCCGACGTTCATGCTCTGGCTGGTCGTGGCCGCGGTGGCCTGCACGGCGGTGGTGGTCGCGCGTCTCCTCGGCGCCATGGGCGCACGGCGGCGGTAAAAGCCCGGCATGGGACCCGCCGCGCCGAGGGCGGCGTTCGCAGGTGCCGGGCCGCTGGGCGTGTCACGATTTGCCCTATGGGTCTCCCTGAACATCATCTGACGACGGGGGAGCGGGTCGTCCACTCGTTCCACCCGCACTGGAAGCGCCTTGTCCTGCCGTTCATGGCGCTGCTGCTCGTCGTCGCCGCGTCCAGCGCGGCTTTTCTCCTGATTCCTGCCGATTACGAGTACGCCAGGTACGCGTGGATCGCGGTCGCCGTCGTCTCGGTGGTCGCGCTCACCCTCTGGTCGTTCATCCCCTACCTGCGGTGGAAGACGACCTCGTACACGCTGACCACCCACCGGTTCAACATCAGCACCGGCATCCTCAGCAAGTCCGACGACGACATCCCGCTGACCAAGGTCAACAGCGTGAGCTCCGACCAGACCTTCATCGAGCGGATGCTCGGCTGCGGCACGCTGGTGGTGGAGTCGGCCTCCGACAAGGGGGAGATCAACCTCAGGGACATCCCCAAGATCCAGGCCGTCCGGTCGGAGCTGTTCCGGCTGGTGGAGGACGCCTCCGACGGGGACATCGACGGCCGGTGAGACATGCCCCGAAGGTGGCGTAACCTCCTGAAGGTGGCTGAGACCGACACCGTGCGCCGTCCCACCGCCGAGGAGATCGAACGGCTGTTCGTGGGCTCGGCGCCCCGCCACACCCGCGGCGAGGTGGCGAGCCTGGCCGGCGTCCCCCCGGAGCTGGCCCGGCGCATCTGGCGGGCGCTCGGGTTCGCCACGCCCGCCGACGACACCCCCGCCTTCACCGACGCCGACGTAGAGGCGCTGCGCCGCGTGGCCGGGATGCTCGGCGGCGAGACGATCGACGAGGAGACCGTCGTGCGGATGGCCCGCGCGCTCGGCCAGACCACGGCCCGGCTCGCGCAGTGGCAGTCCGAGATCATGATAGGCGCGCTGTTCGACCCGGCCGAGCCGCCCGGCGACCAGGAGCTCGCGGGCGCGGTGGAGGCCACACGGCGGCTGCTGCCCGACTTCGAGGCGCTGCTCGTGCACGTGTGGCGGGCGCAGCTCGCCGCCGCCGGCACCCGCCTGCTCGCGACGGCCGACGTCGGCGCCGAGACGGGGCCGGGCCGCCCCAGCATGGCCGTCGGGTTCGCCGACCTGGTGTCGTTCACGCAGGTGTCGCGCGAGCTGGACGAGCAGGGCCTGGCCGAGCTGGTGGAGAACTTCGAGGCGAAGACCTCCGACGTGGTCGCCGGCCACGGCGCCCGGCTGGTCAAGACCCTCGGGGACGAGGTGCTGTTCACCGCGCCGACGGCCGAGACGGCGGCGCGCGTCGCCCTGGACCTGGTGGACGTGCTCCGCGAGGAGGGCAGGGACGTCCGCATCGGGCTGTCGTACGGCCCCGTCCTGCCGGCCATGGGCGACGTCTTCGGCACCACGGTGAACCTCGCGGCGCGGCTCACCGCGATCGCCCGGCCCTGCACGGTGCTGGTCGACGCGGGCCTCGCCGAGGCGGCCGAGGGCAGCCCCGGCCTGCTGCTCCACCGCATCCGCCGCAGGCCCGCCCGGGGGCTCGGGGTGATCCAGCCCTACGTGCTGCGCCGGCCCCCGGACGGCCCGGCCTGACCGGGCGGCCCCGGAGCCCGTCGGCGTTGTCAACGCACATGCGTGCCGCTATACGTTGTGCAGGCCAATAGAGGGAGAGACGCACCATGCCGTACGAAGTCCAGGGCGTGATCGCGGGTGGCAAGGGCGAGGCCGTGACGCTGCAGACCGTCATCGTCCCCGACCCCGGGCCGGGCGAGGCGGTCGTCAACGTGCAGGCGTGCGGGGTGTGCCACACCGACCTGCACTACCGCGAGGGCGGCATCAACGACGAGTTCCCCTTCCTGCTCGGGCACGAGGCCGCCGGAGTGGTCGAGGCCGTGGGCCCGAACGTGACCGGCGTCGCCCCCGGCGACTACGTGATCCTCAACTGGCGCGCGGTCTGCGGCAACTGCCGCGCCTGCCTGCGGGGCCGCCCCTGGTACTGCTTCGCCACCCACAACGCCGCGCAGAGGATGACGCTGGCCGACGGCACGCCGCTCAGCCCGGCCCTGGGCATCGGCGCGTTCGCCGCCAAGACCCTGGTCGCCGCCGGCCAGTGCACCAAGGTGGACCCCGACGCGCGACCGGCGGTGGCGGGCCTGCTCGGCTGCGGAGTGATGGCCGGCCTCGGCGCGGCGATCAACACCGGCGGCGTCTCGCGCGGCGACTCGGTGGCCGTCATCGGCTGCGGCGGCGTGGGCAACGCGGCCATCCTCGGCTCGTCGCTCGCCGGCGCCGCGAGGATCATCGCGGTGGACGTGGACGACCGCAAGCTCGACCTGGCGGGCGGGTTCGGCGCGACGCACGTCGTGAACTCCTCGACCGCCGACCCTGTGGAGGCGATCCGCGAGCTGACCGGCGGGCACGGGGCAGATGTGGTCATCGAGGCGGTGGGCCGTCCCGAGACCTACAAGCAGGCCTTCTACGCGCGCGACCTGGCGGGCACCGTCGTGCTGGTCGGCGTGCCGACCCCCGACATGACGCTCGACCTGCCGCTGCTGGACGTCTTCGGCCGGGGCGGGGCGCTGAAGTCCTCCTGGTACGGCGACTGCCTGCCGAGCCGCGACTTCCCCATGCTGATCGACCTCTACCTGCAGGGGCGGCTCAACCTCGACGGGTTCGTGTCCGAGACCATCGAACTGGACCAGGTCGAGGAGGCCTTCGCCAAGATGCAGCGCGGCGAGGTCCTGCGCTCGGTGGTGGTCCTGTGACCCGCGCGCGGCGGGCCGTGACACGAGAGGAGGGCCCGCGATGACCATCGGGAAGATCGTCACCTCGGGGACGTTCACGCTGGACGGCGGGAGCTGGGACGTCGACAACAACGTGTGGCTGGTCGGCGACGACCACGAGGTCGTGGTGATCGACGCCGCGCACGACGCCGAGGCCATCCGCCAGGCGGTCGGCGACCGGCGGCTGAAGGCCATCGTCTGCACGCACGCGCACAACGACCACATCAACGCGGCCGGCGCGCTGGCCGACGCGACCGGAGCGCCGATCTTGCTGCACCCGGCCGACGCCGTGCTGTGGGAGATGGTCTACGACGCCGAGCGCGAGTACGAGCCGCTCAAGGACGGCGACGTGATCGAGGTCGCCGGAGCGGCGCTGCACGTCCTGCACACCCCCGGCCACGCCCCAGGGGCGGTGTGCCTGTACACGCCGCAGCTCGGCGCCGTGTTCACCGGGGACACCCTGTTCTCCGGCGGGCCGGGGGCGACCGGGCGCTCGTACTCGTCCTTCGGCACGATCATCGACTCCATCCGCGACCGGCTGCTGACGCTGCCGCCGGAGACGGTCGTGCACACCGGGCACGGCGACTCCACCAGCATCGGCGCCGAGGCGCCCGATCTTCAGGAGTGGATCGACCGGGGGCACTGAGCGGGCGGGCCGGACGCGGGGGTACGCGCCGGGGCGTGGCATGGCGGGGTGAAGGTTCGGTCGATGTTGCACAGCTCACATAGGCAACCCTTACCTGTGTGGGTTACCTTAGGTATGCCTTACCTACATAGACGTGAAGGGCATACCCCCATGTATGTGTGCATCTGCCGAGCCGTGACCGAGAACGAGGTGCACGACTGCATCGCCTCGGGCGCCAGGAGCGCACGGCAGATCCGCGATCTCACGGGCGCCGGAGGGGACTGCGCGACGTGCGTGCGGAAGATCTGTGCGATGCTGAAAAGAGCGGAAGAACTGGTCGCGACCGCATAGAACGCATAGAAAGGGATGCTGCCCGTGCAGGGGGACAAAGACATCATCGCTCTGTTGAATGAGCAGTTGACGTCCGAGCTGACCGCCATCAACCAGTACTTCCTGCATGCCAAGCTGCAGGAGCACTGGGGCTACACCAAGCTCGCCGCCATCACCAGAGCCGAGTCGATCGACGAGATGCGGCACGCCGAGGTGCTCACCGACCGCATCCTGTTCCTCGAGGGCCTTCCCAACTACCAGAAGCTCGGCACGCTGCACATCGGGCAGACCATCCTGGAGCAGCACACGGCCGACCTGGAGCTCGAACTGGACGTGGTGCGGCGCCTGCGCCCGGGCATCCAGCTCATGCGCGAGCGCGGCGACCACACCTCCGCGCGCCTCTTCGAGGACATCCTGAAGGACGAGGAACACCACATCGACTACCTCGAGACCGAGCTGCAGCTGCTGGAGACCCTGGGTGAGGGGCTCTACCTCCAGCGCTATGTGGACCTTCCCGGCGGCTCCGCCTCCTGATCGCACGACCGCGTGTCGCGCCCCCCGCCCGCCGGCCCGCCGGCGACCGGGGGGCGTTTCGACGTGTCCGCGGACCCGGGCGCGGAGGGTCGCCGCGACGCGCCGCTCCGCTTTCTCGTGCCGGTTCGCGAGCGTACTCCTGGGGCCATCGGGGTAGAAGGCAATGCGGGTGGGGTCGTCCGAGTTTCTGAGTCTTTGCCCAGGTCAATTGGTGGGTCAACGACGAGTCAAACCGCGCGCTGTACCCGGGAAACGATCGCCTAAGGTCCTACGATCGCTTTATGACCTGCGTACTTCTCGCCGAGGATGACACCTCGATCTCCGAGCCCCTGGCGCGCGCGCTGCGCCGAGAGGGCTATCAGGTTGAGGTGAGCCCCGATGGCCCGCAGGCCCTGGAAAGGGCTCTGTCCGGGGGCGTCGACCTCATCGTGCTCGATTTGGGCCTACCGGAAATGGACGGCCTGGAGGTCGCCCGCCGCATCCGCGCCGAAGGGCACGGCACGCCCGTGCTCATCCTGACCGCCCGCGTCGACGAGGTCGACACCGTGGTCGGGCTCGACGCCGGTGCCGATGACTATGTGACCAAGCCGTTCAGGCTTGCGGAACTGCTCGCCCGGGTGCGGGCGCTCCTGCGGCGCGGCACGTCCGAGACCCCCGTGGTCCAGGGCGTGCGCATCGACGCCGACTCGCGCCGTGCCTGGATGGGGGACAAGGAGTTGCATCTCACCACCAAGGAGTTCGACCTGCTTCGTGTGCTCGTCCGTGACGCCGGCAAGGTCGTCACGCGCGAGCAGATCATGCGGGAGGTCTGGGACACCAACTGGTGGGGTTCCACGAAGACCCTCGACATGCACATCTCGTGGCTGCGGCGCAAGCTGGGGGACGACGCCGCCAAGCCGCGCTACATCACCACGGTCCGTGGGGTCGGCTTCCGATTCGAACGCGAATAGCCCATAGCTAGATGCGCCGGAGGTTACTGTCCTCGACCCTGGTGGTCGCGGCCATAGCGGTCCTGCTCCTGGGGGTCCCGCTCGGTCTGGTGGTCACCCGTCTCATCAACGACGAGGCGGTCCAGCAGCTCCGGGCGCAGGCCACGTTGCTGCTCAGCCAGGTGGAATACGCCCGCATCGAAGATCGGCCGATCGATCCCGACGAGTTGCAGCGGCAGTATCCCAGCAGGTACGTCCAGATCTTCATCCGCAACAGCCCGACCGTCATCGTCGGGGCCGAGCCCCCGCCCGGCCGCCAGATGACCGAGGAGACCCACTCGGAGAGCGGGGTCTATGTCCGGATAACGCGCGACCGCGCCCAGGTTGAGCGCAATGTTCGGGGATGGCTCATGCTCATCGTGGCCCTCGCCGGGCTGGCGCTGGCGGTCGCCGTGTCGCTCGCCGTCGTGCAGTCACGCCGGCTCACCCTGCCGCTCCTGGACCTGGCGAGGATCGCGGAGCGGCTGGGCTCAGGCGAGGCCCGGCCGAGCAGGCACCGCTACGGCATACCCGAACTCGACCGGGTGGCCGAGGTGCTCGACCGCAGCGCGACCCGCATCGCCGACCTGCTGAGCCGCGAGCGGGAGTTCGCCACCGACGCCTCCCACCAGCTCCGCACGCCGCTCACCGGGCTGACCATGCGCCTGGAGGAGATCGTGGACGCCGCCGACCAGCCCGCCATCGTCCGCGAGGAGGGCGAGGCGGCGATCGTCCAGGCCGAGCGGCTCACCGCGGTCATCGATGAGCTGCTCGCCGCCGCCCGGCGCCAGCGGCACGCCCAGGCCGAGGCGATCCCGGTGGACGAGGTGCTGCGCCAGCAGCTCACCGAATGGGAGCCCGCCTTCCGCCGGGCCAGAAGGACGCTCCGCCTGGCCGGCGACCGCGACCTGCGCGCCCTGGTCAGCAAGGGGGGGCTGAGCCAGGTCGTCTCGACGCTGCTGGAGAACTCGCTGGAGCACGGCGACGGCGCGGTGACGATCACGACGGGCAGCTCGGACAAGTCCATCGTGATCGAGGTCGCCGACCAGGGGCCGGGCATCCCCGAGCACCTGCGCGCCCGCGTGTTCGACCGCAACGTCAGCGGCGGCGGTGGCACCGGACTCGGACTGACGCTGGCCCGCGCCCTCACCGCCTCCGACGGCGGCCGCCTGGAGCTGGTGCGCATGCGCCCGGCGGTGTTCGCGCTGTTCCTGCGGCCGGCCGGCGAGACCGCCCGCCACCGCGTGGTCAGCGGACCGGCGTGATGCCCGGGCTGTTGCCGTTGGCGCTGGTCTCGGCGCCGGTGACCGGCGGGAGCTGCGGGCCCGCGAGCGGGTGGGCGCCGCGCTGAGGGGGCTGCTCGTCGGCCGGGCCGGCCTCGGGCAGCCCGGTGTGCGGGTCGACCGGGGGAAGCTCCGGCGGCAGGAACACCCACTTCTTGTACGACCAGTACCGGAACAGCGTGCCGAGTGCGGTTCCGATGATGAGGGAGATGTTGTAGCTCAGCGGATCGGTGATCTTCAGCCAGTACTCGACGAAGCCGATGATGAGCAGCGAGATGAGCAGGCCGATGCCGTTGAGCACGAAGAACAGGAAGTACTCCCTGGCCAGGCCGCTCTTCTCGCGGTGCCGCCAGGTCCAGTAGCGGTTGGCCAGGTAGGCCAGCGTGGCGGCGAGCACCGTGGCGAAGGTCTTGGAGGTCAGCGGGCCGAGCTCGACCACGTACCTCAGCAGGTTGGTGGAACCCCAGTCGACGATGAAGGCGACCGCGCCGACGATGCCGAACTTGGCGAGCTCTCGGAGGAGCGAGGAGAACTGGTCATACAGGCGACGGATGAACTGCACAACGGTCCTTCCTAGGTGTCCGGGAGCCTCCTCAGGTTACCGGTGTGCCGGCCGCTCTGGGTCTTGTCCTCCAAGCGCGTCCTTTCCGCTATTTACTGAAATATCGGTACTTTCACGGCGAGTAACCGAGGTGGTGCGCTAGGCTGCGCCGCAGATCGCAAAGGTGTGCCATGGAGAGGTGGCTCCCGCCGTGCTGCGCCGACTGGTCGCTGTGCTCATCAGCGTCGCCCTGCTGACCGGATGCGGCGCGCGGAGCGGAGGCGAGGCGACTCCTGCGCCGGAGCCCGCCTCCGAGGGCGCCACGGCCCGCACGGTCGTGGAAGACGAGGCCGCGACGGCGTTCGGGTTGCTCAAAGAGCTCGACGAAGCGCGCGGGAAGCGCGACTGCGACAAAGTCCTGTTCCTGACCACCTCCGCCGCGAGCGAACTGGGCGGTCGTGCCTGCGAGGCCACCCGGAACGGCCGCCCGGTTCCCGCGCCCGTCTCCTACGGCGACGTCGAGTACTTCCTGCCCGACAGCCCCGAGGAGCGGCCCTGGTTCGCCGCGCTGGCGCGCAAGCCGCAACCGTCCTACTTCGTGTTCGCCTACGAGGAGGACCGCTGGCGGCTGGCGTACGGCCCGGTGCGGCTGGTCGGGAGCGCGCCCCGCCTGGACGCCGACGCGATCACCCGGGTCGTCCCCACCGACGACCCCGAGGACGGACTGCGCGCCAGGCTGGTGCCGCAGAAGCACCTGGCGTTCCTGTCCGACCGCGTCGGTCTCAGCGGCGTGCGCTTCGCCTCGGGCGACCCGATCAGGAGCCTGCTGACCGAGCTGGTCAGGAAGCCGGTCACCGTGCGTCCCGACCGGCTCAGCTACGACGTCCAGCTCCTGCCGGAGGACACCAGGGCGCTCGGGGTGGACGGCGGCGGCGCGCTGGTCTTCCACGCCATCAAGATCATCTACACGCAGAAGGCGCACGGGCGCAAGCTCGCCCACCCGCTGTTCGGCGGCGCCGCCGTGCGCGCCTTCACCGGCGGCGGCGACCGCGCCGTCGTCCACGTCACCGAGATCGTCTCGCTGGCCACCAAGGTCGCCCAGGACGGGAAGCTGACGACGGTCGCCATGTCCCGGGGGCTCGCCGACATCACCCGCTGACCGTCCCCTGACCATCCCGGGCCGCGAGGGGCCCGGGCGACAGCACGGCCACCGGAACGTCATGGGTAGGGTTTGGGCTTGTGACCAGTGTTGTGACCAGGAGGGAAACCCCTCACATCGGGCCCGTCGTCGGCATGGTGGGCGCGGGCCAGCTCGCCCGGATGACCCAGCAGGCCGCCATCGCGCTCGGCGTCGAACTGCGCGTCCTGGCGAACTCCTTCGACGAGAGCGCGGCGCGGGTGATCGCCGACACCCGGCTCGGCGACTACCGCGACCTCGCCGCGCTGCGCGCCTTCGCCGAGGGCTGCGACGCGATCACCTTCGACCACGAGCACGTGCCGACCGGCCACATCGAGGCCCTCGCGGCGGCCGGGTTCGCCGTCCGCCCCGGCGCCGAGGCGCTGGTGCACGCGCAGGACAAGGCCGTGATGCGCGAGCGCCTCACCGCGATCGGCGTCCCCTGCCCGGCCTGGGCCCGGGTCTCCTCCGCCGACGACCTGGACGCCTTCGGCAAGGAGCACGGCTGGCCGGTCGTGCTCAAGGCCGTGCGCGGCGGCTACGACGGCAGGGGAGTGTGGGTCTGCTCCTCGGCCGAGGAGGTCGCGGCGGTCCTTGCCAGCGGCACCGAGGTGATGGCCGAGGCGTTCGTGCCGTTCGAGCGCGAACTGGCCGTGCTGGTGGCCCGTTCCCCGCACGGGCAGGGCGTCAGCTACCCGGTCGTCGAGACCGTCCAGCGGGACGGCATCTGCGTCGAGGTCATCGCCCCGGCGCCCGGCCTGGACCCCGAGCACGCCGCCCAGGCCCAGCACATCGCCCTGAAGATCGCCAACGAGCTCGGCGTGACCGGGCTGCTCGCCGTCGAGATGTTCCAGCTCCCCGGCGGCGGGGTCATCGTGAACGAGCTGGCCATGCGCCCGCACAACAGCGGCCACTGGACCATCGAGGGCGCCCGCACCTCGCAGTTCGAGCAGCACCTGCGGGCGGTTCTCGACCTGCCGCTCGGCTCCCCGGCCCCGGTGGCGCCCGTCGTGGTCATGGCCAACGTGCTCGGCGGCGACGATCCGGACGTCTTCGGCCGGTACGAGCACGTGATGGCGCACGATCCGGGGGTGAAGGTCCACTTCTACGGCAAGGAGGTGCGGCCCGGCCGCAAGATCGGGCACGTCACCGCGTTCGGCACCGACGTGGACGAGGTACGGGCCCGCGCCCGGCACGCCGCCGTCCACCTGGCCACGGGAGAGTACGTCTGATGGCCCGCGACCCCCAGGTCGGCATCGTGATGGGCAGCGACTCCGACTGGCCGGTCATGCGGCTCGCCGCCGAGGCGCTCGGAGAGTTCGACGTCCCGTTCGAGGCGGACGTGGTCTCCGCGCACCGCATGCCGCAGGAGATGATCTCCTACGGCGAGCGGGCGGCCGAGCGCGGCCTGCGCGTCATCATCGCCGGGGCCGGCGGAGCCGCCCACCTGCCCGGCATGCTCGCCTCGGTGACGCCGCTCCCGGTGATCGGCGTGCCGGTGCCGCTGAAGTACCTCGACGGCATGGACTCCCTGCTGTCGATCGTCCAGATGCCCGCCGGCGTGCCGGTGGCCACGGTGGCGATCGGCGGCGCCCGCAACGCCGGGCTGCTGGCCGTGCGCGTCCTCGCCGCCGCCGACGAGGGCCTGCGGGCCAGGATGCTGGCCTTCCAGTCGTCCCTCAGGGACCAGGCCCACGCCAAGGGCGAACGCCTGCGCGCCGAGGCCGCCACCCTGGCCTCCAGAGAGCCCGCGAACTGACCGGCTCCGCGATCGGGCGCGCCCGCGATCGGTGTGCCCGCGATCGGTGTGCCCGCGATCGGTGTGCCCGCGATCGGTGTGCCCGCGATCGGTGCGCCCGCGATCGGTGCGCCCGCGATCGGACGTGCTCCGCGATCAGAAGTGCTCTGGGATCAGAAGCGCGAGGCCGCGCCGGGATGGTTCCCGGCGCGGCCTCGGTGCTCTCGTCATCGACGTAACGCGTGGTCCCGGTGCGTCGCGCCGAAACTACGGGCGGCCCAGGGCGCGGTAGTGCCAGCCGGCGGCCCGCCAGGTCTCGGCGTCCAGCGCGTTGCGGCCGTCCACGATCTTGCGGGCGGCCACGACCTCGCCGAGCGTGTCCGGGTCGAGGTCGATGAACTCCTGCCATTCGGTCAGCAGCAGCACCACGTGCGCGTCCTTGGCCGCCTCCAGCGCCGAGGCGCCGAACCCGAGGGCCGGGTGGGCGCGGCGGGCGTTCTCCAGCGCCACCGGGTCGTACACCGTGACCTGGCCGCCCTGCTCGCGGATCTTCACGGCGACGTCCAGCGCGGGCGAGTCGCGGATGTCGTCGGAGTTCGGCTTGAAGGCCGCGCCCAGCACGGCCACCGTGCAGCCGCGGAAGGAGCCGCCCGCCAGCTCGCGGGCCAGGTCCACCATGCGGGCGCGGCGCCGCATGTTGATGGCGTCCACCTCGCGCAGGAACGTGAGCGCCTGGTCGGCGCCCAGCTCGCCGGCGCGGGCCATGAACGCCCGGATGTCCTTGGGCAGGCAGCCGCCGCCGAATCCGAGACCGGGGTTGAGGAACCGGCCCCCGATGCGCTCGTCGAACGACAGCGCCAGCGACAGGTCCTTGACGTCGGCGTGCGCGGCCTCGCAGACCTCGGCCATCGCATTGATGAAGGAGATCTTGGTGGCGAGGAAGGCGTTGGCCGCGACCTTGACCAGCTCGGCGGTCGGGTAGTCGGTGATGATCAGAGGTGTGCCCTCCGACAGCATCGACTCGTAGACCTCCCGCATCATCTTTTCGGCCTTTTCGGACACGATGCCGAGCACGATGCGGTCAGGGTGCATGGTGTCGCGGACGGCGAAGCCCTCGCGCAGAAACTCGGGGTTCCAGGTGAGTTCGACGGCCTCCCCGGCCGGCGACAGCCGGACGAGCTTGTCGGCCAGACGCTGGGCGGTGCCCACCGGCACGGTGGACTTGCCGACCACCAGGCAGTCGCGGGTCAGGTGCGGCGCGAGGGACTCGACCACCGCGTCCAGGTAGGAGACGTCGGCGGCGTACTCGCCCTTCTTCTGGGGCGTGCCCACGCAGATGAAGTGGACGTCACCGAACTCGGCGGCCTCCTCGTAGGAGGTGGTGAAGCGCAGTCGTCCGGACGCGAGCCCCTGCTGCAGCAACTCCTGCAGGCCGGGCTCGTGGATGGGGAGCTCCCCCGCCTGAAGGCGGGCGACCTTGTCCGGGTCCACGTCCAACCCGAGCACGTCGAAGCCGAGCGCGGCCATGCACGCCGCGTGTGTGGCACCCAGATATCCGGTCCCGAGGACCGTCAGGCGATAGGACACGTGCGTGCTCCCTCCATGTACCGCTGTCGACCCAATCTTTACCGTAACGTTGCCGGGGCATGTTACCGGCCCCCGACCTCGGAGCAACAGTACAAACCGGACATTTCGCCGTGCAGGTGTGTCTCATATACCCCTGAGTCAGGCACCGTATAGTCGGACGTCCTAGTATTTGAACATGAGCTTCCCTCTCTACGCGCCCGGCGAAGAGCACGCGATGCTGCGCGAGACCGTCCGGGCCCTCGCCGACGACAAGATCGCCCCGCACGCCGCCACGGTCGACGAGACGGGCGAGTTCCCGTGGGACGCCTACAAGGCCCTCGTCGCCGCCGACCTGCACGCGGTGCACATCCCCGAGCAGTATGGCGGGGCCGGAGCCGACGCGCTCGCCGCGGTGATCGTCATCGAGGAGGTGGCGCGCGCCTGCGCCTCCTCGTCACTGATCCCGGCCGTCAACAAGCTCGGCACCGTGCCCCTGCTGCTGTCGGCCTCCGAGGAGCTCAAGCAGCGCTACCTCGGCCCGGTCGCGCGCGGGGAGGGCATGTTCTCCTACGCCCTGTCCGAGCCCGAGGCCGGCTCCGACGCCGCGGCGATGAAGACCCGCGCCGTGCGGGACGGCGACCACTACGTGCTCAACGGCACCAAGATGTGGATCACCAACGCGGGGGTGTCGGAGTTCTACACGGTCATGGCGGTGACCGACCCGGGCGCCGGAGCGCGGGGCATCTCGGCCTTCGTCGTGGAGAAGGGCGACGAGGGGGTCTCCTTCGGCGCCAAGGAGAAGAAGCTCGGCATCAAGGGCTCGCCGACCCGCCAGGTCATCTTCGACAACGCGCGCATCCCCGCCGACCGCATGATCGGCGAGGAGGGCACCGGCTTCAAGACGGCCCTGGCCACGCTCGACCACACCCGCGTCACCATCGCCGCGCAGGCCCTCGGCATCGCCCAGGGAGCCCTCGACTACGCCATCGGGTACGTCAAGGAGCGCAAGCAGTTCGGCAAGCCCATCGCCGAGTTCCAGGGACTCCAGTTCATGATCGCCGACATGGCCATGAAGCTGGAGGCCGCCCGGCAGCTCACCTACGCCGCCGCCGCCAAGTCCGAGGCCGCCATGCACGGCGAGAAGATCGCCGACCTGACCTTCTTCTCCAGCGCCGCCAAGTGCGCCGCCTCCGACGCCGCCATGGACATCACCACCGACGCCGTCCAACTCCTCGGCGGCTACGGCTACACCCGCGACTACCCCGTCGAACGCATGATGCGCGACGCCAAGATCACCCAAATCTACGAAGGCACCAACCAGATCCAGCGCATGGTCATGGCCCGCCAGCTCCTCAAGTAGGCCCCTGACCAGAGTCGGCCGTCCGGGGCAGCAGGATCCGGGTGAAGTGGTCCGGCTGCTCGAACAGCGAGCGGTGTCCCGCGCCGGGAATGACCAGGTGCTCCTTGCGGGGTGCCTTCAGCATGCCGTACCACTCCTCCATCAGTCGCAGTCGTGCGGGCACCTCGTCGGCGCCGTCGATGAAGTAGGCGGGGATCGCGAGGCGGGTGAGCCTCGTCCGCAGGTCGAGGTGGCCGGCCCGCGGGTAGTAGAGGTCGAAGGCGTCGAGAAAGCCCGAGAACAGGTGGATTTTGTCCATCAGGGAGTACTCCGGCGCCATGACACTCTCATCGAGGCCGCCCTGAGCCTCCCCGTAGACCTTGCTCTCGGCGAGGAGCATCGGTTCGTAGCCATAAAGGCCGTCGTATGGCGGCGGCCCGACCGCTTCGAGCGCGGCGGCGAGCTCACCGTCACGGTGGGCGCGTGCCCAGGCCAGCGTGTCGGCGTACTGCACGCGGTCGGCGGCGCCGGTGTTCACCGCCTGGCCGACGCCGATGTAGGCGTGGAAGAGCGCGGGACGGCGTTGCACGGCGAGCACCGCGGGGAGGGTGCCACCGGAGTGCGCCAGCAGGTAGATCCGGTCCTTGCCGAAGCGCTTGCCGAGGTAGCCCGCGACGGCCAGGATGTCGTCGGCCTCGCTCTCCGGGCTCGGCGTCGGTTCGATCGCCGGGTAGGAGCTGCCGCCGCCGCGCCGATCGAGGGTGGCCATGACGAAGTGCTGTTCGAGCCCGGCCAGATGGTCGCGCACCGCGCCTCGTTCGGCTGCGCCGGGGGCGCCGGGCACGAACAGCAGACGGGTTGGCCGTGTCGGTGCCGCGGATCATCAACCCGAGCCCCGAGACGGTCGTCAGCTCCGCCACGCTGCCAGACCCCGCGATCGGCGCGGTGGTGGCGGGCAGTGTGACGCCGATGGCCAGCGCGGCGACGATCGTCGCGAGCATGCCGGTGACCGCGCGGCCCGAATATCGCCGGAGGCGTCCTGCGGTCCGCCCGCGCGCCGCCCGTGCTCCGTAGGCGGCGCCGACGATCAGGGGAAGCAGTCCCAGCAGGCCGTGCACGCCGCGCCCGGCGATCAGGGCCAGTATGCCCAACAGGGTGATTCGCGGAGCGTCGACGCTCGGCCCGCTCGCTCCGATCCTGAGCAGTTCGAAGACCGCCGCGAACACGACCGGCGCCGCGAGCATCGCCCACCGCGACCTGGCGAGGTATCCGGTGGCGCCGCCCGCGGCCAGGCCGATCCCGATGCTGAGCAGCGCCGCGGCCGGGGTGAGCGGGCCGCGCGGCATGGTCAAGCCCGCGACTGCTCCCCACATCACCGGCACGAGACAGGCGAGCAGGAGTCGTAATGGCACCGGCGTTCCCCCTTCGCTGTGTAGCGTCCGCTACATGCATGCGAATGTAGCGGAGGCTACAGTGGTGAGGGAAGGGTGCTACGGTGCAGCAGTGGACCGCCGTGCCGAGCTCGCCGAGAGGGTGCTGGACTACGTGCTCGAGCACGGGCTCATCGGGTTGTCCCTGCGTCCTCTGGCCGCCGCTCTGGGCACCAGCGACCGCATGCTGATCTATCACTTCGGCAGCAAGGAACGCCTCGTCGGCGACGCCCTCGCGCTGGCGCAGCAGCGACTGGCCGCCTCGATCGACCCCCCGGGCGCCGAGGTGCGCACGATCGGGGACCTCGTCCGATACCTGTGGACCGCGCTCGACAACGCCTCCAGCAGGCAGGCCACGCGGCTCTACCTCGACCTGTCGGTGCTGACCACCCAGGATCCCGAGCGCTGGAGAACCGCCGTCGAGCAGCTCCGGGGGCCCTGGCGCGAGCCGCTGCGCCTTGGCCTGGCCGCGTTCGGCGTCCCGGAAGCGGAGACGCGCGCGGTCGCCGACCTCATCCTCGGCACGCTCGACGGGCTGGCACTCGATCGGTTGGTGGCCGGAGACTCGTCACGGGCGAACGCGGCGGCGGCGGCCTTCGCGGCCTTGCTCGACTCCCGGCATCCCTCGGGTACCAGCCCCTAAGTCGTTCGTCTCCCTCCTCTGGGCGGCGGGGTTCGCCGTGTCCTCGCAGGACTCTGAAGTCGATCTGCAGGTCGCCGTAAAGCCGAAAGGCCGAATTCGTGGGCTGCGTGCAACTTTCAGGCCGTCCTCCTGACCCGCGGCCGGGTCGGTACGGGGCGGGCAAGGCTTGACCAGGAGATGGCACCTAGTCAGCGGGCCAACATTTCTCGGTACCGCCTGGCCGCCCGTCCTCCGGGCGACCGCAGCGCCTTGACTGGGGTGAGGCATCCGGTCAGGCTCCTCGGTTGTTGACCGATGGATCTATTGACGGGAGCGTCGATGATGGGTGCTCGACGGCAGCGGAAGCTGCGACCGGCCACGACGCTCGGCGTAGCGGTGTCCTTGGTGGCGGGGACATTGACCATCCAGGCGGCCCTGGACCCGGCTGTGGCCGCAGCGGGTCCCACGTTGTCGGTGGATCCGTCCGCCGCCCGGCACGCGATCAGTCCGGACATCTACGGCATGAACGGTGCCGACCCGGCGTTCGCCGCCGAGATCGGCCTGCCGGTGGCGCGCTGGGGCGGCAACACGAGTACGCGGTACAACTTCAAGAACCACACCTACAACACGGGAAGCGACTGGTACTTCGAGAACATCGTCGCCGGGCCCGACAACACGGTCGAGGCGTTCGTCAAGACCAACCAGGACCGCGGCACCAAACAGGTCGTCACCGTGCCGATGAGCGGGTGGGTGGCCAAGGACTCGCCCGCCCAGCACCCGTTCGCCTGCGGATTCCCTGCCAGCCGGTTCCCCGCTCAGGACGGATTCGACCAGTGGGACGCCGGCTGCGGCAATGGCAGGCTCAACAACGCGAACCTGACCGGGGCGGTGCCTGAGGACACCTCGATCCCGGTGGACGCCTCGTTCGACGGCGAGATGGTGTCGCATCTCGTGAGCCAGTTCGGTAAGGCGGCGCGCGGCGGCGTGTCGATCTACGAGCTCGACAACGAGCCGGTGCTGTGGAACTCCACGCACCGCGACGTGCACCCCGGGGCGGTCTCGTACGACGAGCTGGGAAGCAAGAGCACCGCGACCGCCGCGGCCATCAAGGCCGCCGACCCGAGTGCGGCGGTGCTCGGCCCGTCCGGCTGGGGATACTGCGAGTGGGTCGCGTCCGGGGTGGACGGATGTGCGCCGGGCGCCGACGCGGCCGCGCACGGCGGGCTCAACCTGTCGCAGTGGTGGCTGAAGAACATGAAGGACTACAGCGACGCGCACGGCGGCAAGCGCATGCTCAGCTACTTCGACCAGCACTACTACCCGCAGATCAACGGCGGGAAGGACCCCGAGTCCAACGCGTGGCGGCTGCGGTCCACGCGTTCGCTGTGGGACCCGACGTACGTCGAGGAGTCCTGGATCGGCCCCACGGGCGTGAACGCGCCGCCGCTCCAGTTCATCCGCAAGATGAAGGAGTGGGTCGCGCAGTACTACCCCGGCACGAAGACCGCGATCACCGAGTACAACTGGGGCGCGCTGGACGACATCAACGGTGCTCTGGCGCAGGCCGACGTTCTCGGCATCTTCGGGCGTGAGGGTCTCGACCTCGCGACCATCTGGGGCGAACCCCAGCCGACGCAGCCCGGCGCCTACGCGTTCCGGATGTATCGCAACTACGACGGCGCGGGGAGCCGGTTCGGTGACGTGAGCGTGTCGGCGACCAGCAGCGATCAAGGGCAGCTGGCGGTGTACGGGGCGCAGCGCTCGCGCGACAAGGCGCTGACCCTGATGGTCGTCAACAAGACCGGCGGTGAGCTGACCTCACCGTTGTCGATCGCCGGACTGCACGGCAACGCCAAGGCGCAGCGGTTCACCTACAGCACGGCCGACCTCAACTCGATCGTGCACGGCGACGATCTCACGGTGCACCAGGGCCGGGTCACCGCGACGTACCCGGCGAATTCGATCACCCTGCTGGTTCTGCCGGGGCAGCGGCGTTGACGGTTCCCTGGAGGGAGCGGCCAGGCTCCTGAACAGCAAGAACCCGGTCCCGGCGAAGCCCTGGGACCGGGTTCGCCGTGTGGCGGATGATCTTAAGAGAGGCGCGCGCCGTGCTGTCCGGAGGGTTCTCGGCACGCTGACCCATGGCAGCATCGAGGGGATTTCGTCAGGCGGCGACCAGGGTGCCCACCACGGCCGAGGTGACTACCTGGGGCTGTGAAAACCTCCTGACCTTCGACGGGACACCACGAAAACCGGCCAGGCTAGTCCGATGACCCATCCTGCTCTCTTGCCGGGAAGACGGCAGTGGGGGAAGCTGCCCCGCATGAGTTATGACCTGGTGGTCTGGGAAGGTGAGCAACCGGCGGACGACAAGGCTGCCGAGGTCGAATACGAAGCCGTCATGGAACTCATGGAGGCGGACGAGACGCCGGTGCCGACACCGCCAATCCGTGCCTACGTCGAAGCGCTACTCCAGAGATGGCCTGACATCACGACCGACCAAGGCGAAGACAGCCCATGGGCGGCCGGGCCACTGATCGACGAGGCGCGAGGGGGAAGCATCTGCCTCTCCATCCAATGGCCCAGAGTGGACGATGCATCGAGCTTCGCCGCCCGACTCGCGCACAAACATGGCCTCGTCTGCTACGACCCCCAGACGAGCCGCCTTCGGGCATAGCTCTGATGGCTGCGCTCACCCGTGCTCAGAACTCCTCTGGCAATGGGGCGGATCGTGGCCCTGGAGGGCGTCGAGATTGAGTCGATGGTCTCGGGAGAGCGACCCTGAGATCCTCGCGTTGAACTCGTGAACCTGGCGTCGGGAGGACTCGTGCAGTTCGGTTCGATCGTTCCGGTACTCGGGGGGATCCTTGGAACTCTGCTCGGGGTGGTGATCGGTGGGATGCTCACCAGACGTGCTCAGAAGGAGCATTGGCTGCGTGATCGCCAGGTGGATGCCTGCTTGGGCATCATGCGGGAGTCCAATCGGGTGCAGTTCGGTTTCCTGTCCGCCTGGAGGGACGGGACCAGAACGGACTGGGTCGCGTGGAACGAGGCGCTGACCGTCCTCACGCTGGTCAGCCGCCCAGATCTGGTATCCGTCGCACATCGGATCGATCAGGTCTTCTGGGAGACGAACCGGAAGATCAGCATGCGCGAGATCACCTCAGAGAGGGAGTGGGCTGCGGCTCGCAGCACCATCGAAGACGCGCGTCTGGTCTTCATCAATCTCGCGCGACGTCAGTTCGCTGATCGCCCTGAGCCGGTAGCGCGCCTGGCCGCGCGGCCGCCGTTCCCTGAAGGAGGTCGACAGGTCGGGGAGGGAGGAGAAGTCGCCTCGGTCGTAGAGGGCGAGTAGCGACTCGCCGGCGCGTGTGCTCTCCTCGCCGAGTCCGCGACGCCCTCAAGGGCTGAGACCTCGATCACGTGGATGCAGCGGTCGGGCGGATAGCTCAATCGGAGGGCGGTGACCCGGTTGCCCTTACCTGTGGAGCAGAAGGCGCCTGGTCGGTGTTCTGCTTCTCCCGGCTCCAGATTTCGGTGCATCGAGGGAGGTCCTTGATGCCTCCGCCTTCGGGGATCAGGCCCCAGAGGAAGGGGATCAGGTACTGAGGTGGCTCGCCCAGAAGTGCGGTCAGTTCGTCCTCGGTGATGGTGAGGGTGAATGCCGCGCCCGGTCGTCCGGGGTTCCAGCCCTGTTGGAGGGCTCGGCGGATGCATCCGGCGACGAGGGCGGGGCGGACGGCGATCGTCCGTTGTCCGAGCCAGTTGTCCGGCCGGGCGCAGGGAAGGGAAACCACGAGAACACGTCCCGGCTTCTCGGCCCGCTGAACGGTGACGGTGAGGGGACTCCAGTCGTTGCCCTGGCAGTAGGTGGGCTTGTGCCGGATCCGCCAGCGGAAGGCGGTGCCGTCGACGCTGATGAGCCGTGAGCCCTTCCTGGGCATCGCCACGGGCGCCTCCAAGCTTCTGCTCTGTTCCGTCGCTGTTCCGTGGGAGTACCGAAAGCAGCGGGAAGTGACGCGAGACGCCCGCAAGCCTAACCGCGCTCACCTCATGATCGAGCGCGCGGTCAACGTCCCCCACCTCATGATCGAGCGCGCGGTCGACGTCCCCCACCTCATGATCGAGCCCGCGGTCGACGTCCCCCATCTCGTCGCCCTGGTCCGCGCCGGAGCGACGTTCGTCAACGGCAGGCTCGTCGAACGACCCGAAGGGGTCAACTCAACAGGGGACCTTGAGCCACGGGGGTTCGTGCCTGGTCATAACGCCTGCGGGCGTCGCTACGTGCGGCCTTGGTGGCCGTCACCGGTCAGAGCCAGGGCGGCGACGGCGGCGCGGAACAATGATTCACCCGCGCTCCTCAACCGTCCCATATGGGACGACTTGGTTGCTGTCGGTTGATATGCGGCAGCTAAGGGTAACAAAGGGTCGAGGAGGGAGCATGCACGCGGACGAGGGGGATGAGCCCGGCGATCCGGGCCGCCTGCTTATCATCGGGGGCGCCGAGTGCCGCGGTTCCGGCCTGCTCGAGCGGTTCGTGGAGCTGTCTGGCGGCGAGGCGGCCCGCATCGTGCTGGTCACTACGGCCACCGAGGTGCCCGAGGAGGTGCACGCCGACTACGAGCGGGTGTTCCGCAAGCTCGGCGTGGACCACACCAGGGAACTGCGGCTGCGCGGGCGCTCCGACGCCGATGGCGACAACGCGGCCAAGCTCCTCGACGACGCCACGGGCGTGTTCTTCTCCGGCGGCGACCAGTCGCGGCTGCGCGCCCTGGTCGGCTCGCGGGCCAACGAGATCCTGCGCGACCGGCTGCGCGCAGGCGGCGCGGTCATCGCCGGGACCAGCGCCGGCGCCACCGCCATGGGCCGCACGATGATCCTCGGCGGCGAGGGCCCCGGCGTGTCCGCCGCCACGGTCCGTACCGGGCCCGGGCTCGGCCTGCTCCCGAAGGCCCTCATCATCGACATGCACTTCAGCGAGCGCGGCCGGCTCCCCCGGCTGCTCAGCGCCATGGCGCTCGACCTGGAGTACCTGGGCGTCGGCATCGGCGAGAACACCGGGATCCTGGTCGACGGCACCCGCTTCGAGGTGCTCGGCACCGGCGTGGCCACGGTGGCTGACGGGCGGAACGCCACGGTCATCCACGCCGCCGGGGACGAAGACCCGATCACCCTGTTCGGCGTCCGGCTGCACCTGCTGCCCGCCGGGTGCGTCTTCGACATCGCGACCCGCGAGGCCACCATCGGGCCTGCGCACGACCGGTACTGATCACCGCCGGCCCGCCCATCCGCCCAACCCTTGGGGAGTGTCACGTGCGTCTCGACGGCCTGCGTCACCTGAGCGGACCTAACTCATTCAGCACCCGGCCGGTCACCGTCGCGCGGCTCGAGCTCGAGGAGCTGACCGGCCGGAAGACCACCGAGTACCCGGGCTTCGCCGGCCGGCTGACCGCGGCCCTGCCCGGGCTGGCCGAGCACCACTGCGCGGCCGGGCGTCCGGGCGGGTTCCTGGAGGCGATGGCCCGGGGCACCTACTTCGGCCACGTCACCGAGCACGTGGCGCTGGAGCTGTCCAGCCTGGTGGGCCGCGACGTGCACCTGGGCCGGACCATGTGGGCCGGCGCCGACGGCCGCTACGACGTGATGACCGAGTGCCCGCAGGACGAGCCCGCGCAGTCCTCGGTGCCGGCCGAGCTGCTGGAACTGGCCATCACCACGGTCAAGCACATTCTTCTTGAACGCATCCCGGACCTGCCGCTCGAACTGGCCAGAATCGCTCGGGTCGTGGAGCGGGAACGCCTCGGCGTGAGCACGGCCGCGCTCGCGGGCGCCGCCCGCCGCCGGGGGATACCGGTCCGCCGGGTCGGCAAGCTGAGCATGCTACGGCTCGGCTACGGGCGCTATCGCCGGCTGGTGTGCGCCGCGCTGACCGAGCAGACGTCGGTGATCGGTGTGGACATCGCGGCCGACAAGATGCTGGCCAAGCAGCTGCTGACCGGCGCGGGCATCCCGGTGCCCGATGGGGTGGTGGCCTGGAGCGCGGCCGACGCCGCCGGGGCGCTGGGCCGGCTCGGGGGGCCGGTCGTGATCAAGCCGCTCCGCGGCAACCACGGTGCCAACGTGACCGTCGGCGTGACCACCGCCGCGGCCGCGGCCGCGGCCTACGCCCAAGCGGCGGCCGGCGGCGAGGGCGCGATCGTGGAGAAGTTCGTGCCCGGCACCGACTACCGGGTGCTGGTGGTCGACGGCCAGGTGGTGGCCGCGGCCGAGCTGCGGCCGGCTTCGGTGACCGGCGATGGCGCCTCCGACATCGCCCAACTCGTCGACGTGGTGAATGCCGACCCGCGCCGGGGCGAGGGCCACTCCCGAGAGCTGACCAAGATCAAACTGGACGAGCCCGCGCTCGCGCACCTGGAGGCCCAGGGTCTGGGCCCGGCGTCGGTCCCGGCCCGCGGCCGGCTCGTGACCCTGCGCCGGAACGCGAACCTGTCCACCGGCGGAACCAGCCGCGACGTGACCGACCTGGTGCACGAGGATGTGGCCCACGTGTGCCGCCGGGCCGCGGCAGTGGTCGGCCTGGACGTCTGCGGCATCGACGTGCGGCTGGCCGACATCGCGGCACCGATGCGGTGCGGCGGGGCCGGTCAGGGAGGGGTTGAGCCCGGGGCCGTGATCGAGATCAACGCGTGCCCGGGGCTGCGGATGCACCTGTCCCCGGCCGAGGGCGCGCCGCGGGACGTGGCCGGCGCGGTGATCGACAGCCTGTACCCGCCCGGCGCCCCATCTCGGGTCCCGGTCGTCGCGGTCACCGGGACCAACGGGAAGACCACGACGGTCCGCATGATCGGCCACATCCTGAGCAAGGCCGGGATGCGGGTGGGGATGTCCACCACGGACGGGGTCTACTCCGGCGGCCGGCTGGTCTACGACGCCGACGCCTCGGGTCCGCGGTGCGCGGACATGGTGCTCGACGACACCGGCATCGAGGCCGCGGTGCTGGAGACGGCGCGCGGCGGGATCATCCGCGGTGGGCTCGGCTACGACCAGGCCGACGTGGCCGTGGTCACCAACATCACCGCCGACCACCTGGGCGCGGACGGCGTAGAAGATCTCGACGACCTGGTCGAGGTGAAGGCGCTGGTCGCCGAGGAGGTTCGCGAGGGCGGGACCCTGGTGCTGAACGCCGACGACCCGGTGGTCGCCGCGCTCGCCGACCGGCCGCGGGTGCGCAGGCACGCGTCCGTGATCAGGTATTTCAGCCTGGTGAACGGCAACCCGGTCATCGAACGGCACCGGCAGGCGGGCGGCCTGGCCTACGAGCTTCGCAACGGCGAGCTGGTCGAGTTCGATGCGGATCGGGAGCGGGCGCTGCTCGGCGTGGTCGAGCTGCCCGGCGCGTTCGGCGGGCTCGCCCCGCACGTGATCGCGAACGCGCTGGCCGCGGTGGCGGCCTGCCGCGGGCTCGGGGTCAGCGCCAAGGACATCCGGCGCGCGCTGAGCACGTTCACGCCGGGCGAGTCGAACCCCGGGCGCGGCCACGTCTACCTGGTCGGCGGCGGCCCGGTGATCGTGGACTACGGCCACAACGCCTCCGCGCTCGACGCGACAGGCCGCATGATCAGCGATGTCTGGGGCGGCGAGCCCGTGGCCGCGATCACGCTGCCCAGCGACCGCCACGACGACCTGGTGGCCCGCTCGGCCGATGCCGTCGCCGCGTGGTTCGGCCGGGTCGTCGTCTACGAGGACGCCGACAAGCGCGGCCGCCGGCCCGGTGAGATGACCGGCCTGATCACCGCCGCTCTGCGCCGGGCCCGGCCCGGCATCGGCCTCGCCACCGCCGAAGGACCGCAGGCTGCCCTGCGCATCGCGGTCACGATGGCCGCCGGCCACCCGGTCCTGTTCCTCTACGAGAAGCTGGCCATGGCCCGCCAGGCCCTCGAGGCCCTGAGCGCCTGCCCCTGGCCCGTCGGCGCAGTCCCGCCCGCACCCGCCGACGCGGCCCCGCCTGCTCCTTCTATCGAGACGCCGGGTTGGTGTTGACACCGAGGATTCTCGGAACGCTTCGAGCCTGTGCCGCCGACTACAGGACATGGGGCTGACGACAACGGTGACGACAACGCCGGCCACGAGCACACCGCGGCAGCCGTCCACAGCCTTCTGGCCTCGTGTGGCCTTCGACCTTTCCTGAGCTGTGAGGCAAGGTCAGGCCGGCTTTGGCGGCGTCGAAAGTCGCGGCGTAAGCGGTTGACGAAGGAGTGCAGTTCCGGAGGGCGATGGTGCCAGGGTGTTGGCGAGGTGTTCGAGGTGGGTGACGACCTCGTCGAGGGGGGTGCGGGTGTCGATCTCGGTGGTGGCCGTGGCTCGTAGGAGGGGCTCGATGACGGCGAGGTGGTGCAGGATGAGGTTCCGCTCCTCGCTCCGTTTGCCGTAGGGGTTGTCGGTGCGTGCGGCGATCCTGGCCATCAGGACGTCGGCGGGCGCGCTGAGCAGGACGATGTGGTCGAACAGCGGATAAAACCGGCACTGGTTGGACTTGCAGCCGGCGACGAAGAGCCCGCCGTCGTCCGGCTCGGCCAGCAGCGCGCCGATGGCGTCATCCCGCCACACCCAGTCGGGCGACCCGTCCGGCATCGTCACCCAGTGGCTCCACTCTTCGGTGTCGGTGTCCACGACGCGATGGCCCCGCAGCCCGAGCCGCCGCAGCACGGTCGACTTGCCGGTACCCGACATGCCGGTGACCAAGACCTTCGCCATCCGGCCACGCTATCGGGCCGATGGTCGGTGGCCGATGGTCGGTGGAGGCGCCGGTTCTGTCGTACGCGTCGGTGGGTTGACGGGATGCGGGAGGTGCTCGGAGGATGTCGGGATGGTGTTACGGGCGGCCATCGCCGCGCTCATGGCAGCGGTCGCGATCGTGGCCGGTGGTCCGGCGGAGGCCGTGGCGGCCGCGCCTGTGGCCGAGGCTGTGGCGGCCGCGCCTGTGGTTCGTTATGTCGGCCTTGGTGCGTGCCTGCAGGATGATGGCGGGCGGCATCCGTGCGGGCCGTGGAAGGTGTGGCTGAGCAACGGCCGGGTCGTCGCGCTGCCTGAGGCGCGCAGGACCGTGGCGCCCGGCGAGTACGTGGCGCAGGCGGTCGTCGACGTGTCGCAGGACGGCGCACTGGTCGCGTACTTCCGTGAGCGCGACGGCGTGCTGATGATCTGGAAGGCCGCCACCGGCAAGGCACGTCCGATCCCCAAGGTGACCTGGCCGGACGATATGCAGATGAGCTGGCTGACCCTTTCGCCGGGCGGCCGGTTCGTCGGCCTGCGTGGCCTCCTGCCGTCCGGGCGCGAGGTGGAGCGGCTGGTGGACACGAGCAAGGGCAAGGCCTTCACGCTGCCCAAGGGGTACCAGTCGTGGGGGTTCAGCCCGGACGGAGGGCGCATGCTCGCCGGGAACAACCGCACGGCGGTGCTCTACGCGACCGGCACGTGGAAGGTGAAGCTGCGGCGATCGGTCTATACCCGGGGTGCCCTCGGCCCCGGCGGCGTCACCGTGGCGGGCATCCGGCCCAGTGACAGCGCTTCGCGGAAGAACGCGGTGCTCCTTCGCAACCTGGCCACCGGCAAGAAGAGCACCATCCCCTTCCTGCTCGGCAAGGGCGAGCGGCTTCTGGCGACCCGCTGGGACAAGGCCGGCCACGTCGATGTCCTGACCCGCGTCGACCGCGGGTCGGGCAGCCAGTACCGAAGGACGCACACCTGGTACCGGCTGGACCGCACGACACATCGGCTGCGGCGGCTGGACTCCTTCGTCATCCCCTCCTCGGTGGGAGGCTACGTCCTGACCGCTCCCTGAGCCTCGGCGGGAGGCCGCGTCGCGGCCTCGGCCCCGGCCGCGTCGCCAAAGAGGGGCGCCCAGGGTTTGTGTTCGCTGGTGTGCCGCCACGCGTACGGTGATGGGCGTCGAGCCGCCTCAGGAGTGCGGGGCGGGCGTCGGGCGCCATGGTTGGAAGGCGCCGGCCGTTCTCGGCAGGCAGCTCGCCAGTTCGGGGCAGTGGCGGAGGATGACACTGGTCATGCCGTTGCGTTCGACCCAGTCCATCCCCAGCGGTGTATAGATCTCCGGTCTGAAGTCGACCGTGAGGAAGCGATCACTCTGGAGTCGCCGGCTGGCCATGAGGATGAACAGGCGGAAGGCGGTGTCGCTGAAGCCGAATCCCTTGGGCGGGTTCTCGGCGAAGAGCCCGACCATCGTGTCGATCTCGTCGACCGTCCGGTACACGTCCTTGAGCCGCGCCAGCGTCTCCGGCTGGGACGTGAGGTCCTCGAACCACCGCAGGCGGGGCTTGTGCAGCCCCGCCCGGAAGTCGTTGTAGCGGGGGATGCCGCGTCGCCGGTCGCGTACGAGGTCGACGACGGACAGGTCGATCACCTCACCGCCCCGCTCGAAAGCCTGGAGCGCGCGCGGGAAGTTGTGCAGGGTGACCGCGCCCGGGTGGGCGATGCCGAACGAGTAGAGCGAGTTGGCCAGTCCGGTCCTGCGGATGACCGCCTCGGTCGCGCCGCCCTGGAGGTCGTTCAGCGTCAGGGTCTCCAGCCGCCGGCCGGAGGCATGGTCGGCGATATCGAAGTCGTCCGGGATCAGCGGGTGCATGCGGTAGATGGTGACGAACTCCTCGGTGAGGGAGTAGGGCACGTTGTGATGGTCGGGCAGGGTCTCGGGGATGCCGGTGAGGGCGTGCGCGTCGTACAGCCACAGGCCCAACTGGGTGAGCCAGTTCTTCGGAGGGCCGTACCAGTTGGCGCGCAACGCGGTGTCGATCAGGTCGGTGGCCAGGATCGACGGGGTCCACTCCACGGTATGAATCTTGGCGATGAGGGCGGAGATGACCAGCCGGGCGGTGTGGTAGACGCCGTCGTCGCTCATGTTGGGGTACTCGGCGCGCAGGGCCTGGCACACGGCGTTGTGCTCGCGGGCGAACAGGGTGTGCATCATGCTCAGACCGAGCCACCAGTTGTCCCTGAAGCCGGTGATGGGGGTGCCGTCGGCGTCGGACGGCAAATGGCCGCCGTCCAGGCGAAGTTCCGCGCCGCCGCCCGGTTCACGCAGTGACATGGCGACGGTCTCGTCCCCGCCGTAGACCTCCGAACCGTCCCACCAGTGCGACGCGCTGTTGGCGAACAGGATCGGCGGACGCGTGCCCTCGATGGAGGCGATCCCCTCGTTCTCGGCGAAGCGCATCACTTCTTCGAGCGGTCCTTCGGGGGTGTTGCGCCATCTCATGCCCGGCGGGAGCGGCACCTCCACGGTCTTGGTCCCGAGCGGATAGCGCTTGTGGTCGACCCAGTCGTGCACCTGGAACTGGATCCACGCGGCGGCGAGGATGTTCAGCGACCGTGCCGGTACGAAGGTGTCACGGTGGAGCAGCTCACGGCTGACGACGACCGGGTTGGGCGTGTCGAAGAGATCGGGGCGATGGACGGGTGCGAGGTTGCGGCCGAAGGCGGAGCCGACGCTGCCCATCGCCGGCGCCGACAGATCGTTGTGGCTGCCGTCGTAGCTGCGCCGGATCCGCAGCCGCTCATCGATGGGCGCGGGCACCGGCCGCGCTCGCGGCAGGGCCTGCCTGATGTCGGTGTCGATGAGGTTGTCCCGGCGCAGTCTCTGGCGCAGGGCATCGAGGTTGGCCAGGCCGAGCCCCAAAGGGAGCCGGTGCCAGGGTACGACTCGGTTCAGCAGGTCGAACGCGGCTCGTACGGGCACGGCGACCACGGTGTTGCGCCGCGGCACCGGCGTGACGAAGCGGTCACCCAGGCGATGGGCGCTGCTGGCCTCATAGGCGGCCTTGCGCGCGCGGTTGAGGTTGCCGAGGGGCCGGAACTCCTCTGTGGTGTTCCACGGATTGAACGCCAGATCGTCGACCCGCCGTTCCGCGGCACGCGCCTCGGCGGTCGCGGTGTCCTGACGGGGGATCGTCAGCGTGGCCACCGGGATGACGGGCGTGTCCTCCTCCCGCCAGTCGGCCGCGCCGTCCTCGATGGGCGTGCGCCTTGCGTCCACGTAGCGCTGCACGCACAGATGGAAGACGACGTCGGTGGTGGCCAGCCGCCTGGACAGCTCGTGGCGCAGGTAGTCGGGGTCGGTGCGCGACGCCGCGGGAGCCGGTGGCGCGTCCGTGGCGGGGCGGAGCTGGTAGCGCACCGGCCCCGACTCTCCCCACAGGATCGCGCTGCGGCTCCAGAACGTCTCGAGCGCCAGGCTGTGGACCGCGCGCCGGGTCCCCGCCTTCAGGTTCCGCCGCATGCGCGCGGCGCAGGACCAGCCGAGCGCCATGGGCAGCCTGACGTACCACGCGAACGCTTTGCGAGGCGCCGAGTTCGCGCCGGCCATGGCCCGCGCGAACGTGACAAGCTCCCGTGCGTTCCTGGCATGGGAGACCGGGAAGTTGGTCATGAGCAGGTCGTGAGCCTCGCCGGGACCTGCCAGGATCCGTAGCGCCGCACTGCGCAGATCGGGCTCGAAGTCCGGCCGGCGGGCGCCGCCGGCATTGGACAGCCGGACGATGACCGGATACTCGGCGCCAGGCTGGACGAAGCCGGCTCGCAGGTCGCCGGGAAGGTCGTCGCGGAAGACGAGCCTGGCGTTCTCGACGCCGAGGATCGTCTTGGCCTGGAAGGCCCGCGCGATATCGGCGGCGCCGGTGGCCTTCCTTGATCTCAGCTGCACCAGCATGAGGTCCCGGGCGAGCTTGTCGAATATCAGCCGTTCCGCCTCCGGAGTGCCGCCGACATAGCGCTCTTTCCACATGGCTTTCGGGGCCACGCCGGCGCGGTGTTCTCGTTTCTCGACCTTGCTCATACCGGCCCCCTTCCTCGGAGCTTCCTCGCCGGACACCTCAGCCGAAAAACGCCTGGCCGACAGCATTTTTCCGCTTCTTGTGCAAATTCCTACTATTACCGAGAAGACGGATTTCCCCTTAGTCGGCCGAGCCGACCGGTGAAGGGACCTCTGGGACGGACGGGTCCCACGGAAGCGGCTCGGTGATGTCGGGCCGGGCCGACCAGTCCAAGATCTGCGCCTCCATCTCCGCCTCCGAGTCGAAGCGCAGGGGCTCATAACACCCGAGCGGGAACAGCGTCGTTCGGATGGCGCAGCGATTGCAGAACGTGCACGGCCGGGCGGGAGCGTCTCTGCCCTGACGGAACAGCTCGACGAGGTCGGGGTTGGCCAGCAGCGGCCGGGCCATCGACACCAGGTCGCACGCACCGGAGCCGAGTGCCTCCTCGACCAGCGACCGTCTCTGGAACCCGCCGTTGGCGATCACCGGCAACCCGACCTCCTGCCGGAACCGCTGTGCGTCAGGGAGGTTGGCCGCTTCGCCGGTGGTCCATCCGATGCCCAGAATCCGGTCGAGCACCATCTTGGGCACCATGTTCAGAACCGCCGCCCGTACCGCCGCCTTGGCCGACAGGTGACGGGTGGAGTTGGCGAACTGCCGCACCTCGTCGACCGGGAACCGGCCAGGGGTCTCGCCCGGGTTGATGAAGCCGTAGCCGTTGCTCACGTGCAGGTAGCCGACGCCCAGGTCCCGCAGCCACCTGCCATAGCGCAGGTAGGTGCCGAGGTCGTTGCCCAGGAAGAACGCGCGCAGCGGCCTTGTGACCGGCCATCGGATGTCGACCGGCAGGTAGTTGCGGTCGCGGGCGGATATCCGCACCCCGACCAGGAAATCGTCGCCGACCTGCAGGCGCACCGCGCCGATGACCTCGCGCAGGAGCTGGAAGCGCTTCTCGACCGAGCCGCCGTATCGGTCCTGGCGGCGGTTGATGGCCGGGTTCAGGAACTGATGGATCAGATAGCCTTTCGACGCGGTGATCTCCACGCCATCGGCGCCGGCCTCCCGCACGCGCCGCGCCGCCTGCCCGAATTCGTGCACCGTCTGCTCGATGTCCGCGAGCGTCATCTCGGTCCGCCGGGTGCGGTAACCGAACAGCAGGTCGAAGCCCGGCGACGGGCCGTAGCCGTCCTGGGGCTGGCTGAACAGGCTGGTCTGGACGTGCGAGCCCCCGTCGCCGATCTGGATCACGTACTTGCAGCCCGTGGCGTGGATGGCGCTGATCGCCTCTCGCAGATGTGCGATGAACTTGTCGTGGCTGATCTGGGGATATTCAAGCGGTGACCACCGCACGGGGTTGACGTTCAGCGTGGCCGAGATGATCGCGGCCACGCCGTTCCGCGCGAAGCGCAGTTCGAAGTTCTTCCACGCGTTGCTGACCGTTCCGTCGTAGTACGCCGTCCTCCCCCCGATCGACGAGCGGATCACGCGGTTGTCGAAGGTGACGTCGCCGATCGTGAACGGTTCGAAGATCATGATTTCTCCCTCCGTCGTGCGGCTTCCCTGCCGCGACGACGTTCAGCGTCACGGTGCGTGCGGCTGACCGTCACTCCGGAGATAACGGAGAACCGCACGATCGCGGCGCCGACGCGTCAAGATCTGCTGCCAGAGGTAGGGGCCTTCGAATTCACCGGTCCCGAAGCCGGCGACCTGCGTCACTCCACGTGGCGAAAAAGGGCTGTGCCCGGCTGCCGAACAGTGGCGATGTCGGCAGACATGCCCGCCGTTCAGTGCAGGAAACCTCCGTGTGTCACGGTCGTGGATGTGCGGGGTGATATGGGCCGATGCGGCCTTGTGCGGGCCAATGCCGGTGCCGGCGTGAATCCCGATGATGAGCGTCCGTCCTTTTGCGGACTCTTGCAGGTATATATCTTATTTGTGGTGTTCTAGTGGTGCATTTCCGGGCATTCTGTGAGCGCATATAGGCGCGGGAGGTCGAGCCACATGGGGCACCGTGCGGACTTCGTGCAAGCGGGCTCGCTGGACGCGGACCCTCGGGAACCGACCGAAGTAGAGCGCGTGGTGCCGTTGCGGGACGCCACGAAGCGGGTGAAAGTGGCGCTCGCGAAGCTGGGCCTCACACCGGAGGTCAGTGACATGGGCTGGGACGGCGATCCCGCCGTCTGGTCCTGCCGGCTGCTCGACGGCGAGGGCGCCGCCCCGCCGATGGCCCAAGGGATGGGCAAGGGGCGGCCCGAGGCGGCGCGCACCGGCGCGCTGTTCGAGGCGCTGGAACACTATCTGACCGGCCCGGCCCTCTTCGATCCCGCGTCCCTGGAGCCGGTCGAGTCCGATCACATCGTCGCCGGGCCGCTGCGGCGTGAGGCCTGCGGCCTACTGCTGGCGCGCACACCCGGCAGCCGCCTGGCCTGCCACCGCTACCGTCCGCTGGGAACAGGACCGGACATCGCGGTGCCGCTGTTCCTGCGGGCGCCCTGGTTCGTCGAGACCCACGCCGGCCCGCTGCGTGAGCGGGCCGGAGACACCTGCGACTACGGCCACCTGATGCGCTACAGCTGCAACAGCGGTTCGGCCGTCGGCGTCACCGCCGCCGAGGCGCTGCTGCACGCCCTCAACGAGACCATCGAGCGTGACGCCCTCTCGCTGCTCCTGATACGGGCCTTTCTCGGCGAAGCCGGTCATCGCCCGGACGTGATCGACCCGGCCACTCTGCCGTGCGACCTGGCGCGCGCGTACGCGGCGGCCGAACGGCTCACCGGCTCATCGGTGCACCTGCTGGACATCACCAGTGATCTCGGCGTCCCCACCATGCTGGCCTACACCGCCCCGACCACTCGCCACCCGCATCGACGCGGGTGCGGCACCTCCCTCAGCGCCGCCTACGCCGCCTGGCGGGCCCTGAGCGAGCTGGTCCAGACGACCTTGGGTGAGACGCTCTCGCGGTCCGGCGCGCCACTGCGAGAGGGGCCGGCGTGGCACGCGGACTATCCGGAGCTGCGCGCCTGCGGGCGCTTCGACCTCACCGACCACCTGCGCGGCGCCCGGACGATCGCCTACGGCCGTGCCGGTGGCGTGCCCGGTCACCCCCGTGACCAGCTTCGCAAGCTGATCTCCACCCTGCTCGCGCACGGCCATGTCCCGTACCGGCGCGTCGTAGCGGTCCTGCCGGGGCAGATCGTCGCAGTGCACGTCATCGTGCCGGGCCTGGAACGCTTCATGCTGATCATCGATGGCAACCTGGTCCTGCCCGGTCCACGTGGGCAGGCCTTCGTGCGGCGGGACCACGCGGGCTGAGGCCGCCTCGATACCAGAGGTTTGCCGTGCGCATGGTGTGACACGCGAGTCTTTCCGCTTGATCAACCTTCTGGGGCGAAGTTCGCGGTTACTCCCGGCACCGGACACTTCGCATCATGGCATTAAGGGCACACGACCGCCCGGCCGTCACAGCCGAACGACCCTCGGGACGAGGGAGGAATCGTCATGACCGAACCCGGTATCCCACGGCTTCCGGCCCGCGATCTGTGCGGGACCATGCTCGTGCACCGCAGGCTGCTCAACGAGAGCATGACGTACCGCGCCCGGCGCGCGTTGATCGAGAACCGCGCTTTACAGTACGAGCGAGGACGGCTCGCCCCCGCGCGGACCGATGTGGTGACCATCCCGGTCGTCGTTCACGTGGTGCACAATCGGAGCGTTCCTGCGCAGAACATCGGGGACGAGCAGATCCACGGCCAGATCGCCGTCCTCAACCAGGACTTCCGGGCGGCCAACCCCGACGTGGCCGAGGTGCCGGACCCCTGGAAGCCGCTGGTCGCGGATGCCAAGATCGAGTTCCGCCTCGCCACCCAGGACCCGAACGGCGATCCGACGAACGGCATCGTCCGGACCGCCACCGGCGAGAGCGACTTCAGCTGGGACGACGCCGTGAAAGCGAACGCCACCGGCGGTTCGGACCCCTGGCCGAGCGACCGGTACCTGAACGTGTGGGTCTGTCAGCTTCGAGGAGGTCTGCTTGGCTACGCCCAGTTTCCCGGCGGCCCGCCGCAGACCGACGGGGTCGTCATCCTGCACTCCGCCTTTGGGACGACCGGTACCGCGGCGCCGCCCTTCGACCGTGGCCGTACCGCCACACACGAGATCGGCCACTGGCTGAACCTCTACCACATCTGGGGCGATGACGACGGCGCGTGCACCAGCGACGACAAGGTCGACGACACGCCCAACCAGGCCGACTCGAACCAGGGAACGCCGCGTTTCCCGCGCATCACCTGCGACAACGGGCCCAACGGCGACATGTTCGTGAACTACATGGACTACACCGACGACGCGGCCATGTTCATGTTCACCCGCGGCCAGGCCACCCGGATGAACGCCTGCCTGGACGGCGAGCGGGCATCCTTCCTCGTCGCGCCGGTGCGGCGCGCGCCCGCCGCAGCCGCCAGTAGGGCGGTGCCCGAGATGCGGCGGCCGGGCCACAACGGTGAGGTGGAGCGGCTGCTGCACGACAGCGAGCGGCTGACCGCGGAGGTCCTCGACGACATCCGCGTCGCCCTCGGCATGGTCAGCGACCGGCCGGGCGAGTGAAGGAGGCATCGCGATCATTCAAGGGGCGGCGGTGAGCGGGACGCCGCCGGACATCGTCGGCGCCTGGCTCCATTCCTACGAGGAGGACACCGAGACCACCTCGGTCTACCGCACACAGGGCTACCCGTTCCCTCCTTCCCGGCGGCCACGACGGGGCCTGGAGTTCCGGGCGGACGGGACGTTCGTCGCGCTTCTTCCCGGCTCGGCCGACCGCCCACGAGAGGTGAAGGGCCGCTGGGAGCGCCAGGAGGGTGGCCGGGTGCGCATCTCGTTCCCCGAGAGCGACCGCACGCCGTTCGAGGTCACCGTGCTCTCCTGCGCGGGAGGCGTGCTGACCATCGAGAGATGAAGCGGGACGACCGGTCGGCCCGCGAGCGTCAGGGATCCGGATCGGAGCGTGCGTTGACATGGACATACCTCACGAGGTGCGGACGAAGGGCTTGGAGCACGCCCGCGCCGCCGCCGAACGGTATCGCCGGAGCGGCGCCGTACGAGACGAGGTCCACCGCCGGCAGGAGCAGGGTGACGCCTTCCCCGACTCTCCGGAGTCGCTCGCGGCCCGCGCCGCCCGCCTCATCCAGCGGCAAGGGGTGCCGGTGGAGGCGGTCATGGAGGCCACGCGGGCCGCGTCCCTGGACCGGCCCTCCATGCACGAACGCATCCTGGGAGTGGCCAAGGACCTGCAGGCATGGAGCTTCCTGCCGCGCGGAGCCCGTGCGGCGCGGACCGTCGGCAGGATCTCGGTCAGCGAGAACGGCCGAGAGCTGCCGATCGGCACCGGCTTCCTGGTCTCGCCGCGACTCCTGCTGACCAACCACCACGTGTTCCCTCGGATCGAGGCCGCACGGCAGGCCTTCGTGGAGTTCGACGCCCAGGTCAGCGTCGACAACACCCCTGAATCGGCCAAGCGGTTCACTCTGGACCCCGACACCCTCTTCGTCGCCGACCAGGACCTCGACTACGCCCTGGTCATGGTGAACGCCGACACGCCCGGCCGGCCGGTGGGGGAGACGTTCGGCTGGAACAGGCTCAGTGCCCAGCTGGGAAAGCTGGTCCTCGGCGAACCGGTCAACATCGTGGGTCACCCCAGCGGCCGGCTGAAGGAGATCTCCATCCGCGAGAACAGCCTGGAGGTCCGGCTCGACGCCTTCCTGCAGTACAGGACCGACACCGAGCCCGGCAGCTCCGGCTCGCCCGTCTACAACGACCAGTGGGAGGTCGCGGCGTTGCATCATGGCGGCGTGCCCAGGACCGACGAGCAGGGCCGCATATTGCGGCGAGACGGCCAGGTCTGGCAATCCGGTGACGGTGACGACGCCGTCGACTGGATCTCCAACGAAGGCGTCCGCATCAGCGCCATCCTCAAGCATCTGGCCTCGCTGCCACTCGATGACACTCGCAGAAGCTTCCTGGCGGAGATGGGCCCGGAGTCCGGGTTGGGGGACGGCGTCACCTCGGGGTCGAGGTCGGGGGACGGCGTCGCTCCGGGGCCGGGACTGAGGGACGACGTCGCCCGGCGACCGGCCGTCGCGGAGCAGGAGCCTGCCCCCGTGCGCTCGGTTGACGGTCCGGCCGGCGAGACCGCCCCTCGTCCCGGACGGTCCCCCGCGGCCGCGGCCCGCACCGGTCTGCCCGCCCGTGCCACCGCGTTCGGAGGCGACCTCCACCTGGTCTTCGTCCACGGCCGCGGCCAGCAAGGACGCGACCCCGAGCGCCTGCGCCGATATTGGACCGCCGGCTTGAACTGCGGGCTCACCCGCGCCGGACTGCCCACCATCGAACCGGCGGACGTCTGCTTCCCCTTCTACGGGGATCGGCTCGCCGAGGCCATGCGGCCGATCAAAACCGCGCCGTGTTCACTGGAGGAGCTCGTCGCCGATCCGGTCACGGCGACCGCTCCGAACTCCGGAACCGCACGGGCGCTGTACGAACAGTTGATCACCGATGCCGCGTCCCGCGCCGGCATGCCCGTGGCACGGCCGATCCCCGAGGAGGGGGTGACCGACGCCGTCCATCAAGGGCTGAGCTGGCTGGCCGCCGTCACCGATCTGGACCGGCTGGCCATTGCCGCGATCTTCGGAGACGTCGCCGCCTACCTCGACGACCAGCGGGTCCGCGAGGCGGTCCTGGACTGCGTGTCGCAGACGATGCCACAGAGCGGCCGGGTGCTCCTGGTCAGCCACAGCCTGGGCACGGTCGTCGCGGTGGACCTGCTCACCCGCCTGGACGCGAAGGCGGACGTCGAGCTGCTGGTCACGCTCGGCAGCCCGCTCGGCATGGACGGCGTCCACCGCCGCCTGCTCATCGGCGGGCCCGAACGCCTCGACCGGGTGGCCCGCTGGTTCAACGCCTGGTGCCCGACCGACCCCGTCACCATCGGCTGCCCGCTCGGTGACGACTGGCACGGAGAGCCGGTCGAGATCTCCGTCACCAATCCGGCCGAGCGGGTGCACGACGTCGAGGAGTATCTGACTCATCCCGAGGTCGCCCACGAGATCGGCGGCGTGCTCACCGGCCGCACCCAGGTCGCGGCCGGTTGAGCGCACCTTCGCCAGGCGGTCGCCTACCGAGGGTCAGGTGACCGCCTGTCGCCTTCCATGGGTCAGCACACGATGAAGATGCTCTGCCAGCCGACGGGCGTCCGCTGCTCGGCGTTGCGGTTGGACGCCAGCTCGAAGTGCATCACACCCTGCGTGTCGGGCTGGTTGTACATCCGGCCGCTCTGGCCGTCGCCGTACCACTTGTAGGACCCGTGGAAGGGGATGTTGGACGGGCCGCACCGGTCGATGACCACCGACCGGCCGGTGAAGCCGGGTCCCTCGTAGGCCACGTACTGCGAGGCGTAGGCGGCGCCGCCCATGACCGCGACCATGGCGGCGGACATGACGGGGACAAGGGCGATTCGCTTCACGATGTTCCTCCCGGTGATCTCAGTTCTTTACCAGGAGTATGCATACCGTAACGTTAGGTGGCCGAAACATGCCGCGCAGGGAGAAAGGAAGGGGCCGAAGGATGTGCCAGGGCCCGGGATCGGTCGTCCTCGCGGCTTCCCGTGGCCGGTGCGGACGCTGCTCCTCCGCCCTCGTGCTCCCTTCCTTGGCCGAGATCCGCCCACAACGCCATAGCCCGGACAGGGGCCGCAGTACGACGGCGGCAATACGGTTACGGCCTTGTCCGGACAGCCCCATGGGCGTGACGAACCTGGCCCGATACGGCCGTCAGAATGCGATTTCCGTTGTCATGGTCCGGCGGAACAGTGGCACCGCCTGGTTCACCCGATGGCACGACCTCGGGAGCGATGATGGTGCGCAGGAGTTCGCCGCTGATCGCGGCACGCTGGTCGGGTTCGAGATCCTTCATCTCGTTGATGAGCCGTTCGACCGCGAGGTAACGAGAGAACTTCACGGGCTGGTCAAAGTAGGTATGCAGTTGGCCGGCTGCATTCTCCTGCGAGCGCAGGAAGGTGCGCCCGATGTAGGCCGCGAGCGCTGCCGAGACCCCCCCGAGTGCGGCGACGACGCCTGCCTCATGTGGGTTCTTCGCTGCAAACCCCACGGCGATCAGCAGTACCAAGAACCCTGCCCCAGCGGCGACCTGGGCAGCTCGGAAGCTTTGCCGCGCATGGTCGGTGGCGAGTTTGTGGTAGAAGTTCATCCGCGACTGGGTCGCCGTCCACAGCGGCGAAAGTTCGAGATGCCCTTTTCCTAAGGGCGCCTCCGCGGCCCGGAGCTCCTGCAGCGCCTGCTCTGTCTGCTGGATCTTTTCTTGCCTATGCCACGACAAGATTCTTGCAGCTATGCCGGAAAGTGCGAGCAGAGACACCCATAGGCAGATCCTTACGTTAAGGGACGTAGTCGCCGATATGACTAGGTCTGTGACGGTCATCGAAAAAACGAAGATCGATAGGCCTGCGACGATCGGTAGCAGCGGCAGAGTGACCTGCCCACTAAAAGGGTCGCTACGCGAAGCATCGTGCGTTCTTATATCATCCATACCATCAAGGTAACCAACGTGATCGGGGGTACGTACAGTAGAAGGTCCTGAACGATCCGGTAGAGTTTTATTTCATGCGACTTTGCCGATGGCCACGCTCGCCTTAAGGCGCTTCGACGACAACCAATCGAGCTCGTGCCGAAGAGGCCGCACGTAGAACCGCCACTTCACCTCCATGCCCGGCCGACCCCCACCGCTCAGAGGCGTGCGCCGGAACGGTCGGCCCGCCGGGTGGGGATCAGGTTTTGCCGGAGTCCTTGACGGGCATCACGAACGCACCTGGAGGTGAACACCATGGGAAAAAATCTAGACTTTTTTACATCGGAATCGCTGGACAGGAGCAGCCAGGAGCTGACGGATGCCGAACGTGAGCGGCTGGAAGAACTGCTTCGCGGCGCGGTGTCCCAAAACGCAGGAAAATAAATAGTACGAGTTGACGGCCGCCGTTCACCGGTCGACCAAGACGCGACTTCAACCGTCGAGGCGCACGGTGACGGTGACGCGGCCCTTCTCGTCGCATCGGGCCACCGCGTGCCCCGGGCGGTCGGTCTCGTCAAGGTGGAGGGAGACGGGGCCGCCCTCGTCCAGGAAGTTGCGCCACCACGTCTTGCGTTCGGGGATTTGGACGCCGATCGTGACGACATCGTCCGTGCGCCGGTAGCCGACGGGGGTGCTGAAGGTGCGCCCCGAGCGTCGTCCCGTGTAGGTGACGATCGTGAGGCGGCTGCTCACCAGCCGGCCCCATCGAGGGGAGGAGTGCAGCGCGCTCACGCAGGCGTTGGCGCGGCCGATCATGCGCTTCGGAAGCGGCCCTTTGTACTCCACGAGACCTCCGTGACAGCGGCGCCCATAACGGTGCATGGACAGGTATCTCCGGTTGCCGGTGACGCTAGCACTGGACGGGCTGCGTGCCGACCGCGCGCCGACCTGGCCCGGCCCTTGCCACCGCCCGCCCCGCTCAGCTTGCGCGATGTCCTGCGCCCGTCACCGGTGAGCTCTATACGGGCCGGCCTCCGCTCAGCCGCACACGCCGGGGAGGGCGCAGACCTTCGTGGTCATCTCCCTCGCCTGGCCGGTGAGCTGGTTCTGTAAGGAGGCCGGGTCCTCTGGGACCTCGTCGGAGGTGTAGAGGAACAGGGCGGCGCCCCGGCGGGCGACGATCCACAGGCGGCCGGGTTCGCGCCGGCGCGTGCCGTTACGTACCAAGTACCGTCCGACCACCATGGCCTCATCTCCGAGGCGTAACAGCCTGCCCGCGTAGTCCACCTTGGAGCTCGCCGGGGAGCCCTTCCGGGGGCACGTTCTCACCTCGCTCCGCAGCTCGCGGAACGCGTCGTGCGCGGACACGGCGGTCCGGTACAGCACGAGCTGTTCGCTCTCGTAGCCAGGCCCGCTGTTCAGGTGGGTGATGGTGCGCATGGCGACGCGGCCGTCGTAGGAGGTCCGCCTGGCCTCGCAGGGGTTGAGCTCCAACCGCCAGGAGGTGCTGTCGCTGACCTTCCACCAGTCCTCCCGCGTCGTCCCGGACGGGCGCGTCGCGCCCGCCCGGGACTCGGTCAGCAGGAACCCCTTGGGGATCGCCGCCGCCTCCGCCCCGTCCAGGCCGCACCCCGCCAGCAACGACAACACCAACGGCACCGTCATCATCACCCGTCTGGTCACATGCCATGAGACGCCCGTGACCGGCTGGGAGTTCACCGGGAGCGGGCTCCCGGGCTTGATCGCCGGTTCTGACCCCGAACCGCGGCTCGCGTTCGTCACCTAGGGTGAACGGTCGCGCACGGCAACAGCCACGCACGACGAGCGGTCACGCACGTGAGCGGTCACCGGCTGTCGGCGGTCGCGTCTCGTGAGCACAGGCGCGGGACGGCGGTCATGGGGACGTCCTCGGTGAGGCTGCGGAGCAGCAGGGCCTCGATGCCGAGCAGCATCGTCCTCGCGGTCTCCCGCGGCAGGTAGGCGGTGTCGATGATGAGGCTGAGCTGGCCGGTGTCCGCCGCCGTCCCCACGGTGAAGAAGACCTTGAACCGGACACCCGGCCAGGCGTTGGTGACGTACGTGCGGGTCTTACCGGCCAGGACTGACAGATCCTCCTCCTCGGAGGCGGACCTCGGCAGCGAGGGCCAGGTGCCGATGCCCCGGCGGTCGTTGAAGAACGCGTCCAGGTCCGGTTCCCTGCCCCGGCGCCGGCCGATCTCCTCGCGCATCGCCTGCATCGCGAACGGGTCGTACCGCGCGTTCCGGTAGGCGCCCTGCGCGGTGGCGTGCGCGGCCCGGCAGGCGGCGGTGAAGTCGGTCGGCGGCAGGTCGAGCACGAACAGCGCGTCCTGGCCGACGGTGCCGACCATGGTGCGGGTGCGGGCGTCGCGGCGGTTGCTGTGGACGAGCTGCATGACCGCCCTCGGGCGCCCGCTGACCACCGCCAGGACGGTCGCGCAGGCCGCGAGCAGGACGCTGGTCGTGCTGACCGTCCAGCGGGCGGCCAGTCTCGTGGCCGCGGCGGCGAGCGCGACCGACTCCATGCCGACCTCGATGAACCTCGGGTCCTCCGGCTCGCCGGGGTCGTGGTCGAACACCTCCAGGGGCACCTCTTCGAGGATCGAGCGCCAGTACTCGATCGACCTGCGGGAGTGGGCCTGCCAGGACTCCTCGCTCTCCAGACCGGCCTGGTCCATCGGCTGCCAGCCGGCCGGCGGCAGGTCCTCGCCCTTGAGCAGCGCCTTCCACTCCTCGGTCAGCAGGCTCAGAGCCTGGTAGTCCACCGCCAGGTGCGAGAAGCTGAACGCCAGCGCGAACGGCCGGCCGCCTTTGAGCACGGCCGCGCAGCGCAGCGGCAGTTCCTCGTCGTGCGCGAACGCGGTGGCGCTCATCTCCGCGCCGAGGCGCTCGGCCACCCGCAGCCCGCGCTCCGCGCCCGCCTCGACCAGGTCGACGGTCAGCTCGCCTTCGCGCGCCACCCGCTGCACCGGGCCGTCCGGCGTGGCGGCGAAGGTGGTGCGCAGGCTCTCGTGGCGTCCGAGCAGCACGCGCAGCGCGGCCAGCACGGCGTCCAGGTCGCGTCTGCCGTAGACGGGGAGCACCCAGGGGCAGTTGAGGTAGGACTGGCTGTCGCCCATCAGGTGGACGGCCCGCCACATCAGCCGCTGCCCCCAGGTCAGCGCCGCCTCGCCGCCGCGCTCACCGTGGAACGGCACCGTCACGGACCCGGTCACCGCCCCGCTCACGCCCCCGGTCGCGGGCCCGGTCACCGTGGCCGTCCGGCCGGACGGTTTCGGCGGGCGAAGGGGCCGGTCGCTGTGGCCGTCACGCCGCGCCGTCCTCGCGGAGCCGCGCGCTGCGCGGGCGCATGTCGGTCCAGATCTCTTCGATGTGGCTCAGGCACTCCTCCTTGCCGCCGGTGAACCCCTCGGCCCGCCACCCGGCGGCAAGCTCCCGGTCGAGGGGCCACAGCGAGTACTGGTCCTCGTCGTTGACGACCACCTGGTGCATGTCACGCCTCCGTCGTTTCGGTACGGGTAGGGGTGGAGCCTCGCAGCGCCTGGACGCCGACCAGGTCGTCGGCCACGGCGTCGGGGACCTCCTGGTCGAAGCGCGCCAGTGCGGGGACGCGGGTCGCGACCAGCACGATCAGCACGATGACGGCACCGAACAGGACGTACATGAGCCCGATGCCGCGGCCGGGGCCGGTGCCGAGGAGCGCCCCGACGGTGGGGGCCAGCGCGCCGCCGCGGGCGAGCAGCGGGTCGAGCACCGCCGCGGCGTACGGGGCGACCAGCCCGAAGCCGATGGGCAGGGTGGACCACGCGATGAGCGTGTTCATGGCGAACACCCGGCCGTGGAACCGCTGCGGCACCTTGACCTGCACGATGGTCGTGTAGATGCCGTTGAGCAGAGTGATCCAGAGCGTCATGCCGCACACCCCGACCGCGATCACGGTCAGATCGGCGCGCAGGCCGGTGACCAGGCAGAAGCAGCCGAGGACCAGCGTGCACAGCAGCACCCCGCGCAGCCGCATGCGGCGCGGGCCGCCCCAGACGATCATGATGAGCGCCCCGGCGAACGTCCCCACCCCGGCCAGGAACGCGATGCGCCCGACGTCGGCGAGGCCGGCGAAGGACAGCACGAGCGGCGAGAACATCAGCAGGAGCGGAGAGAGGAACACGTTCAGCACCACGAAGAACAGCAGCATCGCCACGAACCCGCGGTGCCCGAGGGAGTAGCGCAGCCCGCCCAGGATCTCCGCCTTGATCGACTCGCGGCGCCGCCAGGGCATCGTGGCGGGGAAGCGGACGGCCAGCAGCGTGACGATCGCGACCGCGTAACTGGCGACGTCCAGGACCAGGATGCCGCCGAGCCCGATCCCGGCGAGCAGGCCCACCGCGAAGATCGGCACCAGGAGCTGCGCCGTGCCGTTGCCCAGTTGCATGATCCCGACGGCGTGCCCGAGGTAGTGCTTGGGCACGAGCTGCGGCACCGCCGACATGTAGGCGATGCGCTGGAAGGTGAGGGCGACCGACAGGCAGCCCAGCAGCGGATAGATCAGTCCCACGGACAGGTGGCCGGTCCACAGCAGGACGCCGAACGCGAGCTGGATGGAGAAGGCGGCCACGTCGCCGGCCAGCATCACCCGGCGCCGGCTGGCCCGGTCGACGATCGCCCCCGCGATGGGCGCGGTGAGCAGCCCCGGCACCAGGCCGACGACGGCCATCAGGGCGAACATCGCCACCGACCCGGTCGTGGTGTAGACCCACAGGGGGACCGCGAACTCGGTCAGCGCCGACCCGACGACGGAGGTCAGCTGGCTGAGCGCGACGGCCAGGAAACGCGGGATGCTGGGCCGCACGCCGCCGGAGGTCACCGGCGTGTCCGAGCGGGAGGTGTCGTGCAGCCACCAGGTGGCCTCGGGCTCCCGCGCGCGCCTGTCCCCAGGTTGGGGTTCGGCCAGGGCCTGGTGGGAGGTGGTGCCGTCTCCCGGTCCGGGTTCGGCGGGGGCGCGGTGGTGGGGTGCGGTGACGCCGGGTTCGGCCGGATCCGGGGCGGTGACGTCCGGTCCGGGGGTGGTGAGGGTCTGATGGGTGGTGGTGACGATCTCGGCCAGTTCCTCGGCGCGGTACTTGAGGAAGAAGTGGCCGGCCTCGGCGAGGACGACGACGGCCGTGGCCGGGGTCAGGAAGTGCCACTCCCGGAAGCGTTCCTGGTAGTAGTCCGTCGCCGGGTCCTCGGTCCCCACGACGCTGATCACCGGGGCGCGCAGCCGGTCGGCGCCGCCCTCCAGCAGGCGGGAGTAGTAGTCCTCGGCCTCGCGCGAGTCCCGGCGCATGTTGCGGACGATCCGCCGGGCCTGCGCCGGGTCGATGTCGCCCATCTCCAGGCCCATCGAGATCAGCCAGTTGACGTACCGCTGGTCGCCGCGCAGCCGCTCCGCCTCGGCCAGCCGTGAGATGCGCGACAGCAGCGCCCCGCGCGGCCGGGCGAAGGGGAAGATGCCGCCGATGTAGACCGCGACGAGGTCGCGTCCCGCCGCCTCCAGCCGCCGGGCGAGCTCGACGGTGAGGGCCGAGCCGACACCGCAGTGCCCGTACAGGATGACCGGGCCCTCGACCTTGTCCAGGATCTCGCGGACGCACGCCTCGGCGAGGTCGTCGAACGGCAGCGTGCCCTCATCCACCCCCACGTCGTGGCCGGGGATCGCCACCGACCACAGCGCGTGCCCGTCGGGCAGGGCGTCGGCGAGGGGCTGGTACACCACCGCGCTGCCGCCCCCGTACGGCACGCACACGTAGCTGACCACCGGCGTGGTGCTGCCGGCGGCGCTCAGCCGGTGCAGGAGCTCGCGGGGCCCGCGCCGGTCGGCGGGGACGTCGGCGAGCGCCGCCAGCTCGCGGACGGTGGGGTGCTTGAAGACGTCCATCACGCCGACCTGGCCGTCGACGCGGCCGCGCAGCCGGGCCACGACCTGGATGGCGAGCAGGGAGTGCCCGCCGAGGTCGAAGAAGTCGTCGTCGAGCCCGACGGTCTCCACGCCGAGCAGCTCGGACCAGACCTCGGCGATCGCCAGCTCGGTGGGCGTGACGGGCGGGGCGAACTCGACCGCGGCGTCGCGCCCGGCGACCGGCGCGGGCAGTGCTCCGCGGTCCAGCTTGCCGTTGGGGCTGAGCGGAAGGGCCGCGAGGCCGACGTAGCCGCTGGGCACCATGTAGTCGGGCAGCGTCTTCTTCAGCTCCGCCCGGACGGCGGAGACGTCGGCGCCGTCCGGCACCAGGTAGGCCACCAGGCGGTCCTCGCGGACGATCACGGCGGCGTCCCGCACGTCGGGCAGCGCCCGCAACGCCGCCTCGATCTCGCCGAGCTCGATGCGCAGGCCGCGCAGCTTGACCTGGGTGTCCAGGCGGCCGAGGAACTCAAGCGCCCCGTCGGGCCGGCGCCGGACCAGGTCGCCGGTGCGGTAGAGCCGCGACCCCGGGGGCCCGAACGGGTCGGGGACGAAGCGGTCGGCGGTGAGCGCGGGCCGGTTCAGGTAGCCCCGGGCGAGACCGGCGCCGCCGATGTAGAGCTCGCCGGGCACCCCGATCGGCGCCGGGTCCATGGACTCGCCGAGGACGTACAGGGCGGTGTTGGCGATGGGAGTGCCGATCGGCACTCTGGCCTGCCCGGCCAGGGCCGCGGGCCGGCAGTGCCAGGCGGACACGTCGACGGCCGCCTCGGTCGGCCCGTACAGGTTGTGCAGCTCGGCCGAGGGCAGCGCGGCGACGCAGCGGCGGGCCAGGTCGGCCGGGAGCTCCTCGCCCGAGCAGATCACCCGGCGCAGCGACCCGCAGCCCGCCGCGCCGCTCATGCCCGCCATGCCGGCCATGCCCGTCGCGCCCGCCATGCTCTTCGCGCCGGCCATGCTCGCCGCGCGCGCCATGTCGGCCATGTCGGCCGCGCCGGCCGCGCCTGCGTCGCCCGCCTCGCCGAGGAACACCGCCAGCATCGAGGGCACGAAGTGGGCGGTGGTCACCCCCTCGGTGACGATCAGCTTGCGCAGGTACGCCGGGTCCTTGTGGCCGCCGGGGGTGGCGAGCACCATGCGCGCGCCCTGGCGCAGCGGCCAGAACAGCTCCCACACCGACACGTCGAAGCTCAGTGGGGTCTTCTGGGCGACGACGTCGCCGGCGTCGAGACCGAAGCGTTCCTGCATCCAGTCGAGGCGGTTGGCGATGCCGCCATGGGTGTTGGGCACGCCCTTGGGCCGTCCCGTGGAGCCGGAGGTGTAGATGACGTAGGCGACGTCGCCGGGACGCGCCTCCGGCAGCGGCCCGGAGGCGCCGGTCCAGGCGTCCGGGTCCAGGACGTCGTCCAGGTCGAGGACGCGCGCCGTCGTGGCCGGGAGCGTGGGCCGGATCCGCCGCTGGGTGAGCAGTACGGCGGGAGCGGCGTCCGTCAGCATGAACGACACCCGGTCCGCCGGGTAGTCGGGATCGACCGGCAGGTAGGCCGCGCCCGCCTTGAGCACGCCGAGCAGAGCGGGAAGCAGTTCCAGCGACCGCTCGGCGCAGACGGCGACCACCGAGCCCACGCCCACCCCGAGGCCGCGCAGCGTGTGCGCGACGCGGGTGGCGGCCGCGTCCAGTTCTCGGTACGACAGCGAACGCCCCTCGAACCGGACCGCGACCGCGTCCGGCGTGCTCGCCGCCCGTGCCGCGATCGGCCCGTGCAGGGTCGCCTCGCCGGGGTACTCCGTGGCGGTGTCGTTCCAGCCGTCGACGACCAGGCGCCGCTCGTCCTCGGTGAGCAGGTCGACGCGCGACAGGGGGAGCTCGGGCCGGGCGGCCACCCGCTCCAGCAGGGTCCGCAGGTGTTCGGCCAGGCGCTCGACCGTGGCCGCCTCGAACAGGTCGGTGTTGTAGACCAGCAGCCCCGACAGGCCCCCCTCGGAGTCGTCGGCGAGGTAGAGCTCCAGGTCGTAGCGGGTCGCCCAGGCGTCCACCGGGAAGTCGGCCACGCTCAGCCCGCCGGGCGGCCGCACCGCCCCGGTGCGGTAGTTCTGCATGGCGAAGATGACCCCGAACAGCGGCGAACGAGACACGTCGCGGGGCAGGTCGAGTTCGGCGACGAGCTGCTCGAACGGCAGGTCCTGGTGGGCGAAGGCGTCCACGGACATGTCCCGCACCCGGTCGAGCAGCTCGCCGAAGCTCGGGTCGCCCGACAGGTCCACCCGCATCGTCAGCATGTTGACGAAGCAGCCGATCACCCCGTCCAGCTCCGGCAGCCGGCGTCCGGCGACCGGGGAGCCGACGGCCACGTCGGTGGCGCCCGCGTACCGGCCGAGCAGCGCGCCGAGCGCGGCGAGCACGGTCATGTACGGCGTGGCCCGGTGCTCGCGGCCCAGCCGGGCCAGCGCCCCGGTCAGCTCGGCGCCGAGCGGGAAGGCGTGCGCGGCGCCGGCGTAGGTGCGCTCGGGCGGACGGGGAAGGTCGGTCGGCAGGTCGAGCGGTTCCAGCCCGGCCAGCCGCTCCCGCCAGAACGCGAGCTCGCGCCGCGGCGGTTCCAGGCTCCGCTGCCAGGTCGCGTAGTCGCCGTACCCCACCTCGGGCGCCGCGGGGACCGTGCCTTCGTACCGGGCGAAGACCTCGCCCACCAGCAGTTCGGCCGACCAGCCGTCGGCGGCGATGTGGTGCACGCCGATCACCAGCACGTGGTCGTCCTCGGCCAGCCTGACCAGCAGCGCCCGCGCCACCGGACCGGTGGCCAGGTCGAACGGCACCGCGAGGAACTCCTCGGCCAGCGCCTTTGCGGCGGCCTCGCCGGGAGCGTCGCGCACGGTCAGCGGCAGGGTGGCGGCGTCGTCGGTCACCGCCTCCGGGCGGCCGTCCCAGGTCGCCGGGTAGCGCGTGCGCAGCACGTCGTGCCCGGCCGCGACGCCGGCGAGCGCGGCGGCCAGCCGATCCGGGTCCAGCGGGCCGCGCAGCCGGAGCCTGAGCGGGATGGTGAGCTGGGTGGTGCCGGGCGCGAACTGCTCCAGGAACCACAGCCGCTCCTGGGCGTGCGACAGCACGGGCGGCTCCCCGGCGGGACGCGCCGGGATGGTCCGCCGCGGCGCCGCCGCCGCCCCTTTGCGCAACCGCCGCGCCAGCAACTCCCGCTTGGTCGCCGACAGCCCGTCCCGGCCACCGGTCGGCACTTCTTGGCCGACTGTCGGCGCGTTCCCGCCGGCGGGCGATTCGTCCTCGTTCGCCGATGGCCCGCCTCGGTCGCCGGGCGGTTCGCCGCCCGTCGGCAGGCCGTCGTGGCCTGTGGGCTCGTCCTCGGTGGCCGGCCGTTCGCCGGCGCCGGTGCGCGTGCCGCTCAATGGAGGACCTCCGTGTCCAGCAGGCGGGCGGCTTCGGCTTCCGACAGGCCGGAGAGCTGCTCGACCAGCAGGTTCTCCACCGCCTCCGCCAGCCCGGCGACGGTCGGCCGGTCGAACACCGTGCGGATCGGCACCTCGAGGTCGACGGCGTCGCGCAGCAGGGCCGCCACCCTGATCACCAGCAGCGAGTGGCCGCCCAGGGCGAAGAAGTCGTCGAACGCGCCGACGACCTCCAGGCCGAGCACCTCCGCCCACACTCCGGCGACCAGGACCTCCGCGTCGGTACGGGGGGCCACGAACGCGATGGCGGGCGCCGGCGCGGGCGCCGGCAGCGCCGCCAGGTCCACCTTGCCGGTGACAGTGAGCGGCAGCGCGTCCATCGCCACCCACGCCGTGGGCACCAGGTGCGGCGGCAGGGTGGCCGACAGCAGTCGTCGCAGATCGTCCGGGTCGGCGGTACCGGTCACGTACGCCACCAGCCGGTCGCCGTCGGCGACCACCGCGGCCTGGCGCACCAGCGGGTCGGCCAGCAGGGCCGCCTCGACCTCTCCCGGCTCCACCCGGAAGCCGCGCACCTTGGCCTGGCCGTCGAAGCGGCCCAGGAACTCAAGGGTCCCGTCGGGCCGCCACCGCGCCCGGTCGCCGGTCCGGTACAGCCGGGAACCCGGCGGGCCGTACGGATCGGGGACGAACCGGTCCGCGGTCAGCGCCGGACGGCCGAGGTACCCGCGCGCCAGCCCGGCCCCGCCCAGGTACAGCTCGCCGGGGACGCCCGGCGGCACCGGCTCGCCGTGCGGGCCGAGGACGTGCGCGGTCGCGCCGGCGATGGGCCGCCCGATGGACGGACGCCGGCCGGCGTCGGCGGCGCCGAGCGCGGCGGCCGTGGCGATGACGGTCGCCTCCGTCGGCCCATAGGTGTTGACCAGGCGGACCCGGTCGCCGAAGCGGTCCCGCCAGCGGGCGACGGCGGCGGCGTGCGCCTGCTCACCACCGATGATCACCAGGCGCAGCCGTTCCGGCCAGGTCAGGTCGTCGAGCGCCTCGGTGAGCCGGTGCCAGTAGGCCGTCGGCAGGTCCAGCACGGTGACGTCCTGGCCGGCGGGGGTGCGCAGCACGTCCGGCAGGGTGGCGGCGCCGTCGGGCAGCAGTAGTACCGACGCCCCCGCCGTCAGCGCCGGGTACAGCTCCTCGGCGTGGGCGTCGAAGCTGAGCGAGGCGAACTGGACGACCCGGTCGCCGGGAGCGAGGCCGTAGGCCTCCCGCATCCAGCGCACGCGTCCGGCCAGGGCGCCGTGCTCGACCAGCACGCCCTTGGGACGGCCGGTCGATCCCGAAGTGTAGATCACGTACGCCGGGTCCCCCGGCTCGACGGCCCGCCACGTGTCGTCACCAGATTCGGCGACCGACCGCGTGGGGTCAACCGGCTCGACGGCCCGCCACGTGTCGTCACCAGGCTCGGCGACCGACCGCGTGGGGTCACCGGGCTCGGCCGTCGGCCGCGTGAGGTCGCCCGGTTCGGCGGCCGGTCGTGTGTCGTCGCCGAGCCGGGTCGTCCGCCGCGTGTCCCCGCCGGTGTCCGGCTCGGACGGGGCGGTGAGCAGGGGAGTGCCCGGTGGCAGGCGGTGGGCGAGCGCTTCGGCGGTGACGACCAGGCGGGCGCCGCTGTCGCCGACCAGGAACGCCAGGCGCTCGTCCGGGTACTCCGGATCGAGCGGCAGGTAGGCGGCCCCGGCCCGCCAGACGGCGAGCAGCGCGACCAGCGCCTCGACCGAGCGGCCGAGGCAGACGCCGACGACCGCGCCCGGGACCACCCCGCGCCGCCGCAGGGCCGCGGCCAGCCGCGCCGTCCGCGCGTCGAGTTCGCCGTAGCCCACCTGCTGGTCTCCGCAGAGCAGCGCCGTGGCGTCGGGCGTCGCGGCGGCCATCCGCGCGAACAGCGCCGGGACCGTCTCCACGGCGGCCTCCGGGGAGTCCTGGGCCGTGGGGGCGTCGGGTAGATCGTCTCCGCCCGTGCGGCTCGCGGCGAGGAGGGTCTCGTCGGTGGGGGTCAGCATCGGCAGGCGGGAGATCGGGGTGGCGGGGGCGTCGGCGATGCCGCGCAGGAGGGTGGCGAACCGCTCGGCGAGAGCTTCGACGGTCGCCGCCTGGAACAGGGTGGCGTCGTAGCCGAGCACGGCCAGCAGGCCCTCGCCCTGGCGCCAGGTCTCCAGGGCCAGGTCGAACTTGGCCTGCCGGTACCCGCCGTCGAACAGCTCCACCCGCAGGTCGCCGACGCGCTCGGGCGGGGCGCCGTCACCGGCCTGGCTGTGCAGGATGATCATGGTGGACAGGAGCGGGTTGTGGTGGACGTCCCGCGGCACGCCGAGCTCTCCGACCAGCCGCTCGAACGGCACCGTGCGGTGCGCGTGCGCCTCCAGCACCGTGCGGCGGGTGGCGTCGAGCAGATCGGCGAAGGCCGGGTCCTCGGCGAGATCGCCGCGCAGCACCAGGGTGTCGGTGAGGTAGCCGACGACCGGTTCGAACTCCACCCGGTCGCGAACCGCCCAGGGCGTGCCGACCAGGATGTCGTCCTGTCCACTGTGCCGGGCCAGCAGCACCTGGTAGGCGGCGGCCAGCACCATGAACAGGGACGCGCCGTGCTCCTGCGCCAGCCGTTCCAGCCGGGCGACGACCTGCTCGGGGATCGGGAACGGGTGGAAGGCCCCCTCGGGCCGCCGTCCCCGGGGCAGATCGGTGGGCAGTTCGAGCGCCGGCGGCGCGGCGAGCTTGCGCCGCCAGTACTCCAGCGCCTCGTCGGCGGCCGGTCCCGACTCCTGTTCCCGCTGCCACAGGGCGATGTCGCCGTACTGGACCGGGAGCGCGGCCAGCCTCGGCTCGCGCCCCTCCGCCCCGGCCTGGTAGAGCGCGAACAGGTCGTCGAGCATGATCCCGAGGGACCACCCGTCGGTGATGATGTGGTGCAGCACGAAGCAGAGCACGTGGTCGTCCGGGCCCAGGGCCAGCAGGCTGACCCGCAGCGGCGGCGACCCGGCCAGGTCGAAGGGCGCGTTGGTGCGCGCGGCGACCAGGCTCCGGGCGCGGTCCTCGGCGTCGGCGAACGAGGTGAGGTCGAGCCGTTCGACCGGGACCGGGCCGGGCGGGTGGACGACCGTCACCGGCTCGCCGTCGGCGCCGCCGTCGGAGAAGGAGGTCCGCAGGCTCTCGTGCCGTGCCACCACCGCGTCCAGGGCGGCGTCGAGCGCGCCGGCGTCGAGCGCGCCACGCAGCCGCAGCACCAGATACATGTTGTACGAGGCATCCTCGGGATCGAAGCGCTGCAGGAACCACAGCCGCTGTTGCGCCGGCGACATCGGCGGCTGGACTCCGGCCGGGCGGGGCCGCACTCCTGCGGGCTCGGGCGCCTCCTCTTGCGGGCCCCCGGCCTCCTCGCGCAGGCTCGCGATCTCCTCGGCGACCCCGATGACGGTGGGGTCGTCGAAGAAGGCGTCGAGCGACATCTCGACCCCGAGGCGTTCCCTGATCCGCGCGGTGATCTGGGTGATGGTGATGGAGTGCCCGCCGAGGTCGAACAGGTCGTCCTCGTCGCCGATGTCGTCGAGCTCCAGCACCTCCCGCCAGATCTGCCGGATCTCCTCGACCAGCCCGGCGTCCCCGTCCTCGCCCAGCCCTGCGACCCCGTCCTCGCTCGGGGTGCCACGGTGGCCGCCGTCGGAGGCCGCCGCCGGTTCGGGCAGGGCCGCGCGGTCGAGCTTGCCGACCGGGTTCAGCGGCAGGGCGTCCAGCATGACGTACGCGGTGGGCAGCATCGGCCGGGGCAGCGTCCGGCCCAGGTGGGTGGTCAGCGCCCCGGGTTCGGGGGACGTGCCCGCCGCCGGCACGACGTACGCGACCAGCCGTGCCTCGCCGGCGTGCGTGCCGGCACCCGAGCCCAAGCCCGTGCCTACGTCCGTGCCCGCACTCGTGCCTACGTCCGTGCCTATGTCCGCGCGCGCGTCCGTGCCCGTGAGCAGAACGGCGGCCTCGGCGACCTGCGGGTGGTCGAGCAGGCGGGCCTCGATCTCGCCGAGCTCTATGCGGTGGCCGAGCAGCTTGACCTGGCCGTCCTGGCGGCCGAGGAACTCGATCTCGCCGTCCGGCCGGTGGCGGGCGAGGTCGCCGGTCCGGTACAGCCGCGACCCCGGTGGTCCGAAGGGGTCGGGGACGAACCGCTCCGCCGTGCGGCCCGGTCGGCCCCGGTAGCCGCGCGCCACTCCGGCGCCGCCGATGCACAGTTCACCGGCCACGCCCGTGGGCACCGGGCGCAGCGTCTCGTCCAGCAGGTACACCTGGGTGTTGGCGATCGGCCCTCCGATCGTGACGACCTCATCCGGCCCGCCCGGCTCGCCGAGGGTGCTCCAGATGGTGGTCTCGGTCGGGCCGTACACGTTGAAGACGCGACCGAACCGGGCCCGCAGTTCTCCCGCGAGCCGGGGTGGCAGCGCCTCCCCGCCGGTGAGCGCGGTCGCCCCCGAGATGCCACCGGGCAGCAGCAGCCGCCACACCGACGGGGTGGCCTGCACGTACGTGACGCCCTGCTCGGCGACCAGGCGGGCCAGCGCCTCCGGGCGGCGCACGGCGCCGGGGGCGGCGACGACGACCGTGCCTCCGGTGACCAGCGGCAGGTAGAGCTCCAGGGCGCTGATGTCGAACGCGGGCGAGGTGAGCGCGAGCCAGCGGTCGCCGGGCCCCGAGCCGAGCCGGTCGCGCATCGAGAGCAGCAGGTTCGCCAGGTTGCCGTGCTCGACCTCGACGCCCTTCGGGCGGCCGGTCGATCCCGAGGTGTAGATGACGTAGGCGAGTTCTCCCGGTGAGGGCGGAGTCAGCTCGTCCTCTCCGGCCGGGTCCGCGTCCTGTTCCTCGTCGTCGACGAGAAGGACCGGCCCCGGCAGGGCGCAGGGCACGGCGGTGTCCGACAGCACCAGCCGCGGCCGGGCGTCCTCCACGATCATGGCGAGCCGTTCCGCCGGATGGTCGGGGTCCAGCGGCAGGTACGCGGCGCCCGCCTTGTGCACGGCGAGCAGTGCGGCCGGCAGCGTGTCCGAGCGCGGCAGGCACACCGCGACGAGGTCGCCGCGGCGCACTCCGGCCCGCCGCAGGCGCCGCGCGATCCGGCCGGCCGCCGCCTCCAGCCCGGCGAAGGTCAGCGAGCGGTCGCCGAAGGTCACCGCCACCGCGCCGGGGCGAGCCCGTACCTGCTCGGCGAACAGGTCGTGCAGCGTATCCGCGCCGTAGTCCGCCGCAGTGGCGTTCCACTCGGTGACCAGCCGCGACCGCTCGGCCGGGGAGACGACCTCAAGATCGGCGAGGCGGACCTCGGGGTCGGCGGCGGCGTGGCCGAGCAGCGCGCGCAGGCCGTCGCGGAACCGTTCGACGGCACCGCGGTCCAGCGCTGTGGGGTCGAACCTCAGGCAGGTGGCGAGACCGTCGGGGCCGTCCACGAACTGCAGGTGCAGGGCGTTGCGCACGCCCCCGCCGAACATCGTCCAGTCGGCCGACACCGCGAGACCGGGGAACTCCGGCTCGGCTTCCCGCCTGCGGTAGCTGATCGACACCGGCGCCACGGCGGCGCGCGACGCCTGGCCGAGCGCCCGGGTGAGCGGCACCTCCCGGTGCGCGTACAGCTCGCGCAGCCCGGCACGGACCTCCCGGACGAACGCGTCGAAGCTCTGCCCGGGCTCCGGGCGTGCGGTGACGGGCAGTTCGTTGACGAACGGCCCGATGAGGTCGCGGGCCGCGGGCCCGCGCGTCGTGACGTCGATCATGACGGCCGGGTTGTCGGCGCCGTACCTGAACAGCAGCGCCTGCACAGCGGCGACGAGCGTCTCGAAGACCGTCGCGCCGGCCGTCCGCGCCACCTCGGCGGCGCGGCGGCGTAACTCGTCGTCGGCGCCCCCGCCGATCTGCTCACCGGGGCCGTAGCGGCTCGCCGTGCGCCGCTGCCCGGGCAGCGCGAGGTCGGCGGGCTCGCTCCAGCGTTCCGACCAGAACGCGCGGGCCGCGGGCAGCGCGGCCGAGATCCGGTCCTGCTCGTCGCGGGCCGCGTCGGCGAAGGACAACGGCTGCCGGGGCGCGGTCGCCTCGGCGTAGTACCGGGCCAGGTCGCGGACCAGGATGTCCTTGGACATGCCGTCGAAGACCAGGTGGTGGGCGACGAACAGCAGCAGGTGCCGTCGTGGGCCCGCAGGGGCCAGGACGAACCTGGCCGGCGGGCCCTTCTCCAGGTCGAAGGCGCGGGCGGTCTCCTCGGCGATGAGCCGGTCGAGGGCCGCAGGGGAGGGATCGGGCAGTTCGACCACGGTGACCGGCGGCTCCGCGGCCTCGGCCAGGTGGAGCCCGTCACCGTCCTGCACGACGGTGGTGGCGAGCACAGGATGGCGGGCCACCACGCCGGCGCACGCCGACAGCAGCGCGGACACGTCGAGGTCGCCGTCGAACCACAGGGCGAGCGGCATGTGGTACGCCGTACCGGCGCCCCGCCGCGCGCCGATCCAGATGCCCTGCTGGGCGGGCGAAGCCGGACTTCTCTGCTCTCGGTGGGTCATGTGCGTTCTCTCCGGTCCATACGCGTGAGTCGCCGGGGTGCCCGCAGGCCACCACCCGCCGCGTCGCTCCGAAACATTTTTCCCCCAGCACCGCTATTTCGGCCCACCGCACCCCGCAGATGGGCATAGAAGTACCAGTTCATCCGGTTTTAGGGATCGCCAGAACTCCTGGTATCGGCAGAATAGGCACACAGGCGGGGAAGAAACAGAGAAAAATCGAAAGTTGTGAACCGAAACTTTTCGGACTACTTCACGCTGTCGGACGGCCACCTTCGGTGCGACCGCTGACCCGCCCGGGGGTAACGGTAAGGCTCTGCAGGGTCCGGTCGGTAGGCCGCCGCTATAGGACGTCCGCCGTCAGGCGAGACCGGTGCTGCAGTCCCCGGTCAGCCCGGTGCTCCCCACCATCCAGCACGACCTGCGCACCACGCAGAGCACCGTCACCTGGGGGCTGATCGCCTGGCTGCTGTCGGCCTCGATCGCCACCCCGCTCCTCGGCCGCATCGGCGACATGATCGGCAAGGAGCGCACGCTGCTCGTCGCGCTCGGCGCCATCGCGGCCGGAGACGCGGTCGCCGCGCTGGCCCCCAACATCGCCGTCCTCATCGCCGGCTACCTCAGCGGCCCCATCGCGCCGTTCCTCGGGGTCAAGGCCCAGCTCGTGTGGGGCTCGGTCTTCTGCCTGGTCGCCAGCGCGGCGCTGGCCGCCTTCCACGACCGGCCCTGGCAGATCGCGGTGGCCCTGATCGTGCCCTCCGCCCGCCGCCTCGTTACCGCGCACGGGCCGGAGCGGCGGGAGGCGCTCAGCGAGGCCTCCGCTCGATGACGGCCTGACGACCCGCCGGCGGGAGGCTCAGTCGCGGCCCGGGCGCGCCGTCCTTCTCCGCCGGGAGGAGAGCCGGAGGACGGCGGCTCCGGCGATCACGGCAGCCACGCCGCCCGCCGCCGCGATGCCCAGGACCCGGGTGTCGGCACCGGTGAAGGGCAGGCCGCCGGATCGTGCGGGCGCGGGCAGCGGGGCGGGCGCGGGGGCGGGTGCCGGAGCAGGAGCGGGGGCAGGAACGCCGCCTCGAGCTCGCCCGTGTGTCGCCGCCGATTCTTCGGCGCGCCTCGACCGATGCCCGGCGCCGCCGTTCTCGCCGATCTCGATCGAGGTCGGATCGGACCCGTCGATCGTCGCGACGTCCATGCCCCAGGTGTCCCAGGCCGGGTCGTACCCGTACGTCTCGCGGTCGTCGGACTCACCGGCCGTCGGTGTCCCGGCGCCGGTGTTCTCGGGTTCGCCGGTGGGCGCCCCGCCCCCGCCGGGCTCGGGCGCGGTGGGCCGGAGAGTCGGCGCGCCGCTGGGCGGCAGCACGCGCACCATCACCTCGACCGAGCCCAGGTCGTACTCCGCCCTGCCGGGGCTCTCCTGGTCCGGCCCGCTCCGGCCGTCACCGTCCGACGCGGCCGGAGACGCAGCCGGAGACGGGGCCGGAGGTGCGGCCAGAGGTAGAGCCGGAGGTGCGGCCGGAGACGGGGATGGAGCCGTCGCGGACGCCGCCATGGGCGCGGACAGGACGAACATGACCGCCATCTCGAACCCGATCGCGGTTGACGCGAGCCGACCACCCATGATTTCCCCCGATTATCACCATAAATTCGTTCATTGGCTACAGATGCACCATGTACGCCCTATCTTGCTTTTCCCGATTTTCCCGGGATATCACGTGACTATGTCGATGGCGCCGCATCCGGTAAACGGCATATATTCGATTTGAGTCGTAATGGATGACCGAGTTCGTCGCCGGAGGTAGTGGTCGCCGTCAAGAACGGCGCGTCCGCCCGGCGGAGGATGCCATCACCACCAACCACCGCATCATCGTGCCGTTCGTCCGGCCCGACACCTACAGCGGAATCCTGGATTACGTCGCGACCACTTTGTGACGCCCGCCGGGCGCCGCCCGCCCGCCGGGCGCCGCCCGCGCGACGGCGACCCGGGGCGCACTTCGTTAAAGACTGCTTGCCGCCCGCGCGGCGCGGACGCCGAATTCGGGCCGGGCGCCGTTATCGTGCGAGTCGCCGCCCGCATCCGGGAAACCGGCGCCGAAGCGGCTTTCGCGATCGAAGGGTAGTGGTCGATGGAACCTCCGGCCGTCCACGGACGGGAAACCGCCGCCTCCGCCGTCCGAGGCCGGACGGCCGCCCGCATCGGCGTGGCCGTCGCGCTCGCCCTGCTGCCGCCGGGGACCGCGGCGGCTCACGCCGCGACCCCGCACCCCGCCAAGCCGAAGAAGGACTACGCGCTGCGCATCGGCATCGACAACGGGCTCGCCGGCGTGGCGCCGGGCGACCGCGTGACGTACACGATCAAGGTGACCAACACCGGGAACGCCGACACTCCGCCCCTGCTGCTCACCCAGACCCTGATTCCCGGCGTCCGGCTCGTCTCCTCGGCTCCCAAGGGCAAGGTGACCGGCGGCCGCGTCACCTGGAGCGGGAAGGTGCCGGCCGGCGGGACCGGCCGGTACAGCGCCACCGTCCAGGTCGGCGCGCTGCCCTCGGGCACCCAGCGGCTCGCCGCGGTCGCCTGCGCCACCACCAAGGGGAGCAGGCGGCCGATCGTCTGCGCCGCCGACTCCGACCGGCTGCCCGCACCGGCGGCCGGCGGCCGTCCGGGGTCCTCGACGGCCCTGTGGTACGGCGCCGGGGGCGCCGCGGCCGCGCTGGCGGCACTGATGGGCGTCCTGCTGCGGCGCGCGACCCTGCGGCGCAGGGAGCGGACGGCCCGGCGGTAGCCTTGAGCCGTCCGCAGGTGAGACCGCAGCAGGGGGCAGGGTGAAGCTTCTCCACTCAGGGAAGGTCCGCGACGTCTACGAGGACCGCGGGGACATCATCCTCGTCGCCTCCGACCGGGTCTCGGTGTACGACGCGATCCTGCCGACTCTCATCCCCGACAAGGGCAAGATCCTCACGCGGCTCTCGCTGTGGTGGTTCGAGCAGCTCGCCGACATCGTGCCCAACCACGTCATCTCGGCGACCGACGTGCCCGAGAAGTTCGCCGGCCGCGCGGTGCGCTGCCGCAGGCTCGACATGGTGCAGGTCGAGTGCATCGCGCGCGGCTACCTGGCCGGGCTGGGCCTGCAGGAGTACCGCGCGCGGGGCTCGGTGTCCGGCGTGGCGCTGCCGCCGGGGCTCCTTGAGGGGTCCAAGCTGCCCGAGCCGGTCTTCACTCCCACCACCAAGGCGCAGCTCGGCGCGCACGACGAGTTCATCACCTTCGACGACGTGGTCGCCCAGGAAGGCGCCGAGGCCGCGGAGGAGCTGCGCCGACTCACCCTTGCCATCTACCGGCGCGGCGCCGAGCTCGCCTCCGCGCGGGGCGTCGTCATCGCCGACACCAAGCTGGAGTTCGGCAGGGCCGCCGACGGCACGCTCGTGCTGGCCGACGAGGTGCTCACCTCCGACTCCTCGCGCTTCTGGCCGGCCGACCGGTGGGAGCCCGGCCGCCCGCAGTACGCCTTCGACAAGCAGCTCGTCCGCGACTGGGCCACCGGCACCGGGTGGGACAAGAAGGAGCCCGCCCCCGAGCTGCCCGGCGAGATCGTCGAGCTCACCCGCGCCCGCTACATCGAGGCCTACGAGCGCATCACCGGCACGACCTGGTGACCCGGCCCGGCTCCTCCGGGGGAGAAGCCTCGGAGGGCAGGGCGAGCCGCTGCTGTTCCTCCTCCACGATCCGCCGCGCCAGCGTCTGCTCCGAGATGTCGACCGCGTCGGGCGTGGACTCGGCCAGGTCGCTGCGCCGGGCGTAGGCGTCGAAGATCTTCGTCTTGTCGCGGAGGATGTCCAGCATCCGCTGGTCGACGCTGTCGGCGGTCAGCAGGCGGTGCGCCTGCACCTTGCGGGTCTGGCCCATGCGGTGCGCCCGGCCGACCGCCTGGCTCTCCATCGTGGGCTTGACCTGCGGCTCGCAGATGATGACGACGGAGGCCGCCTGCAGGTTCAGCCCGAGGCCGCCGGCCTGGATCTGACCGAGCAGCACGGCGTGCCCGCGCGCGGCGCTGAACGCGTCGACGGCCCGCTGCCGGGCGGCGGCCGGCAGGTCGCCGGTGATCGGCCCGTGCGCGCGGCCGTCCAGCGCCCGGTGGACGGCGGCCACGACGTCGCGGAAGTAGGAGAACACCACCACCTTCAGCCCGTTGCCCGCGGCCTCCTCCACCAGCTCCAGCAGCCGCTGGAGCTTGGCCGAGGACTCCGGAACGGCGTAGGCCGCGCGGCGCATCGCCATGAAGTTCCCCTCGGCCACGGCGGCCCGGTAGGCGGCCAGGTCGGCCGGGCTGAACTCCTCCCACTCGTCCACCATGACCAGGTCGGGCAGCTCGGTGAGGACGTCTTCCTGGTTGCGGCGCAGGTAGATGGGCGCCACCGCCCTGCGGAAGGACTGCGGGCCCGCCGCCGCGTCACCGCCCCGCACGGCGGGCACCATGTCGGGCCGCAGGTGGCCGACCAGACTGCGGAACTCCTCCAGGCGGTTCTCCATCGGCGTCCCGGTCAAGAACAGCACGCGGTCGGTGCGGGCGCACCACTCGGCCACCGCCTGCGAGCGGCGCGCCGCCGGGTTCTTGACGTAGTGCGCCTCGTCCACCACCAGCATGCCCACGCCGACCTCCGCGGGGACCGGCAACCGGTGCAGTGAGTCGATGGTGGTCACGGCGACGCCGCCGGTGCGGGCCCACTCGGCGACGGCCGCGCCCCGGTCGGGGCCGTGCAGGCGGTAGGCCTTCAGCGTGCTGCGCGACTCGACCTCGCGCGTCCAGTTGATCAGGACGCTGGCAGGGCAGGCGACCAGGAAGTGCCGGTCCCCGCGCGCACTGAGGTGGGCGATGGCCGCGATGGCCTGGACCGTCTTGCCCAGTCCCATCTCGTCCCCCAGGATCACCCTGCGCTGGGCGAGGGCGAAGCGCGCGCCGAACGCCTGGTAGCCGCGCAGGGACACCCTGCGGTGGGCGTCGTCCAGCTCCTGGGCCCGCACGCGCGCCGAGACGGCGTCGGGCAGGAAGCCCTCGGCGGCCACGCGGTCGGGCTCCAGGGCGGCGATCTCGGCCAGCAGGTTGTAGTACTCCGGCGGGCGCAGCTCGAAGTCGGCCCACGCCTCGATGTCGGACGCCTGGGGGCGCAGCAGGTCCACCGAGGCCTGGGCGAGCAGCAACCGCGCCCCGGACGCGTCGGCCTCGGAGAGCAGGCGGGCCACCTCGGCGACCGCCTCCCGCGCCTGCCGGCGGCCGTCCCGGCCCGCGACCAGCATCCGCAGCCGGCCGCGCGCGGGCCGCGCCGCCGGCAGGGGCGCGGCCAGCCCGTCCTGGACCGCCCTGGCCGCGCGGACCGCCCGAGGCAGGTCGGGACCGGCGGCGACCAGCCGGTGCAGAGCGACCAGCAGCGCCGTGGTCTCGGCGTCGTCGCGCCGGTCCACGTCGACGCGCACGGCCACCGTCTCCTCGGCCGCCCTGGCGATCTGCGCGGCGGCGGCGTGCACCTGCGCCGCGGTGCGCGCGCCGATTCCGGGGAGCAGCTGCAACGCGTACGGGGTGGCGTCCAGGACGTCCAGCACCGTCGTGTACCCGGCCTGTTCGAGCGTGCCGAGCCGCAGCCGGCCCTGCGTGACGTCCTTGAGCCGCGCCACCGGGATCGCGGCCAGGTCGGACCGCGCCGAGCGGGCGCGCAGCGACGACAGCGCCCGCTGGACCTCGGCCCGCGCCGCGGCCTCGTCGGCGCTCAGCGCCCGCGCGGCGGCGAGCAGGCGCTCGGCGTCGGCGAGGAGGTCCCTCACCTCCTGGGGTGTGGCCGGCGCAGGCATGGACGGCCTGGTCTCCGTTGCCCTGTGCCCGACGCTGTCCAAGCCTCGTCCTCCCGTGGTGGCCGCACGACGGCCATCACCGTGGCGTGCCGCTCAGGCCGGTGTCAACGCGGGTTCACCCTTCCTTGCTCAGGGCCTCCAGCATGTCCCGGACGCCGCCCGCGGTCACGGTGCGCGGCAGCGCGGTGATGCGCGCGTCCATGTAGTGGCTCCGGTCGCTGCGGGCATGGTAGGTGATGCGGCACGACACCTGCCCGGTGCTGTTCGGCCGCATGACCAGCCGGCGCGTGCACGAGCCGACCGGCGAACCGTCCAGGCGGAAGCCGATGGTGACGTCCACGGCCACCTTCGCGTCCTCGCCGTGGCCGGGGTCCTGGCCGGCCAGGCGGTTGGTCAGCCGCGCGTGCGCGGTGCAGGCCGAGGAGTCGCAGGGCGACAGGCCGCCGGTGCCCTTCACCGCGACGCTGACCCGCGAGTCGATCGACGAGCGCAGCCCGCGTACCCGGACTTTCAGCGCCGCGAGCGAGGTGCCCACGTCCTCGGCGGTCATCTCCGTCAGGTCCAGGTGCCCCTGGGCGCGCCGCGCCCGGGCCGGAGCCGCCGTGACGGGGGTGGGGGGCCGGGAGAAGACGGCGTGCGTCAGGTCGGGGCCGGCGGTCTCGGTGCCGGTGCCCTCGTCACCGTCCGCGCCCCCGTCGCTGCCGGTGCCTCCGTCGGTGCCGGTGCCTCCGTCGGTGCCCGTGCCTCCGTCGGTGTCCGGCTCGCGCTCGGGCGTTCCGGGCATCTCGATGCGGACGACGCGGTACGGCGGCGCCGTCGTCAGGTAGACGTGGCCGAACGGCAGGCGCAGCTTCTCCACCGCGACGCCGTTCACCCGGTCCTCGGCGCCGGGCTCCGGCTCCGGTCTGCTTCCCGGAGGGACGATCATCCGCGCCAGCCGGGCGGGCGTCAGGCCGTCGAAGGCGGTGACCGGCCCCTTGCCCGGGGAGACCTTGACCCACTTGCCGACGTAGCTCCCGGCCACGGACGCGGCGACGCCGCGCGCGGCGCTCCAGTAGTCCCGCCCGCCCTTGAGGAAGGTGTTGCCGGAGGAGGAGCCGTCCACCGACAGCACGCTCACCTTGGCGTCCTCCAGGTCGAGCGTGCCGTACGCGGTGCCGTGCCGCAGCACCATGACGTTCAGGCCCACGGTGGCGGAGGATCCGGCCAGCGTGCCCTTGTAGCGGATGCCCGGGAGCCGCTCCAGGGCCGCGACCGCCTGCGTGAGGCGGCCGGCGGTGTCCGGAGCGGACGGCGTGGCCGAGCCGGACGGCCCGGCCTTCGGTTCCCGGCCGGGGGCGGCGGCGGACAGCGCGACCAGTCCCGCCCCGGCGGCCCCGGCCAGGACGGCCAGCGCGATCGCGCCGCCGATCAGCACCTTGCGCCCCTGCCCCCCGGACGGCGGCGACGGAGGCTGATCGGAGGTGAACGGGGGCTGCCCGTGCTGGGCCCCGTGCGAGGGCTGTCCGGGCGTGAACGGGGGCTGCCCGTGCTGGAACCCGTGCGGGGGCTGACCAGGCGGAAACGGAGGCATGCCCTGCGGGGGACGTCCGTGCGGGGGCAGGCCGGGCGCGGAGCCGAAGGGAGGCCGGCCGGGCGGGGCGCCGTACGGAGGCCGGCCTTGCGGGGGCTGCCCGGGCGGGGAGCCGTAGGGGGGGTGCCCGGGCGGGGCGTCGTACGGGGGGTGCCCGGGCGGGGCGTCGTACGGGGGTTGACCGGGCGGTGAGCCGTACGGGGGTTGACCGGGTGGGGTGTCGTGCGGGGGACGGGCAGGTGGAGGGCCGTGCGGGGGCCGGGCCGGCGGGGAGCCGTAGGGCGGCGGCCCGGGTGGGGGCGTGTTCGGAGGCTGGCCGGGTCCCGCACCCGTCGGGTCATACATGGATCGTTGCTCCCCCCGTCAACCCAAAATGCGGTTATGGCGGGAAATCTTAGTGAAGAAACGTAAATAGCGAGATGTGAGGCGATTTACCGATCCGAGGGGCGACATCGCCGTAGGTGGCGGGCGTCACTTCTTGCAGATGTTCTCGGTCGCGGTCTTCGCCACCGGCGTCGCCGTGGCCGTGGCCGTGGCCGACGGAGTGACCGTCGCCACCGGCTCCTTGACGGTGACCTTCTTGGTCCCGGAGTACTCGGTGCCCACGACCACCTCGATGCCCGGGACGTCCGCCTGGCGCAGCTCGGCGCCGGGGATCGCGGCGGCGACGGTGCGGGCGGAGTCCTCCCGCCCGGCCGGGTAGCGGACCAGGGTGCCGGTGTGGTTGCGCGGCGTGGTGTCCCCGGGAGGAGCGGGCACCTGGAACCCCTGCTTCAGCAGGTCGTTCTTGGTGCGCGCGCCCAGACCCGTGACGGCGGTGCCGTTGACGACCCGGACCGCGATGCGCGCGGGCGGGACGGTGAGCGCGGCGGCAGAGGGCGAAGCGGAGGCCGAAACAGAGGCCGAGGGCGACGGGCTCGCGCTCGGGGAGGCGGTGGGCGCGACCAGGGGTTCGTCCGCCTTGATGCGGGCGAACAGGTCGCGGGCCGCCGTCTTGTCCCACAGCACCGCCGACTCGCCCGTGGGGGCCTTGTAGTCGACATCCGCCAGCGGCACCGTCGTGAAGGACACGTCGTCGGTCGAGACGTCCTTGAGCTGGTCGGCCAGCCCGAGAAGGTCCTTGGCCAGGGGCTGGTCGACGGTGAGGAGCTTCAGCGTCGAGGAGACCAGCGAGGTGAGCCTCGCCGGGTTGGCCAGCGTGCCGCCGCTCAGCGCCCGCTGGAGCAGGGCGGAGATGACCTGCTGCTGGCGGTCGATGCGGTCGAGGTCGGAGCGGGCGGTGGCGCGGGTGCGCGCGTAGAACAGCGCCTTGACCCCGTCCAGCTGATAGGTGCCGGGCTGCAGCTTGAACCCCGTGTGGGTGTCGTCGATGGCGACCGGGGTGCACACCGAGACGCCGCCCAGGGCGTCCACGACGTTGATGAACCCCAGTACGTTGACCTCGACGTAGTGGTTGATGGTCAGCCCCGTGGCCTGGCGGACGGTCTTGACGGCGAGCGGCGCGCCGCCGAGCGAGTACGCCGAGTTGATCTTATGGGAGCCCTTGCCGGGGATGTCGACCCAGCTGTCGCGGGGGAGGCTCACCACGGTGACCTTCGAGTGGTCCTCCGAGAGGTGGATCACCATCATGGTGTCGGTGCGCTGGCCGACCTCCCTGCCGAGGTGCAGCTGGTTCTGCTGGCGGCGGGTGAGGTCGTCGCGCTTGTCGACCCCGACGAGCAGGATGTTCATCGCGCCCCGCGCGTCCGAGCCCGCCGTGCCCGCGTTCACCGATTTGATCTGGCTGGTGGCATAGGTCGACAGGAACCACAGCACCCCCGAGCCGAGGAGCACCATGCTCGACAGGGCGCCGGTGACGATCAGGCCGCGCACGCCGGCCCGTGCCCGCTTCGTGCGGCGCTGCGACAGCCGGACGCCGCCGTAGGCGTCGCCGCCGACGTGGACGCCGGAGTCGTCGTCGGTCACCTGGTGGCCCCCTCCGCGTCGAACGCTCACCGGTGAGGACGCTCGCGCCGCCCGATGGGTTGCCGTCCCCACCCGCTCGTACAGTAGCGTGAGCGCCGCCATGAAGGAGTTCCCCGACTCGCCCCGAACCGGCCAGACCACTCGAGTCTGGCCGCCGATCTCGGTCGTCATGCCGGTGCTCAACGAAGAGCGGCACCTGCGCGAGGCCGTGCGGCAGGTTCTCGCCCAACGTTACGACGGTCCCATCGAGGTCGTCCTCGCCATCGGCCCGTCCCATGACCGCACGCAGGAGGTCGCCGACGCTCTCGCGGCCGAGGACCCCCGCGTGACGGTCGTGCCCAACCCGACCGGGCGCACCCCGAACGCGCTCAACGCCGCCATCGGCGCGTCCCGCAACGGGATCATCGCCCGCGTCGACGGGCACGCCATGCTCCCCGACGACTACCTCCAGGTGGCCGTCGAGACGCTCGAGAGCACCGGCGCCGACAACGTCGGCGGCATCATGGCCGCCGAGGGCGTCACGCCGTTCGAGCAGGCCGTGGCCCGCGCCATGACGTCCAAGATCGGTGTGGGCAACGCGCGGTTCCACACCGGTGGGCAGGCGGGTCCGGCCGACACCGTCTACCTCGGCGTCTTCCGCCGCGAGGCGCTCGCGCGGGTCGGCGGCTACGACGAGCACTTCCAGCGCGCCCAAGACTGGGAGATGAACCACCGCATCCGCGAGACCGGCGGCCTGGTGTGGTTCCAGCCCCGCATGCGCGTCTCCTACCGGCCGAGGCCCAGTGTGAAGGCCCTGGCCAAGCAGTACTTCCACTACGGGCGCTGGCGGCGGGTCGTGGCCCGCACCCACGAGGGCACGATCAATTTGCGCTACCTCGCCCCGCCGTTCGCGGTGGCGGCGATGCTGCTCGCGGTGCTCGTCTCGCCCTTCTACTGGCCCACTTTGCTGGTGCCGGGCGCGTACGTCGCGGCCATCGTGGCCGGCTCGGTGGCCACCGGCCGGGGGCTCTCCTCCGCGGCGCTGGCCCGGCTGCCGCTGGTCTACGCCACCATGCACCTGTCATGGGGCTGGGGCTTCCTCACCAGCCCGCCCAGCCTCGGCAAGCCGCCACAGGAGGCGAGGGCACACTAAGACCGGGGCGCCTCAGGGAGCGGCCGGGATGTCGTGCACCCGGCCCGCTCAGGGGGTGCCGGGGACGTCGACGACCCGGCCGGTCAGGCCCGAGACGAGCAGGTCGAGGGTCACCTCGGCGACCGCGTCCGGCGACGGATCGTCGCCCATCCCCGCCGGCTCGGGGCTCACGCAGTTGACCCGCACGCCGGAGTCCGACCACTCCTGTGCCAGCGCCCGGGTCAGCTCGGCCGCGGCCGCCATGGCCGTGGAGCGCAGGCCGCGGGCGGCACCGCCCCGGACGCCGGACGGGAAGACCGCCGGCACCACCTGCCCCCCGGTCTCGCGCAGGTGCGGGAAGGCCGCCCTGGCGACGGTGACGGGACCCAGCAGGCCGATCTGGACGGCCTCCGCCACCGCAGGCTCGGCGAGGTCCCGCAGCCGCCCGGCGCGCGGCACCCCCGAGACGTTGACCACGTGGTCGATGCGCCCGCTCTCCTTGGCGACCCGGCCGAGGATGTCGGACACCGAGGCGGGGTCCTCCACCCGGACGCCGTCCCGGTCGCGCGAGAAGCGGTGCACGGCGGCGCCGTACCCGGCCGCCAGCTCCGCGACCCGCGCCCCGACCCCGCCGTCACCGTCGTCGCCGTCGAAGACCACGACCGTGCCGCCCTCCAGGGCGCGGCGGCGGATGCGCGGCGCGGCGACGGCCGGAGCCGCCCGCCCGGCGAGCTCGAACAGCCTCTCGGCGATGTGCACGTCCACCCGGTGGGTGACCTTCATGTTGTGCTCGCTGCCCGGCACGATGCGGATGGGGACCTCCGGGAGGTACCTGAGCACCACGCCGCAGTCGTCGGTGGCGGGCCGGCTCGCGAACTCCGGGTCGGCCAGGGCGCGCTCGTACGCCCTCCTGATCACCGAGAGCCGGAAGCCCTGCGGGGTCTGGACGCGCCGGAGCCGCGAACGGTCCGGGACGTCCTGGATGACCTCCCCGTGCGGGCCGGGGGCCGCGACCACCATCGTGTCCGAGGACGGGATCGCGGCGGTGACCGCGCGGTGGGTCCTGAGCGCCTCGACGCAGCCGGCGATGATGCGCGGCTCCACCAGCGGGCGCACCGCGTCGTGCAGGAGCACGTCGCACTCCTGCGGGCCGAGCGCGCGCAGGGCCCGCCAGGTGGACTCGGTGCGGCTCGCCCCACCCTCCACGACCTTGCTCACCTTGCCGAAGCCGCCGCGCCGGACGATCTCCTCGACTTCGGGGACATGGCCGGGCGCCATCAGGACGACGATCTCGTCGATCTCGGGCGCGGCCTCGAAGACGGCGAGCGTGTGCTCGATGATCGTCCGCCCGGCCACCCGCAGGAGTTGCTTGGGCATGCCGAGCCCGACCCGCTGCCCGACACCGCCGGCGAGGACCACCCCGACGGTACGCGGACGAGCTTCCTGTGCCGCCAAAGTCGAACTTCCCTTCCGATCCCTGTTCCGCCGACCCTACTGACCCCTACCCACCGCCCACACCCCGCCACGGCCCTCGGGCGCCCCCTCGGAGAAGGGCCGCCCCGTGGTGCGTGCGGCCGGTTGTCGGGGTGCCTCACTGATCGTCGGGGTTGGTCACCTTCCGTGGCGGGCGTCCGGGTCCATGGGGATATGACGGCCGCCGGTGACCTGCGGATCGCCAGGGAACCCGCCGATGGGATTGCAAGCCCCGTGACGGCTCGGTTACGTTGCGGGGTGGACGATCCCCGGTCGCGGAAGGAGACCCCGGTTGCCTGAATCCGCGTACCCGCCCCCGGTACGGCCACCGAGCGCGCGTCCGTCCGCGAACCGTCCGGGGGAGCCGCCCGCCGTCAAGGCGCCGCCGGCCGTCGCCGTGGTCCTGGCCACCACTCCCGGAGCCCGCCTGGCGTGCGCCGAGGGCACGCTGGTCGACCGCCTGGCCGACCAGCTCCTCACCCTTGAGGTCACCAAGGTCGTGTCGGTGTTCCGGCCTGAGCCGGCGACCGCGCGCGAGCCGGCACACGACCCTGGCGCCGGGGCGACACCGGAGCCGGCCGGGCCGTTCGGGGCGTCCGAGCGGTTCGAGCGCTTCGAGACCTCCGGCACCGCCGGCACCTCCGGGACCTCCCTGGCCTCGCGGACCACCGAGATCGCCGGGACCACCGGGATCGCCGGCATCTCCGGCATCTCCGGGACGGTCGACGGGGGGAAGGGCGCGGAGGCGTCCGAGGCCGACACGGCGGTGGTCGAGGCCGTGATGGGCACCGGGGGCGACCCGGTGATCGAGGACGCGGGACGCGTGATCCGCAGCACCGGCCTGGTGGGTGATCTGCGCGCGGTGGCCGCCATCGCGCGGGCCGGTGGCGGGCCGGTCGCGGTGTTCCCCGGCGACCTGGTCGCGCACACCGAGGCGCTGGCCCTGCTGCTCGCCGACCCGGCGCGCGGCACCGGCGCGCTGGTCGCGGCCGAGCGCGATGTCCCGTCCCCGGCGGCCCCGTCCTCGCGCGCGCCGGTCCGGGCGGAGCGGGGGCGGGTGGTCGCCGCGGGCAACTCCTTCCACACCGTGGCCGAGCCCAACGCCCGGTTCCGGGCAGTGCTGCACGTGGGCGAGGCCGACCTGTCGAGCCTCGCCGAGGTGGCCGAGGAGCTCGCCAACCTGGCTCGCGACCGCCGTCTGGGCGGCGCCGACGACTCCGAGGTCGCCGACCTGCTGCTGGCGGGGCTCGTCCGGGTCGGCGTGGCCGTGCGGGCGGTCCCCCTCGGGCGGCTGCACTGCGCCAGAGTGAGCGGGCAGAGGGACGCCGACGCCGCCATCGTCCGGCTGGCCGAGGTGGACGAGGACCGCGCCCGCCTGGCCGCCGCCGTCAAGTCCGACGACGGCTTCGTCGCCACCTTCCTGGTGAGCTCCTGGTCGGGCCACCTCGTCCGGGCGGCGGCGCGGCTGGGGCTCACGCCGAACGCGGTGACCGGCCTGTCGGTCGGCCTGGCGGGCCTCTCGGCCGTGGCGTTCTCGGCCGGGCAGCGGCGCGCCCAGCTCGCCGGCGCCGTGCTGCTGTTCCTGTCGTTCGTCCTCGACTGCGTGGACGGGCAGCTCGCCCGCTACACCCGCGCCTTCTCGCCGCTCGGCGCCTGGCTGGACGCCACGTTCGACCGGGTCAAGGAGTACGTCGTGTACGTCGGCCTCGCGGTCGGGTACGCCGGCGGGGCCGATGGCGGCGTCACCGGGCCGCAGGGGGTCTGGGCCCTGGCGGTGGCGGCCATGCTGGTCCAGGCCATCCGCCACATGATCGACTTCTCGTACGCGGGGGCGCGAGCGGACGCCGCGGGCGTCGACCCCATCTGGGAGCGTCCCGGGCTCGGGGGCTCGCCCGACCTGCCGGTCCACGGCGGAGGCGACCTCTCGGGGGCGCGGTCCACCCCGGCGGCGAGCCGCAGGGGGCCGGCGGCGGGCGCGGCGGTCATGGCCGGCGGCACGGGGCCGGTGGCGGTGCGCCGTGGCGGGGGAGGGCTCGTGGTGCGGCTGTCGGCGCGGCTCGACCGGAACACCGCGTCGCGCTGGCTCAAGAAGATCATCGTGCTGCCGATCGGCGAGCGCATGGTGCTCATCGCGGTCACCGCGGGCCTGTTCAACGCGCGCGTCACCTTCCTCGCGCTGCTCGCGTGGGGCGGGGTGGCGGCGCTGTACACGCTGACCGGCCGGATCGCGAGGTCACTTTGAGCACGACCACGATGCACATGACCAGGGTCCCGCGCAGCTCCGTGGTGACCTACCGGGACGACGGCGTCCTCGCGCGCGGCATGGGCCTGCTCGTCGCGGGCCAGCTCCCGCCGCTGCCGCCGGCGCTGGCCGGCGCGTTCGTGACCGGGGTGATGCTGCTCCTCGGCGTCGCGGGCGCCGACGGCCCAGCGGTCTTCGCGCCCGCCGTGGCGCTGATGCTCGCCGGGCCGGGCAGTTCCCACCCCCACGACGGGCGGCTCGACTGGCTGGTCCCGCCCATCCTGCGCCTGACCGAGTACGGGTTCGTGGCCTGCGTGGGCTTCGCGTGGGGCGTGCCGCGGGTGCTGGCGTTCGGGCTGCTCGGCGCGATGCTGTTCCACCACTACGACGTCGTGTACCGCTGCCGCCAGCACGTCTACCCGCCGCCCTGGCTGGCGTCCGCGGGCCTGGGCTGGGAGGGTCGCATGCTGCTGGTGGCGCTCGGGGCCCTGCTCGGCGTCGTCACGCCGGTGTTCGCGCTGCTGGCGCTCTACCTGTCGGCGCTGTTCTGCTGGGAGAGCGTCACCTGCTGGCTGGCCGCGCCGCGGTCGGGTGTCGAGGCGGCCGACCTCGGCGGCCAGGACTGACCGGTCGCGCGACGGCCGGCGGTGGGCCGGGGCGGCGAGCGTCGGTGGGCCGGGGCGGCGAGCGTCGGTGGACCCGGAGCGGCGGGCGGAGGTGGGCCAGGGCGGTGGGCGGAGGCGGGCCAGGGCGGCGGGCGGAGGCTGGCCGGGAGCCGCGGGCATCGCACCCGCATTGCCAACGTTTGGTCGGGTAACGGAATAGGTGAACTCCGGATTACACGATCACCACCCCCAGGCAACTAACCTTTGGCCTACACATGCTGGCCTGATAGAGGAGTGCACGTTGCTGGGAATGGTACTGGCCGCCGGGGCCGGGCGGCGCCTGCGGCCGTACACCGACACGCTGCCCAAGGCGCTCGTGCCGGTCGACGGAGAGACCACGATCCTCGACATCGCCCTGCGGAATCTCGCGGCGGTCGACCTGCGCGATGTCGTGGTGATCGTCGGCTACGCGGCCCAGGCGGTCCACGACCGCAAGGCCGAGCTCGAGCGGCGGCATGACGTGAAGCTCACCCTCGTGCACAACGACAAGGCCGAGGAGTGGAACAACGCCTACTCCCTCTGGTGCGCGCGCGACCACTTCTCCGAGGGCGCGCTGCTGGTGAACGGCGACACCGTCCACCCCGTCTCGGTCGAGCGCACGCTGCTGTCCGCGCCCGCGACCAGCGACATCCTCCTCGCGGTCGACGACGTCAAGCGGCTGGCCGACGAGGAGATGAAGGTCACCCTCGACGAGGGCGGCCACTTGGCGCGCATCACCAAGCTGATGGACCCCGCCGAGGCGTTCGGCGAGTACATCGGCGCCACGCTCATCCGGCCCGCGGCGGCCGAGCGCCTCGCCGACGCGCTGAAGGCCACCTTCGAGCGCGACCCCCAGCTGTACTACGAGGACGGGTACGGCGAGATGGTCGCCAGGGGCGAGAAGATCGCCGTCGCGCCCATCGGCAAGGTCGACTGGGTGGAAGTGGACAACCACGACGACCTCGCCCGGGCCAGGGAGATCGCGTGCACCTACTAGCCGAGCCGCCGGCGGTCACCCGGCCGCCGGTCCGCGGCACGACGACGGCCGGCGCCTGGCCGCCGGGTGTCCGGCCGACGGGTGCCCGGCCGACGGGTGCCCGGCCGACCGGGGCGAGGTCGGCGGGGGCAGCGAGAGGGCGGGAGCCGCGATGCCGCTTCTAGCACGCATGCTCATGGCCCCGCTGACCGTGGAGGTCCGCCGTGGTGCGGTCGCCGAGCTCGGCGCGCTGCTCGCCGACAGCCGGGTGGCCACCTCCGGACGGGTCGCCGTGGCCGTCGGAGCCGGGCAGGGCGCCCACATCTCCGGGCTGATCGCGCCGACGCTGTGCGACGCCGAGGTCTTCCGCGTCCCCGACGGGTCGGTGGACTCCGCCGTGTCGCTGGGCGCCGACCTGCGCAAGGGCGCCTACGAGGCCGTGGTCGGCATCGGCGGCGGCAAGACGATCGACGTGACCAAGTACGCCGCGTCGCTGGCCGGCATCCCCATGGTCGCCGTCGCCACGAACCTCTCCCATGACGGCATCTGTTCCCCGGTCTCCTCGCTGGAGCACGAGAGCGGCAAGGGGTCGTTCGGCGTGCCGATGCCGCTGGCGATCCTCGTCGACCTCGACTTCGTCCACGGCGCCCCTCCGGCGCTCGTGCGGTCGGGCGTCGGCGACGTGATCAGCAACCTGTCGGCCATCGACGACTGGCAGCTCGGCAGCGTCGAGCGCGGCGAGCCCATCGACGGCCTGGCGGTGTCGATGGCGCGCACCAGCGCCGAGGCCGTGCTGGGACGGGTGGACTCGGTCGAGTCCGACGCGTTCCTGACGGTCCTGGCCGAGTCGCTGATCCTGTCCGGCATGTCGATGGTCGTCGCCGGGTCCTCGCGTCCCAGCAGCGGTGGGGATCATGAGATCCTTCATGCCGTGGACCAGCTCTATCCAGGCACCTCCAACCACGGCGAGCTCGCCGGGGTCGGAGCGGCCTTCTGCTTCTTCCTGCGGGAGGACGAGCACCGGCTGTCGCAGATCACCGGCTGCCTGCGCCGTCACGGCCTGCCGGTGACCCCCTCCGACGTCGGTCTGACGGCCGAGCAGTTCACCGCCGCGGTGATGCTGGCTCCGTCGACCCGTCCCGGGCGGTACACGATTCTTGAGCACCTGCGCCTGTCCGAGGCCGAGGTGCGCGACCGGGTGGAGGAATATGTCCGGGCCGTCGGTCATTGAGCTGCGCGCGGTCGCGCAGCCGCAGACCACCATGGACCGCAACTCGGGCGAGCACTGGGCCGGCGCGCTCTACATGCGGAAGCTGTCGATCTACGTGACCTGGGCGCTGGCCCGTACGCCCATCTCGCCGAACCAGGTCACCGGCCTCATGATCGTCGCCGGGCTGCTCGCCGGGGTCGTCCTGGCGCTGCCGGGCCTGTGGGCGGCGATCGCGGCCGCGGTGCTCATCCAGGTCTATCTGCTGCTCGACTGCTCCGACGGCGAGCTGGCCCGGTGGACGCACCGCACGTCCATCACCGGCGTCTACCTCGACCGGGTGGGCCACTACTTCGCCGAGGCGGCCCTGCTGATCGGGCTCGGCTTCCGCGCCTCCGAGACGCTTCCCGACTGGTACACCGTGCTCGGGTTCGCCGCCGCCCTCGGCGCCATCCTGATCAAGTCCGAGACCGACCTGGTGGACGTCGCACGGGCGCGCTCGGGGCTTTCGGCCACCACGGAGGCCGCGGCCGAGCACTTCCAGTCGCGGCGGCTCGGCGCGGCACGCAAGGTCGCCGCGGCGCTGCGCTTCCACCGGGTGATCCAGGCGGTCGAGCTGTCGATCCTCGTCGTGATCGCCGCGGTGCTGGACGCGGTGTGGGGAACGGTCGTGGGCGGCCTCACGGCCACCCAGGTGCTCACCGTGGCCTGCGTCGTGTTCGCCGTGCTGCAGACCGTCCTGCACCTCGTCAGCATCCTGGCGTCGAGGCGGCTGGCCTGAGATGAGCCGGGGCCGCTCGCGCGAGATGCGAAAGCATCGGAACCGGCGGCGGCCCATCGGCGTCGTATCTCTGTCAAGAGCCGTCACCAGACTCACCGCCACTGTTTGGCGGGGGTTCGCCGACAGTTCCGATACGCTTATTTCGCAGTACCCGTCGACACCCAAGATGGCCCGCTCACACAGACTCGGTGAACATGACCCAATGCGTTCTCCATGCGTCGAGGCGATGACGCGTTGAAGATCTCGTGTGTCGTTCTCACCATGGGCAACCGCGTCGCCGAGCTCGACCGCGCGGTCGAGTCCGCGCTCACGCAGACCGACGGCGACGTCGAGGTCATCGTCGTGGGCAACGGCGCCGACGTGCCCGAGCTGGCCGTGATCCCGAACGGCTCGGCCACGGTCCGCACCGTGCGCATCCCGCACAACGTCGGCATCCCCGAGGGACGCAACTACGGCGTGCGCGAGTGCACCGGCGACGTCGTGCTGTTCCTCGACGACGACGGCTGGTACGCCGACGACAAGGTGGCGGCGCACGTCCGCGAGCGCTTCGCCGCCGAGCCCGACCTCGCGGTCATCTCCTTCCGGGTGATGGACCCCGACGGCGGCGTCGGCCAGCGGCGCCACGTCCCCCGGCTGCGCGCCGGAGACCCGGCGCGATCCTCGCCGGTGACCACGTTCCTCGGCGGGGCCTGTGCGATCAGGCGTTCGGCCTTCCTGCAGGTCGGCGGCCTGCCGGGGCGGTTCTTCTACGCCCACGAAGAGACCGACCTGGCCTGGCGCCTGCTGGGCGAGGGCTACCGCATCGAGTACGACGCCGACGCCGTCATGTACCACCCGCAGGTGCCGCCGACCCGCCACGCCGACTTCTACCGGCTGAACGCCCGCAACCGGGTCTGGCTGGCCCGCCGCAATCTCCCGTGGGCGCTCGCGGCCCTCTACCTGCTCGACTGGATGCTGCTGACGCTCGTGCGCGAGCGGTCCTCGGTGGCGATCAAGTCCTGGTTCCGCGGTTTCAAGGAGGGCCTGCGCGAGCCGGCCGGCGAGCGCCGCCCCATGGCCTGGCGCACCGCCTGGCGCATGCTCCGCCTCGGCCGCCCCCCCATCGTCTGACCCTTCCCGGCTCTCGGCGCGATCTGGTAGCTGAGTCCTTGGCCGGTATTCCGGCTATCGAGATACCATGACTCTATGGAGCTCATACCGATCAGCGAGGCCAAAGACCGGTTGACCGAGTTGGCGGACCGGGCTGCGCGGGAACACGACCACTTCACCCTCACGCGGAACGGCCGTCCACATGCGGTGATCCTGTCCGTCGCCGAGTGGGAATCCCTCCAGGAGACGTTGGAGATTCTCGCGGACACCGAGATGCGATCCGATGTCGTCGAGGCTTCAGCCGCCGAGGCCCGTGGTGATCTGACCACTGAAGACGAGATGGCCGCGATCATGGCGGCTCGCCTGGGCAAGGCGAGTGCGTGAGTGGAGCAGGACCGGTACGCCATCCTCCTGACCCCACCGGCGCGACGGGCGCTCACATCGGGTCTTCCTGAGGTCGTCGCGGCCGCCGCCTGGGAACTGATCAATGGTGCGATGGCACGCGAGCCGTGGCGCGTGGGGAAGCCCCTTCAAGAACCGTACGAAGGCCTGCATGTCGCTCGACGCGGTACTTATCGCGTTGTGTACCGCAGTGACGAGGACAAGCGCGCGGTCACCATCTATACCGTCAAGCATCGCCGGGACGCGTACCGTCCTTGATCGCCCGCTCAGGTAACCGCTCGATGCGGTCGTACCTCACGTACGTGGTACATCATCGCCGGCAGGCCCCCCTGGGACTCGTCCCGGAAACCGGCGTCTCAGCCTCGCGCGCCGGCCGCCCTCCGCTCTGGTCGCGCGCCGGTCGCACGAGCGAGGCCGGCCGTCGAGGCCACGACCAGCAGAAGGAGCGTCCACCTGAGGTCGTGCGCCACCTCCGGCAGGAATCTCAGCAGCGACAGCTGCACCAGCGCCACGGCGGCCACGGCGTACGGGATCAGCAGGAGCCGGCGGGTGGCCTGGTCGGCGGCCGGCCGGCGAGCGGCGAGCGAGACGAGCACGGCCACCAGGGCCACGGCCACGAGTGCCACCGTGGCCCACTGCAACAGGCGGGCGTCCCGCAGGGGCAGGCTCAGCGGATTGCCGTGCGAGCCGCCGTCGCTGCGCGGCCAGTTGTAGGTCGCTCCCGCGACCGAGGCCGTGACCACCGCGGCGACCGCGATCCCCATGGCGGACCGCTGGCGCACGCGGCCGTCCGGATAGAGAGCCATGGCGACCAGGGGGACCATCAGGACCTGAGGCACCCACAGCCAGTACGTCAGCCAGGCGTCGAACCTGACATCGTTGCCGATCTCAGGAAAGGGCGGCCCGATCCGCCTCCAGAGCCACATCGCCGGGTCGGCGGAGCCCAGTACCCCGCCGGCGACGAAGACCAGCCCGATGCGCCGGGTCGCGGGCCGTCCGGCCAGCCATCCGCCCGCGGCGAGACAGGTCACGGTGAACACGGTCTCGCTCACCACATCCTCCCCCTGCCCCATGGCGATGGAGACCGCGTAGCGGACGACGGTCGCGACGATCGCCGCTCCGGCGACGACCCATACCAGCGTCCGCATGACACGCTCCTCCATCACCCTGGGGGCAACCCTACGAGCCGATCGGGGGAGAAACGGGCCTTGTCAGGACATCGAGGCGAACCAGCGGACCAGCGCCGCGGTGGCCGCCTGGTGGGAGCCCAGGTGCCGGGAGCCGCCGTACTCGGGCGTTCCGAGATCGACCAGCGGAGCAGTGGCTCCGTGGGCTCGCAGCATGGCCCGGCAGCGGGGGCTGTTGGCGCTCACCGCCTGTTCGTCGCCCTTCGCGACGTACAGCCTGATCGGGGCCTTGGGCCTCCACGCGCACACGCCGTCCACCACCCGCAGGGCGTCGGCCAGCCGGCCGGTCGGGTGCGCCAGTGCGGCCCGGCCCCGTCGCGTCAGCAGCGCGTCGATGGTGTTCGGCGTGCCCTTGACCACCTCAAGGCCGGTGTGCGAGCCGTCCAGCAGCTTTTCCATCCGACGGTCGTACGGCGCCCGGAACACCTCGCTCGGCGAGTCGTACAGATGGTGCAGCCGGTTGAACGCCACGAAGGTGAGCGCCGCGTAGATCACGCCCGCCTTCGCGTCCGTCCTGCCCTTCAGCAGTGCGGGCAGTTCGGTGTCCCTGAACGCGTAGGCGCCGCTGACCGGCGCGACCGCTCCCAGCCTGAACCAGGGGTCGGTTCCGGTCTGCAACGCCCCGGCCAGTCCGAGCGCCGCGGAGGCTCCCTGGGAGAAACCCGTGACCAGCACCTCGCGTCGCAGTTCCCTGCCCGACTCCGACGCGAACCGGCGGGCCGCGCGCAGCATGTCCAGGGAGGCGGTCGTCTCGGAGGGCACGTCCATCCACGGGTGCGGCCCCGGCCCCTTGCCGAGGCCCAGGTAGTCGGGGGCCACGGCGGCCATCCCGGCGGAGGCGTACGTCAGCGCCGGAGCCCGGCCCCAGACCTCCTTCGTGGTCGAAGGGGCGTCGCCCTTGAACAACTCGGTGCCATGGGTGAACGACACCGCCCGCAGACGGCGCTCGCCGTTGCGCGGCAACGCCACCAGGCCGCTGGCGGTGGTCCGCCGCCCTGAGGCGTCCACCGTCCGGTACACCAGCCGGTAGGTCGCCACTCCGTACCGGACCTTCCGGGTGTCCCAGGCGCCGCCCTGGTCACCCTTCAACGCGGCGGCCACCTGCCGCGCGGACAAGGTCCCCAACCGCGTGACCGACACCACCTGTCCCCGCTCCGTGTCCGGAGCGGCGAACACGGGCAACGCGCCGGCCAGTACCATCGCCGCCGCCAGGCCGACGGCCGTCGTCTTCCCGATCCATTTCATGCGTTCGACCCTAGGGACGGCCGTACGGCGCCCGCGATCACGTGGCCACCCCAGTGCGCGTAGGGTATTCCCTACCTTGCCGGAGATGCGGTGGGTGGCGAGAAGGGTGAGCCAGAGCCAGCCGGTGACGACGGCGATGCGCTGGAACAGGCCTCCGTACCGCACCAGGCCCTCGGTCTGGCTGAAAGCCGCGTTGGCGAGCATGAAGGCGGTCACGAAGACGACGAAGGTGATCACCGAGTAGGCGGCCCGGCCGAACGCCCGTTGCCGGCCGAACCGGACGGCGAACACCAGGAAGGCCGCTCCCAGGCAGAGGAAGCCGGGAATCGCCGCCAGGTCGTGGATCGCGCCGTGCGTGGTGGCGTACTGGGTGAGCCGGTCGGGAGTTCCCCGCGGGTAGCCGCTGACCGGGTCGGTCACGAAGAACCCCACGGTGATCAGGTGGACCGCCCAGACTCCGATCAGGATCGGCCCCCAGGTGGCGCCCCGCCTCACCTGCCCGGCGGTGCCGGACCCGCCGCCGCGGAGGTCACGCCATAGCGCGACGGCGAATCCGAGGGTCAGCAGCCCGGCCACGATGAAGTTGAGATCCTGCGTCCAGCCGTACTCGCCGAGCGCCAGGGAGCTGACGGGATGGCGCAGGGCGTCGTAGCCGGCCCTGGTTGCTCCTTCGATGACGAACGCCGCGACGAACAGCGGCCCGGCGATCACGCCGCCCCATAACAGGACCCGCAGGACGGACGGCCTCATCGCGACCACCCCACCTGGTGACGCGTCCCCATCGACGGCCCCGGCGCCGTTCGGTTCCGGTCGGACTGTCATGGCCCACCTCCGATTCGCTCCATCGAGACGGACGCCCTGGTGCCGGTCCGCCTCATCTGGCTGTCAACGTACATTGACACGATGGTGCCCGTCAACCATCGTTGACAAGCTGCCATCACCCGCGGCGCGAACGTTCATGCAGGACTGTGCCGAAGAGGACGTCGTGGAGGGGCTTGCCCGGCTCGTACGCCAGACCGTGTCCGCGACCGCGGAACCCGTTGGAGCGGCGGCCTGGCGGGAGATCCCCTCCACTTACCTGGTGTGCGCGCGGGACAACGGAACCCCTCCCTCCCTGCAGCGCGCACAGGCCGAGCGGGCCGGTCGGGCACTGGAGATCGACGCCGGGCACCACCCGTTCCTGTCCCGCTCCAGGCAGGTCGCCGAGCTCGTCCTCGGACTCCCGGTCTGATGCTTCGACGGTCGGTCAGTTCTCCGGGTCAGGGAGCAGGACGGAGGGGAGGGAGGTGTCGGGGCGCAGACGTAGTAGTTGGTAGAGCATGCCGCCCACTCCCGGCATCAGACCTGGGCTGAAGGCGTCACGTGAAAGGCCACTCACCGGGCCGTGCTCGTCCATGCTGCCGATCATGTACGCGGCGAGGTACTCCGCAGTCAGCTCTTCGGGCCCGACACCCACATCGATCGCGTGGCGCACGACTTCCCAGGTGCCGAGGTCTCCGTGGCAGAGCGTGTGGTTCCAGCCGATGCCCCTCGACCAGGACGACGCGGCGGCCCGGCGCAGCACGTCCGCCCAGCGCGGGTCATCGTCGCGGGCCAGCCGGTCGGCCGCGACGAGGCCGATGCCGGCGGCTCCGTGGCACCATGCGCTGGAGGTCACGCGAAGGTCGTCCACTTCGCGCAGGTCACGCCAGCCCTTCTCCGCCGGGTCGTACAGTGACTCCTCGTACAGAAAGGCCCTGTCCGCCAGGGCGCGGAAGTCCGCAGCGCCGGCCGTGGCGCTGTCGCCGAGCCGGGCCAGCGCCCAGGCGATCCCGGTGGCGCCGTGTGAGACCCCGCCCAACCCTTGTGGGAACGCGGTGCTGGGCCAGCGTGCTCCCCGGTCCTCGATGTGGGCCAGTGAGAACAGGCGCTCCCCGATGCGGTCGGCCTGCGTGGACCACTGCTGGTCACCGGTCTGCTCCGACAGGCGGAGCAAGGGCACGATGGCGCCTGCCATGCCGGTGAGCAGGTCGTACACCCCGTCGGCGGCCACCGCCTCGGGCAGTTGCCCCGCCAGGGCGCCGGCCCGGGCGACCGCCTCCTCCGAGCCGACGGCGCCCAGCCTGCGCAGCAGCAGCCAGCTCCAGATTTGCGAGCCGATGCCGACATAGCCGCCTGGGGTGGCGGGGCGGCGCCGCGGCCCGGTGCGGCGTGCCTCCGCGTCGCGCTCCTCGGCCAGCCTGATCGTATGGAGGAGATCGGCGAGCAGCCCGTCCAGCCCCGGCACCTCGTCGGCCCTGCCCTGCCCGGTCTCACTCACGTAGGCGGCCAGAGTGATGGCGACCCCGTACGCCCCGCCGTACACGTCGGGAGACAGCGACTGTACGAACCAGCCGTCGGAGGTGAGCACCGGCGCGGTCCAGGTGACGGTGCCGTCGTCGCCCCGGACCGCCGTGTCGAGCATGCTGCGGGCGATCCCGGCCGCGATCCGGCGCCGGCGCCGCTCGAGGTCCTGGTGCCGGATGAGTGGCACGGTCATGCGCTTGTTGGCAGGCATCCACCCTTCATTGAGGTAGGCGCTGACCAGAGCGGACCGGATCACCTCGCGGTCCAGGGCCGCGTCGCGGTCGCGCCAGCGCCGCAGCGCGTCCGCGATGAGGTCCTGCTCGTCTCCGTACGAGGTTCCGCCAGGGCCGTCCAGACGGCCGCGAGCAGGGGTCGTGGCGAAGAAGGGGATGTCGCCGACCAGCAACTCGGCCACCTCGGCGTCGATCACCTCGGGGTCCGATGGCGCGCCGGGCAGGTTCTCGGCATGCTGGGCCAGCAACCCCGCCGCCTTGCCCATCGCGGTCGGCTCGTCGTGCAGTGAGGCCGGGTGCCACAACATGCGGGCCAGCTCGGCGTACGCCTCGGTGGCGCGGAGCACGACCCGGATCGGACGGTCGGCGAAGTCCGTGAGCAGTCCGGCGAGCTCGTCCCGCCGATCCAGCATGTCGAGGTGCTCGACCAGCTCGGTGAATCCGGACAGCACCAGGTCCCAGTAGTGGACGAGGATCGGATCGGGGCTCGGGTGGTTGCTCACCGCTCCCAGCTCGACCCGTTCCATCCCCAATCTCGCCATGTCCGTGCCCGCGTCGACGACGACCGGCACCTGCGTGTACGGCTGCTGGCCGGGCAGGCCTCCGACGGCGGACATGTCGACGCCGCGCCAGGCGAGCGAGACGCCGCGTCCGGGAAGGAGTCCGGTGCGCAGCACCGATCCGCTGAGCAGGTCGGTCGCCTGGTCGACGGCGTCGCCGTATCCGGACGGTTTGGCCGGGACGTGCGGGGTGAACAGCGTCTCGCAGTCGACGACGACGGGCGCGGGACCGGCCGCGATGAGGTTCTCCATGTGCAGGTCGCTGCCGCCGATCAGCCGCATCAGCGCCAGCCAGTGCCCGACGCCGCGGTAGAAGGACCGCAGCTCCGTCTCGTCGGCGCAGTAGCGGTGCTGGATGTGCTCCGCCCAGCCGTACTCCTGGCGAGTCAGCACGTCGGGTACCCGAATGCGGCTGCCGGCGGGCAGCTGGGGTGCCAGGCGGTCGATCAGCCGCGCCAGCGCCTCGTCCACGGCGAGGGACCGGGGCTTGTAGACCACCTTGCCCTGCGAGCCGTGCAGGACGGCGACGCTGTGCCCTCCGCGATGGCTGTCTCCCGCCCCGAAGTCGATTCCGGCCAGCTCGCCTCGGAGACCGCCGGGCAGTGCGGTGAGCGCCGCGCGGTCGGTGGCGAACCTGCGGGCCAGTTCCACGGCCGCGGCGCACCTGTTGTCGATGATCGTGCCGAGCCTGGACAGCATCGTGGGGTAGTGCCCGGTCAGGGACAGCCAGAACTCGGGCGTCGCGGCCGTCGCCTTCCACTCCTGCCACCGCAGCTGCGGCGTCTCGGCGGTCAGCCTTCCGCTGATCCTGGCGGCGTTGAGTTCAAGCAGCAGGACCCTGTTGACCTTGAGGCGGACGGTCTCCTCCAGCGCTTCGGCGGTTCTCTGGCCTATCAGCCGGGCCTCTGCCTCCGTGAGGCCGGGGATCGATCCCAGCGTGGCGGACAGCCCGGCCAGCGCCGGTGCGGTCAAAAAGTCCAGCGATGGGTCGAAGTCCCCGGCCATTCGGATCATCCTTCCTTGATCAGCAGCAGAAGCGGCTGCAGGTGCACGAGCTCGCCAGCCGGGTGTCCAGGGCCGTCAGCGTGATCTCCGATTCGGCGTAGTCACCGATGAACAGCGGACCGGCCGGGTTGTCCCAGCCCTCGACGTCGGCTCCGCTGCGCCACGCGGAGACGATCTCCTCAGAGCGATCCAGTGTGAGAGGCATTGCTACTCCCTTCGTGACTGTGCGTCCCGATCCGCGTTGACCGGGTGGGTGCGATCAGCAGCAGGCAACGGTGTGGGCGCCCGTGCAGGAGCTCGGCCTCCGCGTGTCCAGGGCCGTCAGCGTGATCTCCGACTCGGCGTACTCGCCGATGAACAGCGGACCGGCCGGGTTGTCCCAGCCCTCGACGTCGGCTCCGCTGCGCCACGCGGCGACGATTTCCTCAGAGCGTTCCAGGGTGACAGGCATTCTTACTCCCTCCATGACCAGGCATCCCGATCAGCGTTAGTCAGCCGATCGAAAAAATCAATACATAGCGGGCGAAATGTAGACTTGTCGGCATTCAGTAGAATTGGCGATAGCTGCCGTTGAACTGTGAGGGAGCTTGCCCAGACGCCGACGGGATGTCCGTAACGCGCGAGCCAGACCGGCCACCCCTCACACCAGCGGCCCACGCCCACCAAGGGGACGACAGCGCAGGTCAGGGGTTTCGTCCCGCAACGGGCCATGACCACCACCTCGGCGACGGCGATCATATGCGGGACGACCCAGCGAACCGCTTTCATGCGGAAGGGGAGGCCGCGAGAGAAGGTTTCCGCTGTTCGGGAGCGCGGCAGACGGCGGCGAACAGCCGCGGCCACGGGCCGTCCGGCGACATTTCCCACCAATGTACCGGAGATTCTTCATATATTGCGGGCGACAATTATCGCGATTTGTGAATACAGCCCTCCGGCGGCGCGCGGCCCCGGCCCGAGCACCCTCCCTCCACGCGCAGCACATGATCCACCACGTGGGGCGCTATGCGGCCGTTCGCTCATAGCAGCGGGAAGTGACGCGAGACGCTCGTAAGCCTAACCGCTGCTCATCCCCATGACCGAGCTGTTCTCGCAGGTGGCCTGATCACGCATCGGAGATCATCCAGGTCTATGGCGGCCCTTCGCCCCGCTCAGGGCCATGTGCTTCGCCGCTCAGTGATGGCCGGCCGCCGCGACCGGTCGGCACGGGTAGGCGGCCCTCGTCGATCGCGCGGTGAGAGCGACGATCCACCGGACGAGACATGGGGTGCGTTATGGGCGGGATGGTTGATAGGGTGCGCGGGATCGTGATGTCGCGTGAGGAGGTGAGACCCGTGAAGGCTGTAGCTGTGTGGGTGCTCCCACTCTCCGTCACGGTCGGCGACTGACGTAGGTGTCGCCGGGAGCGCCGTAACGACAAGGCACTCCCGAAAGGCAACACCAATGCATTCTGTGCGTTTCACTGCGGAGACATCGTCGGACGGTGTCCTCGAACGCGACTTCACCGTGGGTGAGGTCACCGGCGTGCTCTGGTCACCGGCTGCCGGCTCCGATCGCGCGCCTCTGGTTCTGCTGGGCCACGGTGGCGGCATGCACAAGAAGGCGCCGGGAATGGTGGGCCGCGCGCGCCTCCTGGTCGCCGACGGTGGTTTCACCGTCGTCGCCATCGACGCCCCAGGTCACGGCGGCCGACCGCGCACGGCGGCCGACGAGCGTGAGATCGCCGCCATGCGGCGGGCGACGGCGGCGGGCGAGCCGGCCGGTCCGATCGTCGCCCGCTACAACGCCCACCTGGCGGAGCGCGCCGTGCCCGAATGGCAGGCGATCCTGGACGCCCTCCAGGAACTGCCGGAGATCGGCGCCGAAGGGCCGGTCGGCTACTACGGCGTGAGCATGGGCACCGCGATCGGAGTGCCGTTGACGGCCGTCGAGCCCAGGATCGCCGCCGCGGTCTTCGGTCTCTTCTGGCACGATTCCCTGGCCGACACCGCGCGCCAGATCACCATTCCCGTGGAGTTCCTCCTCCAGTGGGACGACGAGCTCATCCCACGCCAGTCCGGTCTGGCGCTGTTCGACGCCTTCGCCTCGAAGGAGAAGACGCTGCACGCCAACCCCGGCAGGCATGCGGAGCTGCCCAGGTTCGAGGCCGACAGCGCGGTCCGGTTCTTCGCCCGCCACCTCGGCCGGACCGGCACCTCGCCTGCGTGACCTGTACGAAGATCGGCGTCCGGTCATCGGCCGGGCGCCGGTCTCGTGCCTGCGCGGGGTGGTGGCGCGCCGATGTCCTACGGCAGCCGGTCGCTCGGGTGAGCGGTCACCACTTCCAGGGGCCGAAGCGGCGTTGGGTGCGGACGACGAGGCCGCCGAAGCGTTGTTTGCCGCGGACCACGAAATGGAGGCCGTCGCCGGGGACCGGTGAGGGGGACACCTTGCTCACCTTGGCGCTGCCCGCCATCATCTCGACGTCCTCGATGTCGACCGTGGCGCCGCGCGGAAGCACCAGCGTGGTCGAGCCTGCGATCACGTCGAGGTCGATCTCGACGACCGGATGGGAGATGACGGCGTCGGTGAAGTCGAGTTTCACCGAGCCCGCCTTGGCCGTGACCAGGAGCCGCCGGGCCACCATCCATCGGCCGTGCCGTTTGAGGGATGCCGCCGTGGTGCGCAGTTCGGCCCGCTCTCGCGTCGGCATCGTCAGCGGCGCCCCCGGCAGATCGGCCAGGAGCGGTTCGACCTCGCCGAACGTGCGCGCGGCGAGCAGGCCGTTCAGGCGCTGCTCGAACTCCTCGCCCGTCAGCCGCCCTTCGCCCACCGCGGCCTGCAGTCTCTCGACGACCCGCTCGCGATCGGCGTCGGACATCCGCATTTGCGGCGACTGCGGTGCTAGCTCTCCGCTCACGCCTCAACTGTAGGGAACTTGCCGTGAAATACGGAGATGTCAGGCGAGTTCGGCGTCGATACGAGACAAAACGGGGGGTCTCTCCTTCACCACGCCGACGACGCGGCGGCCGCGATCGTCGTGGCGATCGACAAGGGCGGGCGGCCTTGTGGCGAGGAGGTGGCAAGGAGGTCGCCGGAAGCGCCGGGCTGGGCGGCTCGCGAGAAGGGGATCGGGGGAGGTGGCTTCGGCTGCGGACGAAGGTCCCGCCGGCCCGCCCCGCCGGTTTCCCCGGACCATGGTGGGGCTACCGGGATTCGCGGCCTATGACCTTCTTGTGCTTGGTGTCCAAGAAAGCGATCAGGGTCAGAGCGGTGAGCGTCGCGCCGACGGCGGCGAGATAGCACCACGGGGTGGGCAGGTAGTCGGCCACCGTCAACAGGGTGGGCGCCCGGTCGGTGAAGAGGCGGAAGACGATGGCGATCGGCCCCTCCCACACACCCGCGGCGAGCACGAGAAGCATTGACAACCGGTACCAGGCCTCATTCATTTCGCCTCCGCGATGATCCGGTGAGTTACGGTACAAATGTATCCAGTGCTTCATGGGGTGATCTGCTCAATACGCTGGCTGATCAATCTTTTCGTCACACATTAGCCAGAAGATCGTGATAGGTGTGCGTGATGAAAATATCGCCGGGCTGCCAGATGTGCGGCGCGCCGCTGCCGACGGCGACGCGAGGCCGTCCGCCCGCGTACTGCTCGCGGGCATGCCAGGCCAAGGCGTACCGGAGGCGGAAGAACCCGCCCCGGCCTCGATCGCCAGAGGGCCGGGCCGCCGCCGATCCGCGAGCCGATCCCGGCGCTGATTCGGGGGCCGTTTCCGGAGCCGAATCGGGCGCGGTTTCGGGGGCCGCTTCGGGGGCCGCTTCGGGCGCCGACTCGCAGGTGCGCCGCAGGATGGCCGAGGCGCTCTGGCGTATCGCCGCCGAGCGCGGGCTGCGCGCGGCCAGTATGCGCGAGATCGCCGCGGAGGCGGGTGTCTCGCTGCGCGCCGTCCAGTATCGCTTCCGCAGCAAGCACCAACTGCTGGTCGCCGCCCTGCAGTTGCTGCATGAGGACAACGAGCGCCGGGTCGCCGCCCGGCTGGCTGGCTCGGACGCCGCAGCGGCGCCTCGCGACCTGCTGCGGGCCATCCTGGCGGAGTTCCTGCCGCTGGACGAGTCGCGGCGCATGGTCCTGCGGGTGTACGAGGCCTACTACGCGCGCAGCCTCACCGATCCCGCGCTCGCCGCGGTGTTCCTGCGCGACTCCCACCCTGTGGAGGGCCTCGTCGCCGAGATCATCGCCAAGGCGCAGCGTGCGGAGATGGCGCCGCCCGGCCTCGATCCGCGTCACGAGGCGGACCTGCTGGTCTCGGGCGTGACCGGGCTCGGCATGGAGGTTCTTCACGGCCGCTATGGCGTCGCGGAGGTGTGGCGGGTCATCGACTACCACCTCGACCGCATCTTCAACGGAGCGAATGAGGAGTTGACGACCTCGGCTAATAGGATTAGCTTTATGGCTAACAACATTAGCCAAGCTTGAAGTGAGGGACCATGACGGAATTTCTGGAGACCGAGGGCGGGCGGCTGGCCTACGAGGTGTCGGGGGAGGGGGCGCTGGTGGTGCTGGCGCACGGCATGGGGGACGGCCGGCGGGCGTACCGGCTGCTGGCGCCCCGACTGGTCGCCGCCGGATACCGGGTCGCCGCGGTGGACCTGCGCGGTCATGGGGAGTCGAGCACAGGCTGGCCCTCCTACACCCGCACCGACGTCGCCGCCGACCTGGTCGCGCTGATCCGCCACCTGGGCGGGCCGGCGGTGCTCGTCGGGCACTCCTTCTCCGGCGGAGCGGCCACCATCGCCGCAGCTCAGCACCCCGAGCTGGTCCGCGCGGTCGTCGAGATCGGCCCGTTCACCCGGGCGCAGAAGATGGACTTCGGCGGCCTGCTGCGCGACCGGCGGCACCGCAAGGGCATGGCACTGCTGATGGCCACCGCAACGCTGCGCAGCGTGAAGTTCTGGCGGCGCTACCTCGACCACGCCTACCCCGGCACCCGGCCCGCCGACTACGAGGCGTACATGTCCGACCTGGCGACCGCGCTGCGCCGGCCGGGACGGATGGCCGTGGTGAGCAAGATGGGCATGTCGAAGCCCACCGACGCCGGCGCCGAACTGCCCAAGCTCGCCGTACCCGCGCTGGTCGTCATGGGCACCCTCGACCCCGACTGGACCGACCCGCGGGCCGAGGCGGACGGCATTGTCGCCGGGATGCCGGCCGGACGCGGCGTCGTCACGATGATCGACGGCGCCGGCCACTACCCGCACGCGCAGTTCCCCGCCGAGGTCGCCGAGGCCATCCTGCGCTTCCTGAAGGACGACGTCCGTGGCTAGGGCAGGGCTTTCTCCGGAAGCGGTCGTCGACATCGCACTGCGGATCATCGACGAGGAGGGCCCGGCCGCGGTCACCCTGGCGGCGGTGGCCGGGCGTGCGGGCGTCGCCACGCCGTCCCTGTACAAGCACGTGCGCAACCTGGCGGAGCTCAACGACCTGGTGTCCGCCCGCGTCATGGACGAGCTGGCGGACCGCCTGCGCGAGGCGCTGCTCGGCCGGTCCGGAGACCAGGCGTTGCGCGCCTTCATGCACATCTACCGGGACTACGCCGTCGCCAACCCCGGCCGGTACGCCGCGATGAGCCAGGCCGCGCCCCCTGAGGGTGGCGACCAGGCCAAGGCGGCCGGGGCGCTGGTCGGCATCGTGGTCGGCGCGCTCCGCGCGTACGGGCTGGAGGGGGCCGACGCCATCCACGCGACGCGATGCCTGCGCGCCGCCGCCCACGGCTTCGCCGTCCTGGAAACCGCCGGCGGCTTCGGCCTCCCCGTCGACCTGGACGACACCTACGACCTGCTCCTGAACATGATCACCGCCGGCCTGCCCAAGCCGGCGCCGAACTAGGCCAGGCCGTGTCTCGAAAGATCATGATGGGTTGGGCGTGTCGCTGAGGCCGCCAGACGATTCAGGTCGATCGACTCGGCGATTGGGGTGCCATCAGCCTTGATCGTTGGATCCGGCACCGGGTCAGCACGAACGCGCCGTGGGGTGGGCGGGGTGGAAGGTCATCTTCACGTGGGTGGCGGTGGCGGTCAGGAGGGCGCGTTTGGGGAGGCCCAGTTCGCTGAGTTCCTTGGCGATGGGGTGGTTGCCGAGCCTGATCAGCGCTCCGCCGGGACGGGTGCGCAGGCCGCGGGGACGGGTCGTCCAAGGGATGCGCCGGGTCACGCCGTCCAGGCGGGTGTAGGCGTCCAGGTCGACCGAACCGCTGCCGGGCAGGGGCAAGCCTGGGATGGGGACGCCTGGCGGGGGCGGGCCGGGGACGGGCATGCCGGGTTTGATCAGCAGGTCGAGCACCAGGCGGCCGTCCTTGCGCAGGACGCACCGTTTGTAGGGGGAGGACAGCCGCAGGTCCACCTCGGCCAGTTCCTTGGGGAAGCCCCAGATGGAGCGGCCCGCCTCCAGGGTGAAGCTCTGGTCGACCGGCAGCCAGTGGACGAAGGCCCCGCTGCCGTTCCGGCGCAGGTCCTTGATCCCGGACATCCTGCCTCGCGCGGGCGGGCGGACCGCGCCGGGGGGACGGACGAGGAAGCCCATGCCGAACTCGTTGTAGGACCCGAGGTCGCCGTCGGCGTAGCGGATGAAGCCGAGCGCGCACAGCGCCTTGCCGGGGAGCACCTCGATGACGTCCTGATCGGCGTAGGCGAGCACCGCGCGGGCGGCGTCGGCTCGCACGAGGTAGACGGCGGCGCAGACGGTGGCGTCCCGGACCTCGACCGGCATGGTGACCCGGCGTCCCTTGATGAGATGGCTAGTCACAGCGTCCAGTACACCAATCAGGATCGCGGGACGCCAGCCGTACCGGTCAGGCGAGGGCGGCCGTGGGCGAGGCCGGTTGGGCTGGGCGGTTGCGACAGGGCTGCTTGGGCGGTCGGTCAGGCCAGGGCGGCTTGGGGGAGGGTTCGGGTGGGGAGGGGGGTGGCGGCCCATTCCTCGAGGCGGGCGACGAACTCGCGGGCCTGGTCGGGCCAGTGGTAGTGGCCGCGGGCCTCGGCGTACCCGTGGGCGCCCATCACGACCCGCCGCTCGGGGTCGTCGCGCAGCCGCAGGACGGCCTGGGCGACCGCGTCGACGTCGCCGTAGGGGACGATCATGCCGCAGTCGGCGCGGCCGACGATCGAGGCGGCCAGCGGCAGCGGTGTGGTGATCACCGGCAGGCCGCGGGCCATGTACTCGATGACCTTGGTCGGCAGTGACTGCCGGTAGTTCGGCACGTCGTGCAGCAGCGACAGCCCGGCGAGGGCGCCCTGTGCCATGCGCAGCGCGTGGTTGTTCGGCACGTATCCGAACCAGTCGAGCAGTCCCTCGCGCTGCGCGTCGCGCAGGAACGGGCGCACCGCGGCGTCGGCGGCGCCGATCAGGTCGAGCCGGATGCCGTGCGGCCGGAGCCTGCGCGCCAGCTCGATCATCTCCAGCGCGCCCCGGGCCTCCGACAACTGGCCGATGTACACGACCCGGTTGGCGCCGGGCGGCGGCGGCGCGGTCTCGGGGACGTAGGTGGTGTTCGGGACCACCGGGTGGTCCCCGGCGAACCGGTCGCGGTAGGCGGCCTCGGCCAGGATGAGGTGCAGGCGGCGCTCGGCGCGGGTCTCGACGCGGCGCAGCAGGCCGGGCAGCATCCGGCGCGCGGACGCGGGAAGGTAGGTCTTGGTGTCCAGCGCGCCCACGATGTCCTCGTGCACGTCCCAGACCGTGGTGGGGCGCCGCCGCGGCAGGGCGAACAGCAGCTCCAGGTCGTGCACGAGCAGCAGGTCGGCGTCCTTGACGCCCCGGCGGAGCGCGCCGCGGGCCATGTTCATCGCGTGTCCGCGGTGCAGGCCGACGGCGCGCGGCACGTCGATCGCCCGGATCTCCTGCGGCGGGGTGACGTTGCAGTGGGTGAACGGCGCGACGTAGGTGACCTCGTGCCCGGCGTCGAGCAGCGCCCGGATCTGCCGATGCATGATCCGCGCGTCCTCCGGGTGGTGGACGATCGTGCCGACACAAACCTTCATGTGTCGATGCTGAGCGCCGTTCCCTTCCTGTCCGGGTGCGCACCGTGAATCACAATGGAAATGCCGCTGAACATCCGCCTCTAGGTGGTGGCTTCCTTGGGGCGGTTGGACGGCCTGCGGTAGAGCCAGGTGAGGCGCGGTTCGAGCAGCCACTTGAACACCGTGCGCGTCTCGGGCAGGCATAGGACGATGGCCAGGGCGAACGCGCTGCTCAGAATCGCCATGACGCCGAGCGGGCCGTGCAGCCACGGGAAGCTCAGCCAGCCCATCTCCTTGGCGATCATGACAGGAATGCCGTGGAGCAGGTAGCAGTAGAGCGTGCGGGTGCCGAGGTCGGAGAACCAGGTGTTCTTGCGCGGCACCAGCGCCAGGATCGCGAACGAGACGGCCAGCGCCGCGACCAGCAGGCCCGCGCGCATGCCCATGCCCATCCACCACGACAGGTGCAGTTCGGCGTAGCTGTCCTTGAAGTACACCGGGTCGAGCGGCACGTGCGGCGCGATGACGATCGCCACGCCGACCGCGCCGACGAGCACCCCGACCGACACGATCTTCACCCAGAGGCGGTTGAGCATGTCGAAGTGGTGCGGCTGCAACCACAGGCCGAGCACGAAGAACGGCATCAGCCCGAAGAAGCGGTCCATGCTGAAGTCGCCCGGCAGGTCGGACAGGCCGGCGAGCAGGTAGACCGCGACCGCGATCGGCAGCGGGTAGCGCATGCGCTTCCACACCGGCGTGGACAGCCGCCACAGCAGCAGGGCCAGCAGGTACCAGTTGAGCCAGGCCGGGTCGATGATCGTCAGACTCCACTTGTGCCCGAGCGTGAAGCGGAGCACGGCGTAACCGACCTCCACGATCACGTACGGCACGAGGAAGGTGTCGACGAGCTTGTTGGTCTTGGCGTTGGAGTTCCAGAAGTTCCGGCTCAGGTAGCCGCTGATGACCACGAACAGCGGCATGTGGAACACGTAGATGAACAGGTAGGCCGACCGGGAGGAGTGCGCCGACAGCGTCGGCACCAGCGCGTGCCCGGCCGGTACCAGCGCGATGAGCAGGAACTTGACGTTGTCCAGGTACGGCTCGCGGGGGCGCTTCGCGGGCCGGGGCGGCGGGGCCTCCTCCGCCTCGGGGTCGTCCCAGCCGTCGACCGCCTGGCCGGGGCCCTCGCCGGAGGGGCGCCGCTCCCAGGCGGGCATGGCCGAGCCCGGGCCGGGACGGCCCGGCGGCGTGGCACCGCCGTCCGGCTGCGGGGCCGCGGGACGCTGCCAGTAGGAGAACCCGTCCGGGGACGGTGCCGACTCCGGCGCCTCCACCGGCACGCCGAGCGCGTCTCGCGCACCCGTAACCGACCCGTGCGCGCCTGCAATGGACCCGTGCGCGCCGGGACCCCCGTGCGCGCCGGGAAGCGAGCCTTGGACGCCGGGGTTTGGGCCGTACGCGCCGGGAACCGAGCCGAGGGCGTGGCCGCCCGAGGAGGTGGCCCCGCTGTGCGCTCCTGGCCCGGGAGAGGCGGCCATGCCGATGCCGTGCGCCCCCGAAGAGGTGACCGCGTCGTGCGATCCGGAGAACATCGAGCCGCCGTTCGCCCCTGGGTCCGCCGGGCCGCCGTGAGTGCCCGGGTCGTCCTCCCAGGAGGGGCGGTCGAAGGTGAAGGTCTCGGGATCGTCGTCGGCGGGCGTTCCGCCGGAGTGGGCGCCGCGACGGCCACGGCCGGCGCCGTCGCCGGCGGTCATGGCGCTGTCGGGGACGGGCCAGCGGGGCTCGCGGCGTCGATCGCCCGTCGGGGGCCGGTGCCGGTCCCAGGCGCCCGTCGGCGGCTCGGCGTAGTCGGGGACGGGCCAACGCGCGGTGGGCGCCTCTTCCTCGCCGGTGCCCGCACCGATGCCCGCGCCGGTGCTCAGACCGGGATCTGCCGGCGCCTGCCCTCGTTCGGGGGACGGGGCGCCGTCGCCGGCGTCGGTGGAGACGCCGTCGGTGCGCGATGCCGGAACCTGGAAGGAGGATCGGGTGTCACTCACGGGGGAAACGCTCAGCTATCTGTCGGGAGACCAGGAAGCTTCTGACTGTGGCCGGTGCCCTCGGCCGATGTGGCGGAACGATCGCGGGAGCACGCCTGCCAGATGATCCACCCTAACGCGCCGATCTTCAATTGTCGCGACGGACTCGGAACTTGGTCTTGCTGTGACCTCTGACAACTCAGGTCCGGCCATGTCATGCCCAGCCCGTTCCAGCGCCCGTCGACGCCCTCCCGGTGCCCCGGCACCTTGACCGGCGTCCAGCGGGAAAGCACGACATACCCGCATGAGATGGGCACGGCATGGACAAGGCCCGGTTCCTCCGGGGAACCGGGCCTTGTCCAGGACTGTTCGGCCTCTGACGGCCTTTCGGGTCAGGTGCTGCAGACGTCGGTCTTGGAGTCCACGACCCGGGCGCTGTCGGGGATGGTGACCGGCACCTTGACGTTCTTGAAGTCGGTCCCGATGACGAGCTGGATGATCGGGGCGCCGGGCGCCGGCGTCGCGGTCGCGCCGGCCGGCGGGGTGGTGGGCGTCACCGACGGGGTGAACGGCTGCACCAGGCCGGCCTTCACCTTGCCGGAGGCCGGGGTGACCTTGGGCACCAGCTTCGCGGCCACCGGGGCGGCGTAGTCGGCGCCGTCGGCGGCGTTCTTGGCGTAGAGCAGCATGGTCTTCGGCCGGTCGGTGCCGTCGGCGTTACGCGCGTCGCCGACCTGCGTGACCTTGAAGCCCTGCGCCGCCAGCGCCTCGGCGACCTCCTTGGCCTTGCCGGCGGTGTTGGTGCCGTTGACGACCTGGATGCGCACCTGGCCCGGCTTGATCGCCGGCTTGGCGGGTCCGGTGGACGACGCACTCGGCGCCGGCGACGGGGTGACCTCGGTGTCGGTGCGCAGGGACTCGAACATCTTCCCGGCGTCCGGCTGCTTCCACTGGACGCGGTTCTTGTCCTCCGTGTACGGCTGCCAGGGAACCGTGACGAACTTGACACCCTTGGCGGTGAGGCTGCGCGCGCTCTGAGCGATCTGGATGAGCGTGTCGACGTCGAGCTGCGGGTCCATGACGACCGAGTGGGCGGCCGCCTTGACCAGGGCCAGCAGCTTGCCGGGGTTGGTCAGGGTGTCGCCGCTGGTGGCCTTCTTCACGACCTGGGACAGGAAGATCTGCTGCCGCTTGATGCGGCTGATGTCGCTCCCGTCGCCGAGCGAGTGGCGGGCGCGGACGTAGGCGAGCGCGGTCTCGCCCTTGACGATCTGCTTGCCGGCCTGCAGGTGGAGCTTGGCCTGCTTGTCGTCCACCGCCGTCGGCACGCAGATCTGGATGCCCTGGAGCGCGTCGACGATGGCCTTGAAGCCGGTGAAGTCGACCTTCAGGTAGTGGTCGACGCGGATGTTGGTGTTGGCCTCGATGGTGTTGATCGTGCAGGCCATGCCGCCCTCGTTGAAGGCGGAGTTGATCATGTCGAGACGCGGCGGCATGGCCACCTTGGTGCGGGCGTTCTTGCACTCGGGGATCTGCACCATGGAGTCGCGCGGGAAGCTGATGAGCGTCGCCTTGTCGCGGTTCGGCGACACGTGCATGAGGATGATCGTGTCGGTGCGCTCGCCCAGGTCGCTCATGTGCTGGCCGTACTTCTTGTTGTCGCCGGCCCGCGAGTCGGAGCCGACCAGCAGGACGTTGAGCGCCCCGGTGGCGTTCACGGGGCGGTTGGCGTTGAGGTCGCCGCTGACGTCCTCGGTGCGGACCTCGCCGAGCACGTTGCGGTACAGCGTGTAGCCGGTGAGCGCCAGCAGCACCATGACGCTGGTGAGCGCGATGCTGACGTAGGCCAGGACGCGCATGCGCCCGTTGCCGCCGCTGCCGTGCGGAGGCGGGCCGCCGCCTCCGGGACCGCCGTCGCCGCCTCCGCGCCGCCGGCCGCGGCCGGGCTCGTCCGGCGGCGGAGGAGGCCCCTCGCCGGGAACGCCGCGCTGGCGGCGGCCGCGCTGCTCGTCCACCATGGGGAAGTCCTGCGGGCCCGAGGGATGGTTCTCGTACGGGCCGTGGGGGCCCGCGGGCCGTACCGGGGCGGGGGCGTCGGGAGGGACGCCTCTGCGGCGGCGGCCCCCTTCGCGGGGAGGGACGTCCACGGGAGGCTGCTCCATCGCTCGGCCGCGGCTGGACCGGCGACCGGAGGCGGGAGGCGCGTTCCGATGGTTGGTGACCGTGGCGCCGTGTCGGTGCTCGCTCATTTCGTCACGAGGTTAGTCACCGGCCCGACTCTGGGCGACATGATCGGAGGAACAGGCGCATGATCACGGTTACTCCAGAGGGGGTCGATCGGGCGGCCAAGCATACCGACACGAGGATATTTCCTGGAATAACGCAAACGGTGGGTTTACTGGAAGTTCACAGGATCACCAGGTCACGACCGTCATGACCGATCCCTCTGTCTCGCCGTCAGAACCCCCGCGGACAGGAACGCCAGCGGCACGGCGGGCAGCACATAGCGGTAGTCGAACTCCGCCGTGGCCGCCGGAACGACCAGCAACGACACCGCCATCACCCACGGCGGCGCCCACGCCGTCCGGCTCGGCCCAGGCCCCTCCGCGCGGCGGCGCGCCCGCGACCGCCACGCGCGTCCCGCGGCCACGCCCGGAGGCAGGAGCAGGACGGCCAGCAAGGCCGTGCCCGGCAGCCACACCACGTCCTGGTAGGCACGGGTCCATCCAGCGAGGGGCTCGACGACGCGAGTGCCGATCGGACCCCGCTCATAGCGCACGGCGAGGCTCGCCCCGTAGGTCGCCGGGTAGCGCCCGGGCGGCGGAGGCGTCCGCGCCGGAAACTCGTAGTAGTCGTAGATCTCCTGATCGGGGTACACCGGGCGGTTCGGAGTGAACGAGCGGGCCAGCTCCGAGAGCACCGAGGCGGCGTAGTCCAGCGGCTGGCTGCGCAACGCGAGCAGCGCGAACCGCCCGGCGAGCCGGTCGGTCTCGGCGGTGAAGGTGATGCCCGGCAACGCCACCAACGGCGCGTCCGGCGCCCACACGTACTCCTGCGATGGCGGGCGGCGCGAGGGCGGCCTGTCGTCGCACAGCACCGCGAGGTCCCGGGGCGGGCGCATGACCGAGCAGTCGGCGAACGACATCGTCCGCCCGTACAGGAAGACGCCGTTGGAGCCCACGATGCCCACCCGGTGGTAGGTCGCCCAGAACCAGGCCGCGTACCCCGCGATCGGCACCAGCGCGACGAGCACCAGCACCGCCGCCGGCCGCGCCCGCCGCCATGCCCGCCGCCATGCCCGCGTCAGGACCCCGCGGGCACCGACGGCGCGTCCGGCACCCGGCGCTTCCTCACCGGGACGCCCGACCGGCGGCCACACCGCTCCGGCGGCGTCGGCACCGCAGGTCTCCTTCCGGGGAAGGCGGACCAGCGGTTCCCGGCTGCGACGGCGGACCAGCGGTTCCCGGCTGGGACGGCGGACCAGCAGCCACACCGCCACGACGGCGAGCAGCGGCAGTCCCACCGTGCGCGTCAGCGTCGCCGCGCCCAGCAGCGCCCCCGCCAGGCACACGGCGCGCCACGTGGGCCTGCCCAGCAGCACGTACATGGCCGCCACCAGCAGGAACGCGAACAGCGTGTCGGAGACCAGGAGGTGTTCGAGCTGGACCTGGTAGGCGTCCAGCAGCACCGGCGCCGCCGCGAGCGTCGCCGCCCAGACCCGCCCGCCGGCCCGACGGACCGCGGCGTAGACCAGCACGCCGATGGCCGCCCCGAGCAGGTGCTGGACGAACGCCACGAACCCGAAGGAGTGGAACGGCTCCAGCAGGCGCAGGAACATCGAGTAACCGGCGGGCCGCACCAGATCGGGACGGGGACGCAGCGCCGTCACCACGTAGGTGTAGGAGTCGGGGAACCACAGCACCGGCCGGTAGCCGAGCATGGCCACCACGCGCAGCGCCACGCCGAGCCCGAGCACCCCGAGGAACCACCGGTGCGCCCGCAGCCCGCCCCACAGCCGTCCGCCCGCCCGCTCCGAGGACCACCACGAGGAGAACCCCCCGCCCGACGGCGGCCACCAGGAACGGACCCGCCCGCCGGAGGACGGCCCGGAGGGTTCGCCCGCGCCGCTCCGCACGCTGGAGCCCCGCTCCGAAGCGACCACTCCACCCCCAGCCCACGGGTCCCGGCGTCCCGGGAAGACACGAACGCGCACGCGAGGCCCGCGTACGCGCCGCTACGTTACCGGCCGGCCACCCGCCCGCGCCCCCGCGTGCGGCCCGAGAGCGTCGCGGGTTCTCAGGGGTGGGAAGGTACCGGTGGGAGGGGTGCGTGGCGACACGGGGGGACAGCGCGGCCGCTAGGCTCGCCGGGATCATGGACGGGGTCTGGCGCGATCGCTCACGGTGGCCGCCGGCGGGCCGGGTGCTCGCGGCGGTGACGGCCATGCCCGCGCTCGCCCTGACCGGCTGGCTGCTCGCCGGACTGCCGCTGCTGCTGGCCGGCCGGTTCCGTCCCCTGCCCGCGCTGCTGCTCGGCGGCGCCCTCGCCGCGGCCCTGTGCGTGTACGGCACCCGGTCCGGGAAGCCGCCCGGTGGCCTCGCCGGACGGCCGCACGACACCCGCAACGCGCGAGGCGGGGGAGAGGTGGGGGACGCCTCGGCGGGGCATGTGTGGGCGGTCGTCGCGATCGCGGTCGCCTCCGGGGTGTTCAACGCGATCTTCCACACCGAGCAGCTGATCGTCCGCAGGGACCCGGCGACCTACGCCCAGTACACCGCCTGGCTGGCCGGGCACGGCTTGCTGCCCATGCCCTATCCCACGGCGGCGTTCGGCGGACCCGACCCGGCGCTGCGGTTCGAAAGCATCGGTTTCTACGACCATGGCGGCGCGGTGGTGCCGCAGTTCATGCCGGGAGCGCCGCTGATCGACTCCATCGGCGCGTGGCTGGGTGGGCTGTCCGGGCTGCTGATGGTGCCGCCGGTGCTCGGCGCGCTGGCCGTGCTGACCGTGGCCGGGGTCGCCGCCCGGCTGGCGGGCGCGCGGTGGGCGCCCGTGGCGGCGCTGGCGTTCGCCGTCGCGCTGCCGATCCTCTACACCTCGCGCACCACGTTCAGCGAGATCCCGTCCCTGATCCTGATCTTCGGTGGCATGGCGCTGGCCGCCGACGCGCTCGGCCGGTCGCGGGGGACGGCCGTGCCGGCCGGCCTGTCCTTCGGTCTCGCCGTCCTGGTGCGGGTGGACGGGCTGCGGGACGTGCTCCCCGTCCTTGTGTACGCGGGGCTGCTGATCGCGCTGCGCGGGCTGCGCGGGCGGCGCGGGCGGGGCGAGGCGTACGCGCGGATGGGCGTGCCGCTGCTCGGCGGCCTGCTGGCGGGCGCGGGCCTGGGCCTGGTGGCGGCCTTCTTCCTGTCGCGGCCGTATTTGAACTACCTGTCGGACTCGGTCAGGCCGCTGCTGGTGATCTGCGGGGTCGTGCTGCTGCTGACCGTGGCGGGCGCGGTCGCCGGGCCGCGGGTCATCCCGGCGGCGGGCAGGGCCGTGCGCGCGTGGCGTCCGGCGCGCCGCCTGCCCGAGGCGCTGGCGGCGCTGGTCGTCCTGGTGATGGCGGGGTTCGCCGTGCGCCCATGGGTGCAGACCGTGCGGCGCGTGCCCGCCACGGTCGAGGACACGCTGAACTCCATCTTCATCAAGTGGACGCAGCAGGCGAACGGGATGCGGCCCGATCCGGCCCGGCTCTACTCGGAGCAGTCGCTGTACTGGGTGATCTGGTACGTCGGCGTGCCCGTGGTCATGCTGGCCACCCTCGCCGCCGCCGTGCTGGTGCGGCGGATGGCGCGGGGCAGGGAGTCGCCGTGGCTGCTGCCGCTGGCGATCATCGGCTGGACGACCGTGACGACGTTGTGGCGGCCCGCCATCACTCCCGACCATCCGTTCGCGTCACGGCGGCTGGTGCCGGTGGTGATCCCGGGCCTGGTCGTCCTCGCGGCGTGGGGCCTGCGCTGGGCGTGGGGGAAAATCCGCGGCGCCGGGTACGGGACGACGGCGATGCGGTGGCTCACCGCGGCGGGCGCCGTGCTGCTGGTGGCGCCGGGGACGGTCACGTCGATCGGCACGGCCTTCACCCCGGTCGAGCGCGGCGAGGCGGCGGCGGTGCGGGGGCTGTGCGCGGCGCTGCCGCCCGACGCGTCGGTCCTGATGATCGAGCGGGTCACCGGTGACCGGTTCACCCAGGTCGTCCGGGCCATGTGCGACCGGCCGGCCGCGCAGGTCCAGAGGCAGGGCGGGGGCGCCACGCCTCCGGTTCCCGGGGCCCCGGCGGCGACCGCCCCCGACGACGGCCGGGCGGACAAGGCGGGCGACGTGGCGGCGGCCTCCGATGTGACCCGGCTGATCCGGCGCGTGCGCGCGGCCGGGCGCGTCCCGGTGCTGCTGGCCGCCGAGAAGGTGCAGCTGATCCGGTACGGGACGCCCGCGCAGGTGGTGCGGCTGCGCACCCGCCAGGACGAGCGCTCCCTCATCGACGCCCCGAACGGCACCTGGTCCCTCTCGATCGACGTGTGGATGGTCATCGCCGGCGCGGTCTGACCGTTTCCGGCTCGTCGTTTGACGCCCGAGAGGCGCGATCGGGAAAGTGGACGCCATGGATTGGCGAGTGGAGCCCCTCGAGGCCGGCGAGGAGCTGTCGTTCGGGGGCGACCCCAGGCGGGAGTCGCGATCATCGGCATGGGAGTCGGCGGCGCGGAAATGGATCTCCGCGCATCGCGTGCCGCTGGCGGCCGGCGCGGCGGTCGTCGTCCTGCTCGGGGCGCTGGGCGCCGGCGGCCGGCACCTCTACCAGGAGTCGCGCAAGCCGCTCCCGCCGCCGGACGTCGCCCTGCCCGTGCAGGACAGGTTCGTCGTCGTCCTGTGCGGGGCCGGAATCACACAGTGCCAGGACGGCGGCGCGGAGGCCGCCAAGGACGTCGGCCGTATCGAGGCCGATCTGCGGGCCGTGCCAGGGGTGTCCTCGGTGCGGTTCCGCAGCGGCGAGGCCGAGTTCGAGCGGGTCAAGAAGGAGGGCGGTTACCAGCCGGACGGTTCGATGATGCCGATCACTCGTGACATGTTCGCCGACGGTTTCGAGGGCGTGCTCCGCAGCCCCGAGCTCTTCGCCCAGGTGGCGGCGCGGAGCCGTCTGGTGGCGGGCGTGGCGGACGTCTGGCGGACGCCGACGGAATACTGGACGGGCAAGGCGAACGTGACCGTGATCCTGTGCGGCACCGGCGCGGCCAAGGAGTGCGCGCCGCTCGACTACGAGTCGCCGACGGAGCGGCAGAGGCAGGCCATCGTGGACAGGATCCGCGAGGTGGACGGGGTGGAGAAGGTCTACTTCGAGGACAGGCGACACGCGCTGCGGCTGCAGAAGCACTACTACCCCGAGGACCGGTCCTTCGACCCTCCTTTGCTGCTGGTGAACATGCAGGAGTCCTTCCGCGTGAGGATCGCCGGGCCTGACGCGTCCCAGCGCCTGCGGCAGGCGCTGAAGAACGTGCCCGGCGTCGAAGACGTGCGGTGATCCCGCGCGGCCCGCGGTTGACGGCGGGTCGTCACGATCGGAAGAGTTGACGACATGGAGTGGCGAGCCGAGCCGTCCGAGACCGGCGAGGAGTTGTCGTTCGGGGACGGAGACTCCGAACGCGAGTCCCGATTACGCGTGTGGGAGGCGGCGGGCAGGCGGTGGGCGTCGGCTCACCGGAGACCGCTGGCGGTGGTGGCGGCCGTCGTCGTCCTGCTCGGGCTGGTCGGGGGCGGCGGCCGATACCTGTACCTGAAGTCCCGCGAGCCGCTGCCGCCGCCCGATGTCGCCCTGCCCGCGCAGGACAGGTTCTCTGTCTTCCTGTGCGAGCCCGAGATCGCGGAGTGCCAGGCCGGCGGCGCGGAGGCCACCAGAGACCTCCGCCGTATCGAGGCGGAGCTGCGAGCCGTCCCGGGGGTGGCCTCGGTGCGGTTCGTCAGCGGCGAGGCCGAGTTCCAGGAGGCGGGCAAGAAGCACGGCGTCGTCTACCGGACCGACGGTCTGGTGACGACGATGACCCGTGAGATGTTCCGCGACGCCTTCGAGGGGGTGCTCACCAGCCCCGATGTCTTCGGCCAGGTGGCGGAACGGGGCGGCCGGATCGCGGGCGTGTGGAGGATCTATCGCGCGCCGACGGACTTCTGGACGGGCAAGGCGAACGTGACCGTGACCCTGTGCGGCACCGGCGCCCCCAAGGCGTGCGCGCCCTTCAGGTACGCGTCGCCCACCGAACGGCAGAGAGAGGTCATCCTGGACCGGATCCGGGAGGTGGACGGGGTGGAGAAGATCTACTTCGAGGATCGCGAGCACGCGCTCGAGCTGCAGAAGCACTACGACCCCGAGGACAAGGCCGGTCCTCCGAAGCTCCTGGTGAACATGCCGGAGTCCTATCACGTGAAGCTCGCCCGGCCGGACGCGGCCGAGCTCATACGGCAGGCGCTGAAGAACGTGCCCGGCGTCCAGTCCGTCCTCTGACTCACAGCGTGCGCGAGGCCGCCGAAGGACATGCCGGGCGTGCGGGTGAGGCTGTGGTCTCGCGTGCGGCCTGCGGTGACGGCAGGGGCGGGGAGTACGAGCCGACCCGGCGGGCAGAACGACAAAAGGGGACGGAAGAGTCCTAGATGGGGTCGAGGGACACTCGGATGCCGGCCGGGCACTGTATCCTCGCCCGACGTGAGTGTGACCGAGACGCCTGAGACTGGATCCGCCGTGGACGCCAAGCCGTATGTGACGATCGTTCTGCCCTGTTACAACGAGCAGGACCACGTCATCGCCGAGGTCGAGCGCATCACCGGCGCCATGGACGCCAGCGGTTACACCTACGAGCTGGTCGCGGTGGACGACCACTCCACCGACGGGACGCTCGACCGGCTGCGCGAGGCCGCGCCCCGGTTCCCGCACATGAACATCGTCGCCTTCCACCGCAACGGCGGCTCGGGCACCGTGCGGCGCATCGGCACCCAGGACGCGCGCGGCGAGATCGTCGTGTGGACCGACGCCGACATGACCTACCCGAACGAGCGCATCCCCGAGCTGGTGCAGATCCTCGAGAAGGACCCGACGATCGACCAGGTCGTCGGAGCGCGCACCAGCGAGCAGGGGTCGCACAAGATCCTGCGGGTGCCGGCCAAGTGGTTCATCCGCAAGGTCGCCGAGCGGCTGGCCGGGCAGGAGATCCCCGACCTGAACTCCGGCCTGCGGGCCTTCCGCCGGTCGGTCTCGCTGCCGTACCTGCGGCTGCTGCCCCCCGGGTTCTCCTGCGTGACGACGATCACGCTGGCGTTCCTGTCCAACCAGCACGACGTGCACTACATGCCGATCGAGTACAGCAAGCGGGCGGGCACGTCGAAGTTCAGCTTCATCTCCGACGCCTACCGCTACATCCTGCAGGTGCTGCGGATGGTGATGTACTTCAACCCGCTCAAGGTGCTCATGCCGCCGGCGATCTGGCTGGTGGTCATCGCGCTGGGCAAGGGCGTCGTCGACATGATCCGCCACCCGTTCTACTTCCCGGCGAGCACGGTGATGACGTTCCTCTCGGGGTTGATCATCGGGTCGCTGGCGCTGCTCGCCGACCTGATCGTGCGATCTCGGGGCGAATGACGTGCGCGTCGCGATCGTCGGGCCCACCTACCCGTACAAGGGCGGCGGAGCGCAGCACACGACCGAGCTCGCCCACCGGCTGACGGCGCTGGGGCACGAGGTCGTGATCGAGTCCTGGCGCGCCCAGTACCCGTCCTTCCTATACCCGGGGCAGCAGACGATCTCCGCGCCGGAGGGGGAGCCGTTCCCCGGCGTCCGCCGCGAGCTCGACTGGCGCCGTCCCGACGGGTGGCTGCGCTGCGGGCGCCGGCTGCGCGGCGCCGACCTGGCCGTCCTGACCCTGCTCAGCCCCGTGCAGGTGCCCCCTTATCTGGGCATCCTGGCAGGGCTGCGCCGCGCGACCGAGGTGGTCGCGCTGTGCCACAACGTGCTGCCGCACGAGCGCAAGCCGTACGACGCGCCGCTGGTCAAGGCGCTGCTGCGCCGGGTCGACCGCGTGCTCGCGCACTCCGAGGAGCAGGCGGGGCTGGCTCGCGGGCTGGCGCCCGCGCCGGTGCGCGTGGCCGGCCTGCCGCCGCACCTGCCCTCCAAGGGCGAGAGCCTCGCGGCGCCCAGGGGCGAGATGCTCGCGGCGTCCGGGGACGAGAGCCTCGCGGCGGCGTCCGGCGGGGTGCGCCGCAGGCTGCTGTTCTTCGGCATGGTGCGCCCGTACAAGGGCCTGGACCTGCTGCTGCGCGCCCTCGCCCGAGTCCCGGGCGTGTCGCTGACGGTGGCGGGGGAGTTCTGGGGCGGCCTGGAAGAGACGCGCGCCCTGGTCGCCGAGCTGGGCGTGGGCGATCGGGTCGAGCTGCGGCCGGGGTACGTCGCGGCCGATGACGTGCCGGGGTTGTTCGCCGGGGCCGACGCCCTGGTGCTGCCCTACCGGTCGGCCACGGCCAGCCAGAACGCCTGGCTCGGCCACGAGCACGGGCTGCCGGTCATCGCCACCCGGGTGGGCGCGCTCGCCGACCACGTCACCGACGGGGTGGACGGCCTGCTGGCCGAGCCGGGCTCGGTGGACGCGCTGACCGAGGTGATCGACCGTTTCTACCAGGACGGCGAGCCCGAGCGGCTGCGCCAGGGCGTCAAGGCCGTCGACCCCGAGCCTCACTGGGCCGCGTACACCGCCGCCTTGCTGTCGGCGGGCGCCTGACCGCGCGCCGCCACGAATCCGATGCCGGCCCAGGCGACGTCGGCGAAGGTGAAGGCCAGCCGGGACACCACGGCGATGACCAGCGCGTGCGGGGCGTCGAGCACGGGCGCGAGCACCAGCACCATGGCCCCCTCGCGGACGCCGATGCCCGCCGGGATGATCACGGTGAGCAGCCCGGTCACCCAGGCCAGCGCGTAGGCCCCGGCGGCGACGGCCAGCAGCGACGGGCCGCCGGGGGCCATGTCGCGCAGCAGCAGCCAGATGTGCAGGCCGTAGAACAGCCATCCGGCCATCGTCCAGGCGGCCGCCACGAGCATCGCCCGGCCGGGGAGCACCTGTTCCAGGGGCTCCCTGCGGGCGACGCGCAGGGCGAGGTTCAGCGCGAACGTCAGCACGCGGGGGTGCAGCCCCGCCACGATGAACGGGATGAGCAGCAGCAGGTACCACGTCTGCCTGGCCACGTCCTGCGAGGTCAGCGGCAGGGTGACCGCGGCGAGGCCGAGCGCGCACCCGAGCGAGACGACCAGCCCGATCACGGTCGCGCCGAAGGTGCGGCGCGGCGGCGAGCCCTGGTCGCGGGCCAGTTCCATCATCGCGGCGAACGCCCACACCGAGCCGGGGACGTACTTGCCGAGCTGCCCGACGAACAGCACCTTGGCGGCGACGCGCATCGGCAGGGGCGAGCCGAACCCGGCGAGCACGACCTGCCAGGCGACGAGCATGAACCCCAGACCCACCAGGACCGCGGCGAAGGACCCCGCGACCGTCCACCACGACAGCCGGGCCATCGCGGCCACCGTGTCGTTCCAGTTGCGCGACAGGCCGTAGGCCAGGAACCCGAGGGCGACGAGCGCGAGCCCCGCCCGGAGCAGAGGACTTGATCGCAGTCGGCTCATCATTCGCCCAGCGTACGACGCCTCGTTACCGGCCGGTGGCCGTCTCTTTCGCCGTCTTGCGCGATCATGGCCGCCCCGTGACCATATGAAACCCGCCGTCGCCAGCCACTAGGGTTGGTGGCCGTGGGCAGTGAACGCGTGGCGCAGCTGGAGTATTCGCAGATCCAGGCGGCGATGCTGGACGAGGCGAAGCGGCGCCGCAAGGCCGCCAAGATCATCGCCGTGCTGGCGCACTTCCTGGGCCGCGATCCCGCCTCCGGGGACGGCGCCCCCGGCGTGCTCGACGGGCTGACGGTGGCCGACATCGGCTGCTCGGCCGGGTTCATCGCCGACGAGCTCGCCTCGGCCGGCGCGCGGCACGCGTTCGGCATCGACATCGACGTGCCGGGCCTGCGCAAGGCGGCCGGGCGGTTCGGCGAGCGGGTCGAGTTCGTCTGCGCCGACGGCACGGCGCTGCCGTTCCCCGACGGGTCGATGGACGTGCTGGTGCTCAACCACATCTACGAGCACGTGGTCGACCCCGACGCGGTGGTGCGCGAGCTGCACCGCGTGCTGTCCGACGACGGCGTGCTCTACCTCGGGCTGGGCAACCGGCTCGGCGTGATGGAGCCGCACTACAAGCTGCCGTTCCTGTCCTACCTGCCGCCGTCGCTGGCCGACCGCTACGTGCGCGCCTTCGGCCGTGCCGACCACTACTACGAGCGCTTCCGCACCCGGCCGGGGCTGCGCCGCATGCTCTCCGGCTTCCACGTCTGGGACTACTCCTTCCCGGTGCTGGCCTCGCCCGAGCGGTTCGCCGGCGCCGAGCTGTTCCCCGGCTCTGTGGGACGGGCCGCCCAGGGCACGCTGGCGCGGACGCCGCGCCCGGCGCTGCGGGCGCTGCTGCCGGTCGTGCCCACGTATCTGTGGGTGGCCACCAAGACGCCGCGCCGGCCGCTGGGGCCCGCCCTCCCGCAGCCCCCCGAGCCGGTCCGCACCCCATGACCGCTCCGGACCCCATGTCCGGTCCGGACTCCGTGCCAGGTCCGGACGCCGTGACCGCTCCGCCCGCCCGCTCGGCGCGCAAGAAGCTGGTCCGGCTGCTGTTCCTGCTGGTGGCCCTCGGCTTCGGGGCGTGGGCCATCGCCGGGCGCTGGTCACAGGTGGCCGACGGCTTCTCCCGGCTGTCGTGGCCGCTGCTCGCCGCATCGCTGGTGGCCGTCCTCGCGGCCCTGTCGGCGGGGATGCTCATGTGGCGCGCCCTGCTGGCCGACCTCGGGTCGCCTCTCGCACTCACCGACGCCGCCAAAGTGTTCTTCGTCGGCCAGCTCGGCAAGTACATTCCCGGCTCGCTGTGGCCGGTGCTCGCGCAGATGGAGATGGGCAAGGACCTCGGCGTCCCGCGCTCGCGCAGCGCCACCGCCTTCTTCCTGACCTACCCCATCTACCTGGCCAGCGGCCTGGGCGTGGCCCTGCTCACCCTGCCCGCCTTCGCCGGAGACTCGGTCGCCCGCTACGCCTGGCTGCTCCTGCTGCTGCCCGTGCTGGTCGCCGGGCTGCACCCGCGCGTCGTCAACGGCGTGCTCGGCCTCGGCCTGCGGCTGCTGCGTCGGCCCCCGCTGGAGCGCCCCCTCAGCCGCCGCGGCGTGCTGGCCTCGGCCGGCTGGGCGTTCGCGGGCTGGGCGGCCTACGGCGTCCACCTCTGGCTGGTCGTGGCCGGGCTCGGCACCGCCGGGCCGCGCGCTCTGGCGCTGTCCCTCGGGGCGTTCTCGCTGGCCTGGTGCCTGGGGTTCATCGTGGTCATCGCGCCCGCCGGGGCCGGGGTGCGCGAGGTGGCGATGGTGGCGGCGCTCGCCCCCGTCCTTCCCGGCGGGACGGCGCTGGCCGCCGCCCTGTGCTCGCGGCTGCTGGTCTCGCTCGGCGACCTGATGTGGGCGGGCCTCGCGGGCTTGGCCGCCCGGCGCGCGGAATCCGTTCCCGTCACCGCCGAACACGACTGATTTTCCGCATTCGTTGCCCGCCGGACGCCCTAAATGCCTGTCATATCTCTCACGGATTCGGGGACCCTCGCAATAGAGTGATGCCGATGGGGATCGGGGGCGAGGGGCCGGCGGTGACCGGCGGGACACACGGGTGGCCCTGCCGGTTCGCACCGATCTGGGGACCTTCGCCCGCACGCGATCTCCGCCGATGACCGGCACCGAGATCGGAAGGGAGCGATCGCTCTTGACGCCCCGAGTGCTCGTCGACGCCGCGGCGGTTCCGGCCGACCGCGGCGCCCTGATCCGCTACGTCGACGGGCTGGTCGCCGCGCTCGACCGGGCCGGCGCCGACCTGTCGGTGGTCTGCCAGCGGGCCGACGCCGAGCGTTACGGCAAGATCGCCCCCTCCGCCCGCATCCTCGCCGGGCCTCCGGCGATCACCAACCGCGCCGCGCGGCTGGTGTGGGAGCAGACGGGCATCCCCGTGCTGGCCCGCCAGGTCGGCGCGCAGGTCATCCACGCCCCGTACTACTCCATCCCGCTGCACTCCGGGCTGCCCACCGTCGCGACCGTGCATGACGTCACCTGGTTCACCGAGCCCGGACGGCACGACAACGTCAGGGCGTCCTTCTTCCGCGCGGCGACGCGCACGGCCGTCCGCAGCGCCCAGCGGGTCATCGTGCCCTCCAAGGCCACCCGCGACGAGCTGGTGCGCGTGCTCGCGGCCGATCCGACGCGCATCGACGTCGCCTACCACGGGGTCGACCGGGCGCTGTTCCACCAGCCGTCGGAGGAGGAGGTCAAGCGGGTGTCGGGGCGGCTCGGCCTGCGCGGCCGCCCGTACGTCGCCTTCCTCGGCGCCTTCGAGCCGCGCAAGAACGTCCCGAACCTGGTGAAGGGCTTCGGGCAGGCCGTCAGCGACCTGCCGGGCTCTCCCGCGCTGGTCCTGGCGAGCGGGGCGGGGTGGAGCGACGAGGTGGACGAGGCGATCAGCGCGCTCCCGGTGGCCGTGCGGGTCGTTCGCCCGGGATACCTTTCCTTCGCCGACCTGCCGGGCTTCCTCGGCGGCGCGGTCGTGGTGGCCTTCCCCTCCCGCGGAGAGGGCTTCGGGCTGCCGGTGCTGGAGGCCATGGCCTGCGGGGCGCCGGTGCTGACCACCCACCGCACCTCGCTGCCCGAGGTCGGCGGGGACGCCGTCGCCTATACCGAGCCGGACGCCGGGAGCATCAGCGACGCGCTGCGGGCGCTCCTTTCGTCCGGGGAACGCCGGCGTTCGCTCGCCGAGGCGGGTCTTGCCAGGTCGCGGGAGTTCACGTGGGAGGCCTCCGCCGAGGCGCATATGATGAGCTTTCAACGAGCGGTCGATCAGTGAGCTAGCCTCACCGGTGTGACGAGCAGCTACTCGCCGGAGTCGGCGCACCTGGAGGCCATTCTCCTCGTAGGCGGGCAGGGCACCCGTCTTCGCCCTCTCACCTTGAGCACCCCCAAGCCGCTTCTTCCCACCGCGGGCGTGCCCTTCCTCGCCCACCAACTCGCGCGTGCCCGGTCCTTCGGCGTCCGGCGCATCGTGTTCGCCACCTCCTACCGCGCCTCGATGTTCGCCGAGGCGTTCGGGGACGGCTCCTCCTTCGGCCTGTCGCTTTCGTACATGACGGAACAGACCCCGCTCGGCACCGGCGGGGCGATCCGCAACGCCGCCGAGGCGCTCACCTGCGGCCCGGACGCGCCGGTGCTCGTGCTCAACGGCGACATCCTGTCCGGGCACGACATCGCCGAGCAGGTCGGGCTGCACGTCTCGCGCGGGGCGGCGGTGACGCTGCACCTCACCGAGGTGGACGACCCCTCGCGGTTCGGGTGCGTGCCGACCGACGACCAGGGCCGGGTGACCGCCTTCCTGGAGAAGACCCCGAACCCGGTGACCAACCGCATCAACGCCGGGTGCTACGTCTTCCAGCGCTCGGTCATCGACCGGATCCCGGCGGGGCAGGTGGTCTCCGTCGAACGCGAGACGTTCCCCGGCATGATCTCGGCCGGCGAGCTGGTGCTCGGGTACGCCGACCGCTCCTACTGGCTGGACGTGGGCACCCCCGCCGCGTTCGTCCAGGGCTCCTGCGACCTGGTGCTGGGCCGCCTGCCCTCTCCGGCGCTGCCCGCGCCCTGCGGGGAGTTCATGGCGCTGCCCGGCGCCGAGGTCTCGCCCAGCGCCAAGATCGAGGGCGGCACGGTCGTCGGGCCGCGGGCCGTCGTGGAGTCCGACGCGTCGGTGCACGGCAGTGTGCTGGACGCCGACTCGGTGATCGAGTCCGGGGCCGTCGTGGTCGACTCGGTGGTCGGCGCGCGGGCCCGGGTGGCGTCGGGGGCGGTGCTGCGCAACGCGGTCATCGGCGAGGGCGCGGTCGTCGGGCCGGGCAACGAACTGCTGGCCGGGGCCCGCGTGTGGCCGGACGTGCGGCTGCCGCCGGGCGCCGTCCGCTTCTCCAGCGACGTCTGACCCCTGCGAGATCAACGCCGACGAGGTTCGACGTTTACGAGGTCTGGCGCCTGCGAGGTCTGGCGTGGGGGGATCTCTCCCGGGGAGGGCGCGGCTGGGCTCCGGCCGCGCCAATAGTGCGGCGTCGGGCGAGAACTAGTCTGGCGTTGTGCGAGAACGCAGGTGGCGGCCGGACGCTCCGGTGGACGTCGAGTCGGCCATGGCGCCGCACCGGCGCGGTTCCGGCGACCCCGCCTGGCAGCTCACCGCCGACCGGGCCATCTGGCGCACCTCCCGCACCCCCGAGGGGCCCGGCACGCTGCGCGTCACCGTGGAGCCGCGTGAGCGGACGGTGGTCGCCCACGTCTGGGGGCCAGGCGCCGGCTGGATGCTGGAGACCCTGCCGGATCTGCTCGGCGCGCACGACCGGGTCGGCGACTTCGCGCGCCTGATGGGGGCGCTCGGCCCCGAAGGGCACGCGCTGGTGCGCGAGCTGGCCTCGCGGCACGCGGGCCTGCGGGTGGGCCGCACGCTGCGCGTGTTCGAGGCGCTCGTGCCGGCCGTGCTGGAGCAGAAGGTCGTCGGCCGCGAGGCGTGGCGGGCGTGGCGGTGGCTGCTGTCCCGCTACGGCGAGCCCGCGCCGGGCCCGGCGCCGGCGATGATGCGGGTGTTCCCCGAGCCCGAGGTGTGGCGGACGATCCCGTCCTGGGACTGGCACCGGGCGGGGGCGGAGGCCGTGCGGGCCAGGACGATCGTCAACGCCGCCCTGCACGCCGCCAAGCTGGAGGCGGCGGGGGAGGCCGAGGCCGACCGGCTGCTGCGGGCGCTGCCGGGCGTCGGGGTGTGGACCTCGGCGGAGGTCCGTCAGCGGGCGTACGGGGACCCCGACGCCGTCTCGGTCGGCGACTACCACCTTCCGTCGCTGGTCGGCTGGTCGCTGACCGGCCGCAAGACCGACGACGCGGGGATGCTGGAACTGCTGTCGCCCTACCGGGGGCACCGCCACCGCATCGTGCGGCTGCTGGAACTCGGCGGCCGCCGGCCGCCGGCGCGCGGACCGCGGATGGCCGCCCGCGACTACCGCTCCTTCTGATCTCCGAGCGGGCCCGTCAGCGGGCCGAGCGGGCGGGCCGAGCGGGCAGGTCAGCGGGCCGTACAGGTCGGTCGGCCGTCGGGCGGGCCGGTCGGTGGCCGGGCGGACCGGTCAGCGAGCCGAGAGGGTCTGTCAGCGAGCCGAGAGGGTCTGTCAGGAGGCCGGGGCGGGCTGGTCAGGAGGCCGGGGCGGGCCGGTCAGCGGGCGGGTAACGAGGAACGGTCGCCGGTCATGGTCGGGGAGTTGGAGGCCCAGTCGCGCCCGTCACGGGTGTCGGTGCCGAACAGCGGCGCGAGCACGGCGGCGGCGGCGATGAGGACGAGGATCAGCCAGGACATCGTGACTCCTTGAGAAGGTTCCCTTGGGTGCCCTTCTATTATGTGCGCGTGCATAGTTTCACGTCCATCGAGATTCTCTGGGCAGTACCGTTAAGAGCCTCTTAACGCATGAGCGTACGCGCCGACTCCGGAGGTTGATCGGTGACAGCGCGTGGCGCACCCCCGCCCAAGGGCCGGGACGCGAGGGTTTCGTACTGTGCGATGCATGAACGCGAATCCCACAGACGCAGCCATGCGGCGGGCGCTGGCCCGGGCCAGGGACGGCAAGGCGCTCGACCCGGCGGAGGCGACGGTCCTCCTGCATGCGAGGGGCGCCGACCTCGACCGCCTCCTCGACCACGCCGGCCGCGTCCGGGACGCCGGGCTGGCCTCCGTGGGCAGGGAGCAGGTCGTCACCTACAGCCGCAAGGTGTTCATCCCGCTCACGCGGTTGTGCAGGGACCGCTGCGGCTACTGCACGTTCGCCACCGCCCCCGGCAAGCTGCCCGCCCCGTTCCTCACCCCGGACGAGGTGCTGGAGATCGCCCGGCAGGGCGCCGCCATGGGATGCAAGGAGGCGCTGTTCACCCTCGGCGACCGGCCCGAGGACCGCTGGCACCAGGCCCGCGAGTGGCTGGACGCCCACGGCTACGACGACACCCTGTCCTACGTGCGCGCCATGGCGATCGGCGTCCTGGAGGAGACCGGGCTGCTGCCGCACCTCAACCCCGGCGTCCTGACCTGGCGCGACCTGCAACGGCTCAAGCCGGTCGCCCCGTCCATGGGCATGATGCTGGAGACGACCTCCCGCCGGCTGTTCGAGGAGAAGGGCCAGGCCCACTACGGCTCCCCGGACAAGGACCCCGCGGTCCGCATGCGCGTGCTGGAGGACGCCGGCCGCTCCAATGTGCCGTTCACGACCGGCATCCTGATCGGCATCGGCGAGACCGTCGCCGACCGCGCGGAGTCGATCTTCGCGATCCGGCGGGTCGCCCGGGAGTACGGCGGCGTCCAGGAGGTCATCGTCCAGAACTTCCGCGCCAAGCCCGACACCGCGATGCGCGGCATGCCGGACGCCGACCTCAGCGAACTGGCCGCGACCATCGCGGTCACCCGGCTCGTGCTCGGCGGGCGGACGCGCGTCCAGGCGCCGCCCAACCTCATCGGCGACGAGTACGACCTGATGATCAGGGCCGGCATCGACGACTGGGGCGGGGTCTCGCCGCTGACCCCCGATCATGTGAACCCCGAGCGGCCCTGGCCGCACATCGAGGAGCTCGCGGCCCGCACCGCCGCCGCCGGGTTCACGCTCAAGGAGCGCCTGACGATCTACCCCGAGTACGTGCTGGCCGGCGAGCCCTGGCTGGACCCGCGCCTGCGCGGCCACGTCGCGGCCCTGGCCGACCTCGAGACCGGCCTGGCCCGGCCGGTGAACCCCGAGGGCAGGCCGTGGCAGGAGCCCGACGGCGGGTTCGCCGCCTCCGGGCGCACCGACCTGCACGTGGAGGTGGACGCCTCCGGGCGGGCGCAGGACCGGCGCGACGACTTCGCCCGCGTCTACGGCGACTGGGACGCCCTGCGCGACCGGCTCCCGGCCGGCGCCGCGCCGGGCGACGTGCCTGCCGCCTCGGCCGGGATGGCCGTGACAGAAGCGGTCGCGGACGGAGCGGCCCAGGCCGCGACGGCTGAGTCCGGGGTGGCCCAGGCCGGGGCGGCCCCGGCGCGCGCGGGGGCCGTCGACGGGGAGATGCGCGCGGCCCTGCGCCGCGCGGAGACCGACCCGGCGGGACTCACCGACGCCGAGGCCCTCACGCTGCTCGGCGCGGACGGCGCCGACCTCGCGGAGCTGTGCCGGGTGGCCGACGGCCTGCGGAGAGAGGCCGCCGGCGACGAGGTGACCTACGTCGTCAACCGCAACATCAACTTCACCAACGTCTGCTACACCGGCTGCCGCTTCTGCGCGTTCGCGCAGCGGCGCACCGACGCCGACGCCTTCACCCTGTCCCTGGACCAGGTCGCCGACCGGGCCGCCGAGGCGTGGGAGGCGGGGGCGACCGAGGTGTGCATGCAGGGCGGCATCCACCCCGACCTGCCCGGAACGGCCTACTTCGACATCGCCAGGGCGGTGAAGGAGCGGTGCCCGGACCTGCACGTCCACGCCTTCTCCCCGATGGAGGTCATCAACGGCGCCAGCCGGACCAATCTGTCGATCCACGACTGGCTGGTGGCCGCCAAGGAGGCCGGGGTCGACTCGCTGCCCGGCACGGCGGCGGAGATCCTGGACGACGACGTGCGCTGGGTGCTCACCAAGGGCAAGCTCCCGACCCGCGAGTGGGTCGAGGTGATCACCACCGCGCACCGCGTGGGCATTCCGACGACCTCGACGATGATGTACGGCCATGTGGACACCCCGGCCCACTGGGTGGCGCACATCCGGCTGATCCGCCGCATCCAGGAGGAGACCGGCGGCTTCTCGGAGTTCGTGCTGCTGCCGTTCGTGCATCACAGCGCCCCGATCTACCTGGCCGGCATCGCACGCCCGGGGCCGACGGCCCGGGAGAACCGCGCCGTCCACGCGCTGGCGCGCGTCCTGCTGCACGGCGCGATCGCCAACATCCAGTGCTCGTGGGTCAAGCTCCAGGACGACCTGTGCCGGGCCGTGCTGTCGGGCGGCGTGAACGACCTGGGCGGGACGCTCATGGAGGAGACGATCAGCAGGATGGCCGGCTCGGAGAACGGCTCCTACAAGACGATCAGTGACATCGCCGCGATGGTGGAGCCGACCGGACGCCCGCTGCGCCAGCGAACCACCGGCTACGGCGTCCCCTCGGCCGAACGCGTGGCCGCGGCCCAGGCCAGCGACGGGGTCTGCCAGAGCATCCGCCGCACGATCCCCCTCCTTGCCCCGTAGAGGCGCCCGCGAACGTCCGTCACGTCAGCCCCGAGAGTCCGAAACGCAGCCGGGCCTCCGAGCGGGAGCCGTCACTCTCCCGGCCCGGATGCCCGGATGCCCGGACGCCCGGGTGAGAGCGCGCGTCACCGGTGGCCGGGGTGCTGAGGCCCCTCCCACCACGTCAGGTTGGCGGCCGCCTGGGACGCCGGCTCGATGATCTCCCATGCCTCGGTGATCAGACCGTCGTCGAGCCGCCAGATGTCGACGACCGTGATCTCCGGCCCGGCACCGGGCGGCCGGCGCCGCGAATGCATCACGACGTGATCGCCGTCGGCCAGCAGGTGCAGGATCTCGACCTGCATGCCGGCGAGCGGGACGAGCGCGGCGTCCACGGCGGCCAGCCATTCCGGCTTCGTCCTGGAGGTCGCGTCCGGACGGTGGTGGAGGAAGTCGTCGCTCAGCAATGGCGCGAGCGCGTCGACGTCGCCGGTGGCGACCAGTGCGGTCAGCGCTCGCTGGACGATGTTCTTGTTGTCGTGGGTCGTGTTCTGCGTGGTCACGACCAGCAGTTTTTCCGCGTTCGGGATATTTGTCGATGAAATGGCATTTCATGGTGTTCTATTCGTCGATGAGTAGCATCGTGGCCCATGTACACGGTGGGGGAACTGCTGCGGCAGTGGCGGCATCGCCGGCGGCTCAGCCAGCTGGATCTCGCGCTCGCCGCGGAGGTGTCGGCTCGTCACGTCAGCCTGGTGGAGACCGGCAAGTCCCGCCCGAGCGCCGAGATGATCCTGCGACTGGCCGAGCAGCTCGACGTGCCGTTGCGAGAGCGCAACCGGCTGCTGCTGGCCGCCGGCTTCGCACCCCGCTATGCCGAGCGGCCGATCGGGCAGGAGGCGCTGTCGGCGGCCTGGGACGCGATCGAACGGGTGCTGCGCGCACATGAGCCGTATCCGGCGCTGGCCATCGATCGCCGGTGGGACATCGTGATGAGCAATCGCGCCATCGGCCCGTTCCTCGCGGGCGTCGCCCCCGACCTGCTGGTCCCGCCGATCAACATGGTGCGGCTCGGGCTGGACCCGCGAGGGCTCGCTCCGCACATCGTCAACCTGGCGCAGGTGCGTGCGCTGCTGCGTATCCGGATCGCACGGCAGCTCGCCACGGCTCCCGACCCCGAGGTCACCGCACTCTACGAGGAACTCCTGGCTCCCTATCCGGGGGACGGGAGCCGACCGGTCGAGTCCGAGGTCGCCGTCCCGATGGTCTTCCGCTTCGGCGGGCGCGAACTGCGGCTGTTCTCGACGACGACCACGTTCGGCACTCCGATGGACATCACCCTGGACGAGATCGCGATCGAGTCGTACTACCCGACGGACGCCGACAGCGCCGCCTACTTCGCCGCCCCCGACGCCGGCGGGTAGTCGCCTGGGCTGTGGGGCGTTATCAGACAGAGTTATAACAAGTTCTCTTTCCTGCTGTGCGGGTACTTGCGCCCCCTACGGTGACGGTTGGGAGAATCGTCCGACTCGTCCTCTCGCACGCGACCCAGAAAGGCGAACCGTGGCGTCTGGTCGGCCAGGTCGGCACCGCGCGGACCCGATCCTCGAGCCCGCGCGCCCGCGCGGCCGGCGTCGCGCCCTGCCCGTGACGCTGCTCGTCCTCGCGCTGGTCGCGGGCGCGGTCGCGGTGGTCCTCACCAGGAGCGGCGGCCCGTGCTCCGGCCGCGATCCGGTGCTGGTCGGCGTGGACGCCGCGGTGGACATCGCCCCCGTCGCCATGGAGGCGGCCGAGAGCTTCAACGCGCGCAAGGCGGCGGTGGACGGGCGCTGCGTCCTGGTCCAGGTCACCGAGCAGTCGCCCGCGCCCGTCCTGCGCACGCTGATCGGCGACCAGGCGGGCGTGCTCGCCGGGCGCCCGGACGCGTGGATCGCCGACTCCTCGGCGTGGGTGCGGCTGGCGCGCAAGCAGGGCGCGCCGGGCATCGCGCCGGACGAGACCGTCGTCGCCACCTCGCCGCTGGTCTTCGCCACCCGGCGCTCGCTCGCCCGGCGGTTCGCGACGGGGAAGACCGAGATGAGCTGGGAGATGATCTTCCCGGCGACGGCGCGCGGCCGGCTGGAACCGACCAAGGACGAGCCGGACGTCGTCCGCATCCCCGATCCGTCGGTCGCGGGCGCCGGCATCGCGACCGTCGCCGCGGCCACGGACATCGCCGGCACCGGCGACAAGGGGGCCAGGGAGCTGACCGCCTTCGTGCGCATGGCCCAGGCCGGCTCCGCGCCCGACTACCGCTCGATGCTCGCCGCCGTCGACGACCGCTCCTTCTGGCAGCGGCCCGTCGTCGTCGTGCCCGAGCAGTCGGTGTGGCTGTACGACCGGGCGCCCTCCGGCGACCCGCTCGTCGCGCTGCACCCCAAAGAGGGCACGATCATGCTCGACTACCCCTACGTCGTCACCAGCCCCGACCCGGCCGACGCCGCCGGGGCGCGGCTCTTCGGCGACTGGCTGCGCTCGCCGCAGGTCGGGGCGGCGGCGCGGCGCGGCGGCTTCCGGCTCCCCGACGGGCAGGACCCGCCGCTCGGCGCGGGACCGGAGATCCCCTCGGAGCGGCCGCGCCCGCGCCCGTCCATCACCCAGGCGGTGATCGACGAGGCCCTCGACGCGTGGAGCCGCCTGGCCCCGCCCAGCAACATCCTGGTGCTGGCCGACGCCGGGCGGCACATGGCCGAGCCGATCGCCGGGGAGAAGGGCGCCACCCGGCACTCCGTGGCGCTCAAGGCCGCCCACCTCGGCCTTCAGCTCTTCCCCGGGTCCACCCGCATGGGGCTGTGGGAGTTCGCCAAGGGGCTCGGCGGCCGCAAGGGCTACCGCCCGCTGGTGGGCCTCGGTCCGATCACCCAGCCCGACGGCGATGACGACCAGTTCACCCGGCGCTCCCGGCTGGACGGGCTCACCCAGACGCTCAAGCCCTACGACGACCGCGACAGCTCCCTCTACGACACGATCCTCGCCGGCTTCCGGGAGGTCACCGCCAAGTACGACCCGGCGATGAACAACTCGCTGCTGGTCATCACGGCGGGCAGGGACGACGGCGCCGGGATGTCGCGGCAGGAACTGGCCCGCGGGCTGCGCGACGCCTGGGACCCCGACCACCCGGTCCAGATCATCGTGATCGCCTTCGGCAAGGACGTGGACCGCGCGGCGCTCGGTGAGATCGTCTCGATCACCAACGGATCACTGCACGTGGCCTCCGAGCCGGGGGAGATCATCGACGTCTTCCTCAGCGCCCTGGCGCGCCGCCTGTGCCACCCGACCTGCGGCCGGCCCCGCTGAGCCCCGGCCCGTGGGCGCCGGAGGGCCGGAATCAGCGGGTGACGATGAAGTCGGCGGGGTCGCGCGGCGGGCGGTCGCGCGGCGGCGCGGCCGCGTGGCCGACCGCGACGGCGCCCATCGGATCCCAGGTGCCGGGCAGGTCCAGCACCTCGCGCACGACCTCGCGGCAGAACATCGTCGAGGAGACCCACGCCGACCCCAGGCCCTCGACGGCGAGGTGCACCAGGAGGTTCTGCACGCCCGCGCCGGTGGCGACGACGAACATCTCGCGCTCGGCGGCGTTGCGGCGCTCGTCGGGATAGGTGTGGGACCCCTCCATCACCAGGCAGGGGACCACCAGGTACGGGGCCCGACGCAGGACGTCCCCGCGCCGCACGCGGCGGGCGATCGACTCCTCGGTGAACCCGGTGGCGCGCAGGTCGCGCACCCAGGCCGCGAGCATGGCGTCCAGCAGCTTCTCGCGCGCGCCCGCCGACTCCAGCAGCACGAACCGCCAGGGCGTCGTGTGGTGCGGGGCGGGCGCGCTGACCGCGGCGGCCACGGCCCGCCTGACGGCGGCCGGGTCCACCGGCTCGGCGGAGAACTCCCTGATCGTGCGCCGCGCGAACAGCACGTCGGCCGAGCCGTACCGGAACATGTCCTCGTCGGCGGGGCGGACCAGCGGGCGCACCCCCGGGCCGTCCTCGTCGGTCACCAGGTGGGACAGCCCCCGCACGACGGCCACCGGCACCCCGTCGAGCTTGCCCTTGACCAGCTCGGCCGCCGCCGCGATCTCGTCGACCAGCGCCGTCACCGTCGCCGACAGCGGGTTGCCGTAGGCGTCGGAGCGGCCGCGGAGGTCGTCGAGCGGACGGACGCCGGCCGCCCCGATCGCCACGTCGGTGAGCCCGTTGCGCCAGGGGCGGCCGAAGGTGTCCGACAGGATCACCCCGGCCCGCACCGGCAGGCCGGACCGGATGCGGCGGGCCGAGGCGTCCGGGTCCAGCGGCAGGAGCAGCACGGTGCCCGGCTCGGTGTTGGAGGCGTCCACCCCGGCCGCCGCCATGACGAAGCCGTGGCGGGTCTGGGCGATGACGGTGTCGCCGCGGCGGGCGACCACCCGCTCGGTCTCCTGGGCGATCGCCTCGGCGCGGCCGTCCGCCTCGCGGACGCGGCCCTCGGCCTTGCTCACGATCTTGGAGGTGACGACGAGGATGTCGCCGTCGGCGAGATCGGGCACCGCGCGCGCGATCAGCTCGGCGAGATCGTCGCCGGGCCGCACCTCGGGCAGTCCGGGCACCCCGTGGACGCTGATCATCCGGCCAGCTCCAGCGCGGCGCGGGCGATGCCGGCGGTGGCCTCGACGTCGGTCATGAGCAGTGGCCTGGCGACCACGCGCACCCCCTCCAGCGCGACGCCGGCGTCCTGCTCGGCCACCAGCCAGCCGGAGACCAGGCGCGAGCCGTAGAGCTCCAGCACGGCCTGGGCGCTGGTCTCCACGCCGATGGCGGTCAGGCACGCGTCGGCCATGCCGCGCACCGGGGCGCCGCCGATGATGGGTGAGACGCCGACCACGGTCTTGGCCGAAAGGGCCTCGCGGATGCCGGGAATTTGCAGAATCGTCCCGATGCTCACCACCGGGTTGGACGGGGGCAGGATCACCACGTCGGCCCGCTCGATCGCCTCCAGCGCGCCGGGCGCGGGCTTGGCGTCCTCCGCGCCGACCAGGACGATCTGCCGGGCGGGCACCGAGGCGCGCAGGCGCACCCACCACTCCTGGAAGTGGATCGCGCGGCGGCCCTGCTCGTCCTCGACGATCACGTGGGTCTCGGCGCGGTCGTCGGTCATCGGGATCAGCCGCACGCCGGGCTTCCAGCGGTCGCACAGCGCCTCGGTGACCGCCGACAGCGGGTAGCCGGCGTTCAGCATCTGGGTGCGGACGATGTGGGTGGCGATGTCGCGGTCGCCGAGGCCGAACCACTGGGGCTCCATGCCGTAGGCGGCCAGCTCGGTTTTGACGACGTGGTGCTCGTCGGCCCGGCCCCAGCCCTGCTCCTCGTCGATGCCGCCGCCGAGGGTGTACATGACGGTGTCGAGGTCGGGACAGACGCGGAGCCCGAACAGCGTGATGTCGTCACCGGTGTTGCCGATGACGGTGATCTCCGCCTCGGGGGCGGCGGCCTGGAGCCCGCGGAGGAAGCGGGCGCCCCCGATGCCGCCGGCCAGGGAGAGGATGCGCATGTGTCAAGTGTTCCATTGCCGTCTCCTTGGTCCGGCCCGGGCCGGACGGCGGTGGGGGAGGGCCGCGAAACCCCTGCTCCATAGCGGATGCGAGCCGAAAAAACCGGACAAGATGGTCTTATGTGATCAATGAGGTTCTTGGGTCTCGTGCCCCCAAAGTGCGGAGATGTGCAAAACTGCGGTTGCCGTATGGACCCAATTGGGGGGTAGTTGTGGTCAAAGTAGAGCCCGGGCGGCTCCGCGAGCCTGCGGCCTGGATCATGGTTGTGACGGCCTGCGCACAGGTCCTGGTCGGGGTGGAGAGCCTGTTCCTCGGCTCCGGCCTGCCCTTCGGCGTCAGGGCGGCCTCCTCGCTGCTCAGACTGGACTCGCCGGTCAACGTGGCCCTCGCGCTCGGCGCGGTCGTCCTGGTCACCCGCTTCGGGCCGCCCACCCCCCGCGCCCGCCTGGTCAACCTCGTCGCCGTCATCGCGCTCGCGGTGTCCGCCGTGTTCGGGGCGATCGCCCTGATCGGCGTGCTCATCGGCGGCGCGGGCGGCGGTCTCGGAGTGATCGAATACCTGTTGACCGGCCTGCCCTCCCTCGCTCTGACCGTGGTCGGGCTGGTGTACGCGATGTCGGTGCTCCCATCGGCCGCCCCCGCGGCGTCCAAGCCCCGTCAGGAGGCGTTCGGCGCCCCCGGCTTCGTGCCCCAGGGACACCCCGGGCAGCCGGGCCCCCAGCACGGCTTCCAGGAGCAGCCTCAGCACGGCTTCCAGGGACAGCCGCAGCACGGGTTCCAGGAGCAGGGCCTGCACGGGTTCCACGAGCAGCCGCAGCCCGCGTTCCAGGGGCAGCCCGAGCACGGGTACCCGGGACAGCCGGGGCACGGGTTCCGCGAGCAGGCGGGCCCGCCCCAGGGGCAGGGCGCCGAGCAGCCCGGCCATCCCCAGCAGCAGCCCGCGCCTCAGCAGGCCGGTCCTCAGCAGCAGGGCTCCCAGCCGGGTCATCCCGAGCGGGCCGGGCAGCAGGGCGGCCCGTACAACGGCCAGGCCGCCTACCAGCCGGCGCTGCCCCCTCCGCCCGGCCTGTACTCCGTGCAGCCCTCCCAGCCGGTCGACCCGTACGCGCCGGCGCAGGCGTCCGCCGACCCCTACGGGCAGCCGGACGCGCAGCGCGCGCAGACGCCGGGCGCCTACGAGCCGCAGTCGCCCGGGTCCTACGAGCCGCAGCCGTCCGGGTCCTACGAGCCGCCGTCCGCGTCGTACGAGCAGCCGCGGACCTCCGGCGGCGGGTACGAGCCGCAGTCCTCCGGGTCCTACGACAAGCCGGGCGCCGGAGCCTACGAGCCGCAGTCGCCGGGGTCGTCGTACGAGCAGCCTGGCGGCGGGGCCTTCGGGCAGCAGCCTGGCGGCGGGGCCTTCGGGCAGCCGCCCTCCTCCCCGTACCCGCAGCAGCCGTCCGGGCAGAACCCGCCGGCCGCCGACCCCTACGCGCAGACGCCTTCTCCCTACGCTCCGCCGGCGGCGAGCGGGAGCTTCACCACCCCGGACGCCTTCACCACCGGCGCCCGCCAGGCCCTGCCCGCCAACGACACCCCGCCCGCCTTCGACCTGTCTCCGACCTACGGCCAGCAGTCGCAGAGCGCGGGGGGCGGCTACGGCCAGAACGGCTCGCCGGACCAGCCGTCGTCGTATGGTCAGACGGGTCCGCAGCCCAGTCCGCTGGACCAGCCGTCGTACGGTCAGACCGGTGCGCAGTCGAGCCCGCTGGACCAGCCGTCGTCGTATGGTCAGACGGGTCCGCAGCCCAGTCCGCTGGACCAGCCGTCGTACGGTCAGACCGGTGCGCAGCCGAGCCCGCTGGACCAGCCGTCGTCGTATGGTCAGACCGGTGCGCAGTCGAGCCCGCTGGACCAGCCGTCGTACGGTCAGACCAGCCCGCAGCCGAGCCCGCTGGACCAGCCGTCGTATGGTCAGACCAGCCCGCAGCCGAGCCCGCTGGACCAGCCGTCGTCGTATGGTCAAACGGGTCCGCAGTCCAGTCCGCTCGACCAGTCGCCCTCGTACGGTCAGCCGAGCCCGCTGGACCAGCCGTCGTCGTACGGTCAAACGGGTCCGCAGTCGAGCCCGCTCGACCAGTCGCCCTCGTACGGTCAGACCGGCTCGCAGGCCGCTCCGCTCGACGCGTCGTCCTCGTCCTCGTCGTCCTCCTCCTCTTCCTACGGGCAGGCGACGACGCAGCCGAACTCCTACGGGCAGGCCGGGGCGGGCGGGGAGTCCTACGGGGGCTACTCCTCCGGCGACTTCGGGCGTGCGGCCGAGCCGTCCCCGCTGTACGCCGAGGCGGCGGGCGACCCGCGCCAGCAGCAGATCGCCCAGGCCTACCAGCAGGCCCAGAGCTACCAGCAGACGCAGGGCGGCGCCGGGGGGACGTCGTCGTCCGACCTCGGCGGCGGCCAGGGCAGTGGTTCGGAGTACACCGGCACGCAGCCGGTGCGCTCACCCGACTACACCCCCACCTACGGCGGTCCTTTCGGTCACCCGCAGTCCCCTGCGGACCCGGGAGGCTATGGTTCGCAGTCCCCTGCGGACTCCGGTAGCTACGGCACGCGGTCTCCGGCGGACTCCGGAGGCTATGGCGCGCCGTCTCCGGCGGACTCCGGGGGTTACGGTACGCAGCCGCCGGCCGACGCGCAGGGGTACCGGCCGGTCCAGGACCAGCCCTACTCGCCCGGCCAGGACCGGCCGCAGCACGAGCAGGCGTCCTACCAGGGCGGCCGGCCGAGCCAGGCCGCCTGGGAGGAGCCCGCGGAGAAGACCGTGCGCTTCGACCCGAAGGCCTTTCAGAACGACCCGCTGAACGCGCCGATGCCGCCGTCCCCCGCGGCGGCCCGGCGCGACGAGCCGATCGACCCCACCGCCATCTACGCCCCCGACAGGTCCTCCCAGGCAAGGCCGGAGGAAAGCGAGGGTAGAGATCAGACAGGGCAAGGGTCCGATCAGGGGTCGCGCTGGTACGGTCCCGACCGCTGAGGGCATAGAAGATCGGGAATCGCGGAAGGCCGCCGCACACGCCGGATCGGCGTCACGGACGCGGCTCGCGGATGCCACCGATGCTCGCATACCGGGGTGAGCTGGTCTTTCCCCGGATACTGGCATGCCGCTTGACGCCACACGCGGCACACGCGTGTAATTACAACTGTGTAGTTACGCCTTTCACATGCTGGGTATTGAGGAAGGTGTTCAAAAGGGGGGCTCCGTTGCGGGGCGGGCGGGCTATCAGCAGGAGGTGTGCAGTGACCGATCTGGTCATGGCACAGATGCTCGGCGCGGAAGAGCTGGGATGGCAAGAGCGCGCCCTGTGCGCGCAGACGGATCCGGAGGCGTTTTTTCCAGAGAAGGGCGGTTCCACGCGCGAGGCGAAGAAGGTGTGCCGGTCCTGCGAAGTGCGGGCCGAGTGCCTCGAGTACGCCTTGCAGCATGACGAGAGGTTCGGCATCTGGGGGGGATTGTCCGAGCGGGAACGGCGCAGGATCAAGCGAGAGGCCGGCTGAGCCGGCCCGGCGGGCGCCGATCCTTCGGCGCCGCCGGTGGTGACGACGTCACGAGCGACGCCGCGAGATCACGGTCACGGCCGCCGGCCGTGGGCAGGGGAGCCCACAGCCGCCGACCGGGCGAGGGGACGTGGTCGGCGGGGCGGACGCCGTGGCGCCGGCGCTGGTGTGCCTGAAAGCGACGGGCGCCGACCGGATTGACGGACTGGCGGACTCCGCGTACCCGAGGTGCCGTATCGTGATCGGCGCAAAGCCACACGAGCCCCCAAGGACACCCTCTCCGTGCAACCGCCGCGTCCATCGGTCACAGCGATCGTCGTCTCCCATGACGGCGCACGCTGGTTGAAAGAGACGCTGCAGGGGGTTCTGCACCAGACGCGCCCCCTCGACCGGGTCGTCGGCGTGGACAACGGCAGCCGCGACGGCGGCGCCAAGATGCTCACCGAGGCGTTCGGCCCGAACGCCGTCCTCACCATGCCCCGCTCCACCGGGTTCGGCGAGGCGGTCGCGGCGGTCCTCGAACGCCTGCCGCGCACCGGCGGCGAAGAGTGGATCTGGCTGCTGCACGACGACTGCGTGCCCGACAGGCGGGCACTGGAGGCCCTGCTCTGGGCCGCCGCGGCCGACAAGAAGGCCACCATCCTCGGCCCCAAGCTGCGCGACTGGCTCGACCGCCGCATCCTGCTCGAGATAGGCGTGACCGTCGACCGGTCCGGCCGCCGCGACACCGGGCTGGAGCCGCGCGAGTACGACCAGGGGCAGCACGACGGTGTGCACGAGGTGCTGGCGGTGTCCACGGCAGGCATGCTCATCCGCCGCGACGTGTGGGATCAGCTCGGCGGGCTCGACGCCGCGCTGCCCATGTTCCGCGACGACCTCGACCTGTGCTGGCGCGCCACCGCCGCCGGCCACCGCGTGCTGTGCGTCACCGACGCGGTCGCCTGGCACGCCGAGGCGGCGACGCGGCGCAGGCGGCGCATGTCGGTGAGTGACGTCCACCCGCGCAGGCTCGACCGGCGCAACGCCATGTTCGTGATCATGGCGAACCTGCCGTTCCGGTCGATGCTGTGGTCGATGGCGCGCAACCTCGTCGTCTCGCTGTTCCGCACCCTGTTGCTGCTGCTGGCCAAGCAGCCGGCCAACGCCCTGGACGAGGTGGCGGCGTTCGCCTCCGTCATCGGCGGCCCGCGCCGCCTGCTCAGGGCGCGCAAAGCCAGAAGGCAGGGCAGGAAACAGGGATACCCCAAGGTCAAACGGCTGTTCACGCCGTCGGGCATGGCGTTTCGCCGGCTGACCGACATGGTGCAGGGTTACCTGTCGGGGTCGGGGCCGATCGACTCCGCGGGCCGCCACCACGCGGTGATCTCCGAGTCGTCCCGCGAGGACGACGGCGAAGAGCTGCTGACCGACGCCGGGCTGATGCAGCGCCTCTTCGGCAACCCCGGCGTGCTGCTGTGCCTGGCCCTGGTGGCCGTCACGGTGGCCGCCGAGCGGTCGCTGCTGTACGGCGGCCTGCTCGGCGGGGGCGCGCTCGTGCCGGTCGTGGGCGGCGCCTCCGACCTGTGGGCGTTCTACACCTCTGGCTACCACGCCGCGGGGCTCGGCTCCGACGGCTGGGCCCCGCCGTACGTCGCCGTCCTGGCCGCCCTGTCGACGCTTTTCCTCGGCAAGACGTGGCTGGCGGTCTCGGTGCTGCTGCTCGGCTGCGTTCCGCTCGCCGGCCTGTCGGCGTACGTCGCGACCCGGTCGATGATCTCCCATCCGCTGGCCCGGGTCTGGCTGGCCGCCTCCTACGCGCTGCTGCCGGTGGCGACCGGCGCCGTCGCGGCCGGGCGGCTCGGCACGGCGATGGTCTTCGTCCTGCTCCCCGCCTACGCCGCCTTCGCCGCCAAGGTCATCACGGGCGAGCGCCGCAGTGCGCGCCGGGCCGCGTGGGCGCTCGGCCTGCTGCTCGCGGTGGGCACGGCGTTCGCCCCGCTGGTGTACGTGCTGGTCGCGGTGCTCGGCGGCCTCGCCGCGGTCTCGTTCGGCGGGGTGAGGCGCGGGGTGGGCCTCTCGCTCGGCATCGCGATGGCCGTGCCGGTCGTGCTGCTGTTCCCGTGGCTGCTGCAGCTCGCCGCCGACCCCGGGCGCATCCTGCTCGAAGCGGGCCTGCACCGGCCCGGCCTGGTCGACCCCCGGCTGCCGCCGGCGGCCCTGCTGCTGCTCAGTCCGGGCGGCCCCGGGGTGCCGCCGATCTGGGTGACCGGCGGTCTGATCGCCGCCGCGCTGGCCGCCCTGCTGTTCCGCCGCCACCAGATGGTGGTGGTCGTCGGCTGGGGCGTCACCGTCTTCGGCGTCCTGGTGGCCACCGTGGCGGCCCGCGTCCCGGTCGACGGCGCCCCCGCCTGGCCGGGAGTGCCGCTGGCCTTCGCCGCCACCGGTCTCATCGTCGCCGCCGCGCTCACCGGCCACCGCGTCATCGAGTTGCACCGGGCGGGCGGCCTGCGCCGCGTGGTCGCCGTCCTCATGGTCATGGTGGCCTGTGTCTCACCCGTCCTGGTGGCGGGCCTGTGGGTCAAGGACGGCGTGAGCGGGCCGCTGCGGCGCGGCGTGCCCAGCGTGATCACCGACTTCGTCGCGGCGGCCTCGACGCGGGGCGAGAGCACGGTCGTGCTCCGCTCGGGCGCGGACGGCCTGCTGAGCTTCACCATCCTGCGCGGGCGCACCCCGCTGATCGGCGAGACCGAGCTCCCGGTCCCCGCCACCACGCGCCGCCGGCTGTCGGACGTCCTGGCGGGCGTCATCTCCGGCCGCGGCGGGGACGACGCCGTCGCGCTGGCCGCCTACGGCGTCCGCTTCGTCGTCGTCCCCGGTCCCGTGGACGCCGGGGTCCGCCGTTCCCTGGACGCCGACCCGGCGCTCGCGCGGATGAACCTCTCGCCGGACGGCGGGCTGTGGCGGATGGTCCAGCCGCTCGGGCGGGCCTACCTGCTGGCGCCCGACGGCCGGCGCACCCCGGTCGAGTACACCGGCACGCCCGGCGGCGGGATGACGGTCACCGTCCCGCCCGGGCCCGCGCAGCGCGTCCTGGTGCTGGCCGAGCCCGCCGGAGGGTGGACGGCCGCCGCCGGCGGCACCTCGCTCGCGGCGCGCACCGTCGACGGGTGGGCGCAGGGCTTCGAGGCCCCCGCCGCCGGTGGACGCGTCACCGTGGCCTACGGAGCCTTCTGGCACGACGCGTGGCTGTGGGCGCAGCTCGTCCTGGTCGTCCTGGTCCTCATCCTGGCCTCGCCCGGCGCCCGCGGCGCCGAGACCGTCGAGGAGTACGCCGAGCCCGCGGTCGAGCGCGAACCCCAGGAGGTGCTGGTCCGGTGAGGGCGCTGATCGAGAACCGGTTCGGGTTCCTCGCGCTGGTGCTGATAGCCCTCGGGGCCTTGTTCGGCGTGGCGTTCGTCACCCGCCAGGGCGTCGCGCCCGTCCCCGTCCCTCCGCCCGGCAGGGTCGCCGTGGAGTCGGTCTCCACCGTCTGCCCCGACCCGGCCGGCGCGCGCGTCAGCGCGATCACCCCGCCGGGCGGCAAGGGCGACGGGGTGGCCACGGTCGCGGAGGTCACCGAGCCCGGTGGCAAGGCCCCCTCCGTCGCGCGGCTCGAAGGGCCCGGCGTGCTGTGGCAGCGCGAGGCGCCGGCCAAGTCCGGCCCGCTGGAGGTCTCCGGCAGCGGCGCGATGGCCGCCGGCCTGGAGGCCGCGCAGACCACCCGGCGGCTCAAGGGCACGGCGCGCGGCCTGGCCGGGGTGCGGTGCGCCGAGCCCGGCGCGGGGGCGTGGTTCGTCGGCCCCGGCCCCGCCGCCGCCGACGTGGTGCTCTACCTGGCCAACGCCGACGCCGCCGACGCCATCGCCGAGGTCCTGGTCTACGCCGGCGAGGGCCCGGTCGTGAGCGACCGCGGCAACAGCCTGGTGCTCAAGCCGGGCGAGCACCGCACCGTGCACCTGCGCGACCTCGCGCCCTCGCCGCTGGTCATGGCCATCGAGGTGCGCACCATCACCGGCCGGGTGGCCGCCTCGGCGCGGGCGGTGCTCGGCAAGGGCAAGGGCGCCGACTGGCTTCCCGCCGCGGCCGCGCCGGCCAGGACGGTCGTGGTCCCGGGAATCCCGGGCGGCGGCGGCCGGCGCGAGCTGTACGTCACGGCCCCGGGGGAGACCGACACCGTCGTGCACGTGAAAGCCCTGACCGCCGACGCCTTCTTCGCCATGAAGAACCGCGAGTCGCTGGACGTGCCCGCCGGGTCCACGGCCTCGCTCGACCTGTCCACGGGCATCGGCGGCCAGCCGGCGGCGATGGTGCTCACCGCGGACGTCCCCATCGTGGCCGGGGTCATGGCCACCGGCACGGGGAGCAAACCGGACGTCGCGTTCACGGCCGGGGCTCCGGCCATCGAGTTCGGCAGCGTGGTGGCCGACAACCGGGGCGGCAAGGACGTCTCGTCCCGCCTGATCCTCTCGGCGCCCGGCGCGCGGGCCGAGGTGCGCGTCCAGGTGCTGCCCAAGCGCGGCGCCGCGCCCCCTCCGGTGGACGTCGAGATCCCCGCCGCGCGCACCAAGGAGATCAAGCTCGCCCCGCCGGGCGGCGGCGACTTCAGCGTCGTGGTGACGCCGCAGCCGAAGTCGGGGCCGGTGTACGGGGGCAGGGTGCTGGACGAGCGCACCCCCGACGGGTTGCTGCTCACCGCCCAGCCTCTCGCCCTGGCGCGCACCTGGGTGATCGCCCCGCCGGTCCAGGAGTCCTCCGACGTGGTCCTGCCCGACCGCCCGGCCCCGCCCTCCGGCGCCGGCGACTAGCCGTCCGGTGAGGTGACCGCAGCCATCCCGGGGGTCGGGCTCTGCCCCCGTTCGCATTGGGTGTGATCGGCGCCGGGACGGCGGGTCGTGGTACGGCGATGCCGGCGCCGCTCTACGGCGCCCGACCTGGGGCGTGTTCGTGGACGGCGCACAAGGGCACCCGCCGGGACGGCGCTCGGCCGCCCAGGGGCGGTGCTCAGTGGCGGTCGTCGTAGCCGGGGTCGACGGTCTCGGGGGACAGGCCGAGGAGGCTGGCCACCTGCTCGACGACCACGTCGTGCACGAGCGCGCCCAGCGTGTCGCGGTCGCGGGCGCGGGCCTCCAGCGGGCGGCGGTAGACCACCACGACCGCCGGGGACCCGGCGACGGCGGGCTCGGCCCGGCCGAAGGGGATGGGGTCGGAGGACAGCCGGCCCGGCCCGTCGACGAGCTCGTCGGCGGGGGGCACGTCCTCCACCGCGAACTCGACCGCCGAGAGCTGGCCGCCCCATTTCGGCTTGAGCCGGTCGACGGCGTCCAGCACGAAATCGTCGAAGCGCTCGCTCCGGGAGCGCGCGATGGGCACGTGCGACGGGGCGAGCGGACCTCGCATGCCGCGGCCGTGCCGATCGCGCCGCCGCGGGCCGTTGGGGCGGGGCGTGCCGCCAGGGTCCGGACTCACATAGCCAAGCCTAGATCGTGCCTCCCGGATCCCGTGCCGACTCCCTGTGCGTCCGGGTGGCGCATCCCCGGACGGGCACCGGAGCGTGCCGTTTCTCAAGGACATGCCAGGTGGCGATATGACGCCCGTAAACGGCGGGTAAGTGTCCGAAATGTGGCGACACGCTCGTTAAGAGCTGCCGGGTGGTGGCAATGTGAACGCGGACCGGATACGGTCCCTCCGTGAGCCCCGTCCGCAGCTGTTCCCGTACCGCCTGCAGGCAGCCTGCCGTCTTCACACTCACGTACGTCTACGCCGACTCGACCGCCGTGCTCGGCCCGCTGGCGACGTACGTCGAACCACACTGCTACGACCTGTGCGCGGACCACGCGGAGCGGCTGACCGCCCCCCGCGGGTGGGAGGTCGTCCGGCTGCCGTCGGAGGCCGGTCAGCCGACCACCGACGACCTGGAGGCCCTGGCCAACGCCGTGCGCGAGGCCGCGCGCCCCACGCCGTCCTCGGGCGAGCCGGTCGGGCAGGGGGTCGAGGTGGGCCGACGTGGCCACCTGAGGGTGCTGCGCTCGGCGCAGCAGCAGAACCTCGAGCGCTGAGGCTCCCCCCTGCGGCCTCCCGCGCCGCCACGAGGACGCCAGGACCGCGACCGGTGTCGCGCCCGTCACTCACGGGTCACCCGGGTCCTGCGGGGTCGCTCCGGGGCTCTCAGGTTCGTCGAAGACCACCATGGGACGCAGTAGGCTCGACCGAAAAGACATGACTAGGTGCGGAGCGGCAGTGGGCGACCTCGCCAAGATCTTCAAGGCGTACGACATCCGCGGCGTCGTGCCGGATGAGCTCGACGAGGCGGCCGCCGAGGCCGTGGGCGCGGCCTTCGCCGAGGTCGTCGGCGCCGCCGCCGTGGTCGTCGCCCGCGACATGCGCCCCTCCTCCCTCCCGCTGTCGGCCGCCTTCGCCCGCGGGGTCACCGGCCGGGGCGCCGACGTGGTCGACGCCGGCCTCGGCTCCACCGATCTGCTGTACTACGCAAGCGGCAGCCTCGGCCTGCCCGGCGCGATGTTCACCGCCAGCCACAACCCCGCCCGCTACAACGGCATGAAGCTCTGCCGGGCGGGCGCCGTCCCGGTGGGCGCCGACACCGGCCTGACCGCCGTGCGCGACCGCGCCGCCGAGATCCTCGCCGCCGGGCGCGGCGCCGGCGCCGCCTCCGTCCCGGCCGCCGGGAAGCTCACCTCGCGCGACCTGCTGGCCGGGTACGCCGCCCACCTGCGCGGGTTGGTCGACCTGTCGGGCGTCCGGCCGCTGAAGGTCGTCGTGGACGCCGGCAACGGCATGGGCGGGCACACCGTCCCGGCGGTGCTCGACGGCCTGCCGGTCGAGCTGACCCCGCTGTACTTCGAGCTCGACGGCACCTTCCCCAACCACGAGGCCAACCCGATCGAGCCCGACAACCTGCGCGACCTGCAGAAGGCCGTCCTGGACAAGGGCGCGGACCTCGGCCTGGCCTTCGACGGCGACGCCGACCGGTGCTGGGTCGTCGACGAGCGCGGCGAGTCGGTGCCGCCCTCGGCGATCACCGCCCTGGTCGCGGTCCGCGAGCTCGCCAGGCACCCGGGCGCCACGGTGATCCACAACCTGATCACCTCCAGGGCCGTGCCCGAGATCATCGCCGAGCACGGCGGCATCCCGGTGCGCACCCGCGTCGGCCACTCCTACATCAAGGCCGAGATGGCCCGCACCGGCGCGGTCTTCGGCGGCGAGCACTCCGCGCACTACTACTTCCGCGACTTCTGGTTCGCCGACTCCGGCATGCTGGCCGCGCTGCACGTGCTGGCCGCGCTCGGCGAGCAGCGGCGCCCGCTGTCGGAGCTCCTCGAGCGCTACTCCCGCTACGCCGCCTCCGGCGAGATCAACAGCACCGTCCCCGACCAGGCCGCCGCGACGGCCCGGGTGCGCGCGGCGTTCGCCGGCCGCGACGGCGCGTCGGTGGACGAGCTCGACGGGCTGACCGTGTCGGGGCCCGACTGGTGGTTCAATCTTCGTCCGTCCAACACAGAGCCGCTTCTCCGGTTGAACGCCGAAGCGGCCGACGAGAAGCTGATGGCGGCGGTCCGGGACGAGGTCCTCGCCGTCGTGAGGAGTGCACCGTGAAGATCGATGACTGGCTGCTGGACATCCTGGCCTGCCCCGCGTGCAAATCGCCGCTGAACGCCGTCGCCGAGAGCGACGAGCTGGCGTGCAGCTCCGAGAGCTGCGGGCTGGTCTATCCCGTTCGCGACGACATCCCCGTGCTCCTGGTGGACGAGGCGCGCAAGGCGTGAGCTCCTTCGAGCCCGAGCGGCTGGACGACGCGGCGTTCCTCACCGAGGGTGACCCGTCGGGCATGCTTCCGGCGATCGCCTCCTCCGGCGCGCAGGTGCGCACCTCGCACCGCACGGCGCTGGAGGCCGGCGTCTCGCGGCTGTCGCGCGGCGACCGGCCCCGGGCGATCGTCGTGGCGGGCATGGGCTCCTCCGCCCTGGCGGGCGACATGCTCGCCGCCGTGTGCGGGGGCGGGGTGCCGATCCCCATCGTGACCGTCGGCTCCTACCGGCTGCCGGGCTGGGTGGGCGCCGCCGACCTGGTCATCGCGGTGTCGTCCTCCGGCGCCACCGAGGAGACCCGGACGCTCGCGCTGGAGGCCGTCCGCCGCGGCTGCCGCCTGCTGACGGTGAGCCGCTCGCGCTCGCCGCTGGCGGCGATCGCCGAGCAGGCGTCCGGGCTGCACGTGCCGCTCGCCCCGGTGGCCGGCACTTTCCCGCCCGACAGGGCGAGCCTGTGGGCGCTGACCATGCCGCTGGTCGCCGTCGCGGCGGAGCTCGGGCTGGTCGAGGCCGGTCCGGAGGTGGTGGAGGCCGCCGCCGCGCGCCTTGAGGACATCGCCCACCGCTGCCGCCCGTCCAGCGAGTCGTTCATCAACCCGGGCAAGACCCTGGCGATGGAGATCGCCGGCACCATCCCCATGGTGTGGGGCACCTCGCCGGTGACCGGCGCGGTCGCGCACCGGCTGGTGTCGCAGCTCGCCAAGAACGCCAAGTATCCCGCGATCTACGGGGAGATCCCCGGCGCCGTCCACGACCAGGTGGCGGTGGTCGAGGGCCCGCTCGCCGAGCGTGACATCTTCGGCGACGGCGCGTCCCTGGCTCTGCGGCTGGTCGTGCTGCGCGATCTGGAGGAGCATCCGCAGGTGAGCAAGAAGCGCGCCCTGGCGGTGCGCATGGCCGAGCAGAGGGGCGTTCCGGTCACCGAGATCACCGCCGAGGGCGTCCATCCCCTGGAAAGGCTGGCCTCGCTGGTGGGGCTGGTCGACTACGGGACTGTTTACCTGGCCCTGGGGTACGGTGTCGATCCGGCCCAGGTGGCGACCGTCGCGGAACTTAAAGCCCGAGTTACCCCATAAGATCTGCGATGACCGCTTCACCGGGCGGGTAGGTGCACGGTTTCGACGGGATGGGTGGAGACTGCGGGTGAGCGCGGGCGGCGGTACCAAGGCGATCATCGCGGCGCTGGGGGCGAACCTGGCGATCGCGGCATCGAAGTTCGTGGCGTTCCTGTTCACAGGGTCGTCGTCGATGCTCGCCGAGTCGGTGCACTCGGTCGCCGACTCCGGCAATCAGGCGCTGCTGCTGCTCGGCAACCGGCGGTCCCTGAAGCGCGAGAACCGCAAGCACCCGTTCGGCTATGGGCGTGAGCGCTACTTCTACGCCTTCGTGGTCGCGGTGGTGCTGTTCACGATCGGCGCGGTGTTCTCGCTGTACGAGGGCTTCGAGAAGATCGCCCACCCGCATGACGTCGAGTCGCCGATCTGGGCGTTCGGCGTGCTGATCTTCGCGATCGCCGCCGAGGGGTTCTCCTTCCGCACCGCGATCAAGGAGTCGCTGCCGCTCAAGGGCGAGCAGTCGTGGTTCACCTTCATCCGCCGCGCCAAGGCCCCCGAGCTTCCCGTCGTGCTCCTGGAGGACCTCGGCGCGCTGCTCGGCCTGCTCTTCGCGCTGTTCGGCGTGACCATGGCCGTGGTCACCGGCAACGGCGTGTGGGACGGCGTGGGCACGCTCATGATCGGCCTGCTGCTCGCGGTCATCGCGGTCATCCTGGCCGTCGAGACCAAGTCGCTGCTCATCGGCGAGAGCGCGGCCCCCGAGATCGAAGATCGCATCTGCGACGCGCTCGAGAGCGCCCCTGAGGTCAGCCGGGTCATCCACCTGCGCACCCTGCACATGGGTCCCGAGGAGCTGCTGGTCGCCGCGAAGATCGCCGTGGAGCACGACGACACGGCGGCCGACGTGGCCAAGGGCATCGACGAGGCCGAGCGGCGCGTCCGGGAGGCCGTGCCGATCGCCAAGATGATCTACCTGGAGCCCGACCTCTACCGCAAGGACGAGGCCCCCCGCTCCCCCCTGGACCCCTCCGCCTCCGAGCCGGCCTCCCCCGCCAAGGCGGACCACGCCTGACCGGCGACCTGTCCCGCCGTCCCACCGCGCGCTTTCGCACGCCTTGGCGCGAACGTGAAGCCGGCTAACCGGCTTGGACCCGCTCGGACGCCGGGGCGTGAAGTATCGCGGGGATGACGATGGAGTCGACGATTTCCGTGATCGCGTCCTCGCCCGGTGGCAGACCGTACAGCACGACCTCGTTGCGAATGAGGTCGAACGGAAGTTTGACCACGCGCGAAGGCAGACGGACGGCGGGGATCTCGTTCCGCTCGATCGCACGCCGGACGATGGTCGCGACCTGCCCTCCTTGAGCCCTGGAGGCCAGCCGGGCGCGTAGGGCGCGGGCGGCCTCCGGGTCACGGGCGGTCTCGACGGCCATGCCGGCCAGGACCTCGCCGTGCACAGAGCCGAGTAGCCGGGCGACATGCTCCATCATGGCGAGCAGGTCGGTCCGCAGCCCGCCGGTGTCCGGTGGCTCGGTGTCCACGGGTGCCGCGTGGTCGAGGGCCGCGAGCGCGAGTTGCGCTCGGGTGGGCCAACGGCGGTGGATCACCGGCCGGCTGGTGCCCGCTCTGGCGGCCACGGCCTCCATCGTCAGTTTGGCGTATCCCATCTGAGTCAGCAGCTCCCAGGTGGCATCGAGGATGGCCCGCTCCAGCCGTTCTCCTCGTCGTCGGCTCATCTCACACTCCTTTTAGATGCGTTGCGCATCTTACCGGGAACGGCGTACGTTAGATGCAGTCCGCATCTTATCTGGCGCACCCGAACCGGAGGCATGATGGCCACGCACGAGAACGGCGTCCTGGATCTAGCCGGCGCCCGCATCCACTATGAGGTCCGTGGCTCAGGTCCCGCGCTCTTGCTGATCCCCGGGAGCAACGGCGACGCCGGCCTCTTCGATGCCATGGCCGATCGGCTCGCCGACCGCTACATGGTCATCAGTTACGACCGCAGGGGCTTTTCCCGCAGCCCCGCCCACGAGGAGCCGGCAGGGTGGATCGAGACGCACGTCGAAGACGCGCGCCATCTGATCGACGGCGTCGCCGGGGGGCCGGCCCGCGTTTTCGGCACCAGCGCGGGAGCCGTCATCGGACTCGCTCTCATCAGCCGGTATCCCCAGCGGGTCGTTAGGCTCGTGGCGCACGAACCGCCCCTTCTGGAGGTGCTGCCGGACGCCCCGCGGTGGCGGGCCTTCTTCGAGGATGTCGTCGCCACCCATCAGAGCCAGGGCGCGGACGTGGCGATGCGACAGTTCATGACCGGTATCGGGATGGGCGAGGCTCGCCGGCCGGCCGATCTCGACCCCGAGCTGCTCAGCCGCATGGCCGGAATCGCGCACACCGTTCTGACCCAAGAAGTCCCCAACGCTCCCAGCCACCGCCCGGACTTCGCCGCGCTTGACGCGCAGCACGCTCGCATCGTCCTCGCGGGGGGCCGCGACTCCCGTGCCCACTTCCCCTATCAGCCGGCCGTCGTGCTCGCGGCCCGATGGAACCAGCAGGTGATCGATTTCCCCGGGGACCACCTCGGCTACTGGTCCTATCCCGCCGAGTTCGCCGCCACCCTGACCGACGCCATGGCCATGTGACCCTGCCCAGCCGGACCCACTGTCAGCGGCCCTGGCACCCTTCGACCGTTGTCGTACACGCGCAGCTTCACCATGCCCGCCGATCGGCCCCCTGAGTTGGAGTGCTTCACGGCATTGGCGATGAGTTCGCCGACCAGCAGTTCGACATCGTCGACGCTCTGACGCCCTCCCGCGAGAAGTACTCCGCGCACGTACACCCTCGCGATCGCGACCGAACTGGCGCGGCCGAGAAGTCCAAGGACGAGGCCCCCCGCTCCCCGGTCGACCCCTCCGCCTCCGAGCCGGCCGCCCCCGCTCCGGCCGACCACGCCTGATCCGGGCCGAGGTCCTCTCCTTCGCGCGCTGGATGCGACCCCACCCGGCCGGCGTTCTCCCGAGGACTCGCTCGGCCCCCGTCGAACGGATGCGGATTTCCAGCCGTGGGCGGATGCCACATGATCAGATGAGGCGATACCGTCCCATCATGGAATGGGCTGGATGGCGGCGCGGTGGAAGGGACCTCACCGACGCGGTGGTGGCGGTCGTCGTCGCGCTGCTCATCCGATACGCCATCGTCGATCCGCCGGGGCCGTCGTCACCGTGGTCCGCGTGGTCGGCCTGGCCGGTGGCGGCGGTCCTGAGCTTTCCGATCGCCGTCCGGCGGCGCCGGCCGCGGGCCATGCTCGCCGTCGCGTGCGCTGCGGGCACAGGGGTGACCATGGCCGGCGCCGTCGCGGCGGGCGCGATCTGGCTGACCTTCGTGCCGACCGCGCTCGTGCTGTACCTGGTGGCCGCCACCGTCTCGATCGTCTGGTCGGTTGCGGGCCTGGCGGTCTGCCTGTCCGCCGCGGTGACCGCGATCCTGGTCTACTACGTGCAGGTGTTCCCCGGTCTTGCGCTCGCGGCGACGCCCAGCGAGATGCCGGCGGCCTGGCCGATCGAGATCGGTACGATCGGTGTGCTCCTGACCGTCGCGTGGGCCCTCGGAACGGTCGTGCGCTGGAAGCGGGACACGACCGCCCGCCTCGTCCGCCATCTCGCCGACGCCGCGGTGACCGACGAGCGCAGGCGCATCGCCAGGGAACTGCACGACATCATCGGCCACAGCATGAGCCTGATCGCCGTCAAGGCCACCGTCGCCAACCACGTCGCCGACGCCCGCCCGCAGGAGGTCCGCGCCGCGCTGGCCGTCATCGAGGAGACCAGTCGCAGCACGCTCACCGAGATCCACCGGGTGCTCGGCCTGCTGCGCTCCGACGGCGATCCCCAGCAAGACCCTGTGCCCGCCCCCGGCATGGCGGACCTGCCCGGGCTGGCCGCCCACGCCCGCTCGGCCGGAGTCGAGGTGGAGCTGACCGTCCGGGAGGAGGCCGCCTTGCCTGCCGCCGTCGCGGTGTCGGTGTACCGGATCGTGCAGCAGGCTCTGACCAACGTCGTCACCCACGTGGGGCCGGCCCGCTGCGCGGTCACCGTGGACGTCGACGGGCGCGAGGCCGTGATCGAAGTCGTCGACGACGGCCCCCGCCACGGCCGGCCGCCGCGGGCGGGCCACGGCGGCCACGGCGGACACGGCGGACACGGCCAGCACGACCAGCACGGCGGACACGGCCTGATCGGCATGCGGGAGCGGACCAAGATGTACGGAGGCACGTTCGATGCGGGGCCCCGGCCCGAAGGAGGCTTTCGCGTGTCGGCTCGACTGCCCTACGCCCCGGACGGCACCGCGGCATGAGCATCCACCACACGAGCATCGGCGCCGCATCGCACGACTCGTCCCCGCCCGTCCGGGTCCTGCTGGCCGAGGACCAGATCCTGATCCGCGACAGCCTCAAGGTCCTCATCGACGCCGCACCGGGGCTGGCCGCCGTAGGCGAGGCGGGCACGGGCGCCGAAGCCGTGCGCCTGGCCCGCCGGCACCGGCCCGACGTCGTCCTGATGGACGTGCGCATGCCGGACATGGACGGCATCGAGGCGACCCGGCGTATCTGCGCCGACCCCGCCTGCTCCGGCGTGCTCGTACTGATCCTCACCACGTTCGACCTGGACGAATACGTGTACGCGTCGCTGCGGGCGGGTGCGAGCGGCTTCATGCTCAAAAGCGCCACGGCAGCCGAACTGCTGGCCGCCATCCGGGTCGTCGCCTCCGGTGAGGCGCTGCTCGCGCCCACCGTCACCCGCCGGCTCATCACCGAGTTCCTGCAGGGCTCTCATCCCGCCCAGGTCGTGCGGGGCCTCGACGAGGTCACCCGGCGCGAGCGCGAGGTGCTCACCCTCATCGGCAGGGGCATGTCCAACGCCGAGATCGCCGAGCACCTGTGCCTCACCATCGGCACGGTCAAGACCCACGTCGGCCGCCTCCTGGCCAAACTGGGGGCCAGGGACCGTGCCCAGCTCGTCATCGCCGCCTACGAAGGCGGGCTCATCACCAACCCGGACGGCCGCCGGTGACGGTCCGCCCTTCTCCGAACGAGGGCACGCCTCCGCACGTTCATCGGGTGCGGGCGCGGGTGCGGGTGCGGGTGAGGTGGGTTCCCGGCTCACCGGCGTAGCACTGGTCCGGATCGTCATCCTCTCGGACCGAAGGCCGACATGAGGACGTGCACGGCGATGAGGGCGACGACCCAGATCATGGCGCGCCTGGTCGGTGGGGGGCCGCCGCGCAGCAGCGAGATGCCCAGGGGGATGAAGGCGACGCAGAGGCCGCCCACGGCGATGAAGGACTGCGGTTCGGTGCCTTTGAGCGTCCCGAGCGCGAGCGCTGACATCAGGCCGAGTGCGATCGAACGGCCCAGCCCCAGGGCGCCGGAGCGGTAGGCGCCGATGGCCAGCACGACCCAGCCGAAGAAGGCCGGCCCGGACATGGACCTGAACGGATGCCAGACGGTGTCCCGCCATGCCACGTAGTAGCCGTCGATGCCCTTGAGCATGGTCTGCAGGCCGAGGCTGTCGGTCAGGTGGAAGGCCAGGTGATCGGTGCCGAACTGGAAGGTCCTGGTGAACAGGCCGACGATCACCAGGCAACCGCCCCACAGTCCCCACAGCGGGGCGGTGACGGCGATCCGCTGTGCCAGCGTCATGACCGCCGGCCACAGCAGCACGAACCCGCCGGCGAAGCAGGCGTAGGCAGCGGTGATGAGGGCGGGATGCTGGGTGTAGGCGACGAGCTGATAAGGGACGAAGTAGTAGAACTGGGAACGCAACAGAGTCCCGGTCATGATCAGGATGGGACCGGCGATCAGCGAGATGGCACTCACCCACCGGCCGGGGAATGGGGGTTGGCGGTCCAGATTGGCAGCGGCGTTGGCGGCCCGCCGATCCGCGCCGGTCTGCCGCCACCGCGTGAAGTGCCCGCGAAGATCAATGCTCATGGATTGCTGCCCGTCTTGTCCGTGTCGGTACGCCCGGACCGGTGTGTCGGGGCACACCAGCATGGTGCGGGGCGACGCGGTGGGCGCGCGTCCGGCTCGGGTCGCATCTTGACGGGCGGGCACGAGCGGGTGTGCGACCTCAGACGGACGCGCGTGTCCGACCGTGGGCAGATGCCGGGTGAGTACGAGGTCTCCAGCTGGTCAGCGGCCGTGGCGTAGCAGGCGGAGGGCCTTCTCCTTTTCGAAGTCGAGGGCCCTGCGGGGGGCCTGGATGCGGCCGACGCGCAGGCCGAGGTCGCGTACGGCCTGGGCGACGGCGGGCTCGCTGAGCACGCGCAGGCCGAAGGCCAGTTCGGCGGGGGAGACGTCGAAGCGCCGCTCCAGGTCCATCGCCTGGGTGACGGCCGCCAGCTCCTCGGGGCCGAAGCGGCGGTGGGAGCCTTTCTCGCGGGTCGGCGGCAGCAGGCCGAGCGCCTCGCGGTAGCGGAGCATCCGCGGGGACATTCCCAGTCGTTTCGCCGCCTCGGTGATACGCATGGGGCCAATTCTCACATAATTGTGTCAGGTTCGCAGATCTGGGGATGCGTTGGGGTCCGCAGGGCTCTTAAACTCGCAGGGACGCACAATGACCGGGTTGAGGGGAAGACACCATGGACTTCAAGGTCGCCGACCTTGCGCTGGCCGATTTCGGCCGCAGAGAGATCCAGCTCGCCGAGCATGAGATGCCGGGCCTGATGGCGGTCCGCCGCGAGTACGCCGAGACTCGCCCGCTGGCCGGAGCCAAGATCATGGGCTCCCTCCACATGACCATCCAGACCGCCGTGCTGATCGAGACGCTGGTCGCGCTCGGCGCCGACGTGCGCTGGGTGAGCTGCAACATCTTCTCCACCCAGGACCACGCCGCCGCCGCGGTCGTCGTCGGCCCTGAGGGCACCACCGACGCCCCCAAGGGCGTGCCGGTGTTCGCCTGGAAGGGCGAGACGCTGGAGGAGTACTGGTGGTGCACCGACCAGGCGCTGCGCTGGCCCGACGGCACCGGCCCGAACATGATCCTGGACGACGGCGGCGACGCCACCCTGCTGGTGCACAAGGGCGCCGAGTACGAGAAGGCCGGCGCCGTCCCCTCGCCCGCCGAGGAGGACCCCGAGGAGTGGAAGATCATCCTCGACCTCCTGCGCCGCACGGTGACCGACGAGGGCCGGTGGACCACGGTCGCCGCGGGCATCAAGGGCGTCACCGAGGAGACCACCACCGGCGTCCACCGCCTGTACGAGATGTTCAAGGCCGGCACGCTGCTCTTCCCGGCGATCAACGTCAACGACTCGGTCACCAAGAGCAAGTTCGACAACAAGTACGGCTGCCGCCACAGCGTCATCGACGGCCTCAACCGCGCCACCGACGTCCTCATCGGCGGCAAGGTCGCCGTGGTCTGCGGCTACGGCGACGTGGGCAAGGGCTGCGCCGACGCGCTGCGCGGCCAGGGCGCCCGGGTCATCGTCACCGAGATCGACCCCATCTGCGCCCTGCAGGCCGCGATGGACGGCTTCCAGGTCACCACGCTGGAGGACGTCGTCGGCATCGCCGACATCTTCGTGACCACCACCGGCAACTTCGACATCATCACGGCCGACCACATGGGCCGGATGAAGCACAACGCGATCGTCTCCAACATCGGCCACTTCGACAACGAGATCGACATGGCCGGCCTGGCGAAGACCCCCGGCATCGTGAAGACCGAGGTCAAGCCGCAGGTCCACACCTGGACCTTCCCCGACGGGCACCAGATCATCGTGCTGGCCGAGGGCCGCCTGATGAACCTCGGCTGCGCCACAGGCCACCCGAGCTTCGTGATGTCCAACTCCTTCACCAACCAGGTGATCGCGCAGATCGAGCTGTTCACCAAGACCGAGCAGTACCCGATCGGCGTCTACGTCCTGCCCAAGCACCTGGACGAGAAGGTCGCGCGGCTCCACCTCGACGCGCTCGGCGTCAAGCTCACCACGCTGAGCAAGGCCCAGGCCGAGTACATCGGCGTGGACATCGAGGGCCCGTACAAGCCGGACCACTACCGCTACTGATCGACGATCATGGCAGGGTCCCCGCGCGGTCCGCGCGGGGACCCTTCGCCGCATGAGCACAGGGGGGACCGTGGACGTCGCGGACGCGCCGCTCGCCGAGGCGGGAGAGCGGCGCATCGACTGGGCGCTGCGCTCCATGCCCGTGCTGCGCGCCATCGGGGCGCGCTTCAGCCAGACCCGCCCTCTGGAGGGGCTGAAGATCGCCGCGTGCCTGCACGTGACCGCCGAGACGGCGGTGCTCGTCGGCGCGCTCAAGGCGGGCGGGGCCGAGATCGCGCTGGCGGCCTCCAACCCGCTGTCCACGCAGAACGACGTCGCGGCGGCGCTGGCCTCCTACGGGGTGGAGGTGCACGCCCGCGCCGGGGTGGACCGCGAGACCTACTACCGGCACATCCACGAGGCGCTGGACATCGGCCCCGACCTGGTGCTGGACGACGGCTGCGACCTGGTCAACATCCTGCACACCGAGCGCGTCGAGCTGCTGGAAGGCGTCTCGGGCGGCTGCGAGGAGACCACGACCGGCATCATCCGGCTGCGGCAGATGGCGGCCGAGCAGGCGCTGCGCTTCCCGATGGTCGCCGTCAACGACACCCGCACCAAGCGGATGTTCGACAACCGCTACGGCACCGGCCAGTCCACGCTCGACGGCATCATGCGGGCCACCAACGTCCTGCTCGCGGGGCGCACGGTCGTCGTCGCAGGGTTCGGCTACTGCGGGCGCGGCGTCGCCGAGCGGGCCAGGGGCCAGGGGGCGCGGGTCATCGTCACCGAGATCGACCCGGTCAAGGCTCTGGACGCGGCCCTGCAGGGGTATGAGGTGCTGCCGATGGCCGACGCGGCCAGGGCGGGCGACCTGTTCATCACCGTCACCGGCAACCGCGACGTCATCCGGGGCGAGCACCTGGCCGAGATGCGAGACGGCGCCATCCTGGCCAACGCCGGCCACTTCGACGTCGAGATCGACGTGCGGGCCCTGGAGGGCATGGCGCAGGACGTGAACTTCGGCGTACGGCCCTACACCGACGAGTACGTCCTTTCCGACGGCAGGCGCCTGCTGCTGCTCGCCGAGGGCCGTCTGGTCAACCTGACGGCCGCCGAGGGGCATCCCGCGGCCGTCATGGACATGTCGTTCTCCGCCCAGGCGCTCGCCGTCGCCTGGCTGGCCGGAGAACGCTCCCGGCTCGCCCCGGGAGTGTACGACGTGCCGGCGGAGATCGACACCGAGGTGGCGCGGCTCAAGCTCGGCGCGGCCGGCATCGAGATCGACGCGCTCACCGCCGTCCAGGCCGACTACCTCAGCTCCTGGCGGGTCGGTTCCTGAAGAGGGACGAGAGAGCCGCCGACGCCGGCGCGCGTCCCGCCCTCACCGGCCCGGGCCGGTGAGGGCGGCCCGCCGAACAGCTCCGGCACCTGCGTGGTCTGCCGGACGAGCAGCTCGGCGACGTCGCCGACCTGGCCGCGGCGGCGGTGGGCGGCCCGCTGGCGCTCCGCGCCCGAGCCGCCGCGCCGCATGCGGCGCAGCGCGGCCGTGACCGGCGCGAGGTCGCCGGCCGCCGACAGGGCCGGGCGCACGGTCTCCACCAGCCGTTCGGCGAGCGTCCACGCCGGGACGACCCGGCCGGTGATCGGGTCGTAGACCGCGCCCTCCATGCCGTCGCGGGCCGAACGCCAGTACGCGGCGCACAGCAGCGTGTGGTCGACCGGCGGGCCCGGGACGCCCCGGCGCACCTCGACGAGGGCGGTCGCGGCCAGGGCCCGGACCAGCGCGGCCAGCAGGACGGCCTCCTCCACCGTGGCGCAGGTGTCGGCCGACCGGAACTCCAGGGTCGGCAGGTGGTGGGAGAGCCTGATCAGCCAGTACACCATGCCCCGGTCGAGGATCGCCCCGCTGGCCCGCAGGCCCCGCAGCAGGCCGTCATAGTGGCCGGCCGACAGGAAGTACGGCGGGGGACCGGCGCTCGGCCAGCGCGCCCACAACATCGCCCGCCAGCTCGCGTAGCCGGTGTCCTCGCCGTCGGTGATGGGGGAGTTGGCGGTCAGCGCCTGCAGGAGCGGCAGCCAGGGCCGCACGTGGTTGCTGACCCCCACGGCCTCCTCGCGGTCGGCGACGCCGACGTGGACGTGGCACCCGCACACCCCCTGGCCGTACAGCAGGGCGCGGTACTGCTCGTACATGCGCCAGTAGCGCGGTACGGCGCTGAGCGGGGGCATGCCGCCGCAGCCGACCAGGCACGTCCCGCACGCCGAGAGCGCGGCTCCCGCGTCCGACGCGGCGGCGGAGACGAGGGCGCGCAGCCGCAGCAGGTCGGCGGCGAGCGCCCGCAGGTCGGTATGGACGGCGCTGTTGGTCTCGACCTGGCACCTGGTCAGCTCCGGCACGACCCGGCAGGCGGCCACCCCGCCGAGGCGGCGCAGCACCTGTCCCGCGGCGGGCCGCAGGCGCCCGCTGCGCGGGTCGATCAGCAGGAACTCCTCCTCCATGCCCATGGTCAGCAAGGGGGGCGGGATGTTCCGGCGCGAGGTCGTGGACGGCGTTGGTTTCACTGCTCCACCTCATTCGGGTGCATCCCCGGAGGAAGCAGACGTTCAAATGTACCGATGCCCGTACCAATAGTGCGGAAACCGGGTTTACCTCGTGCTACCCATCCCTGGGAGCACCTTTGAATGCGCCCGCTACCGCGCCGTTCGCGCAGCTCAGAGGGCTATGAGCGGGTTGTTCGGCGATTGTGTCGCAATTCGCTGATATTTCACGACCGAACCGGCATCACTTATGGATCGCGCATCGCCATCGGTTGCGTAACCGGCCTCGACAGCCGGCCCGGAAAGTGGGTTCCTTCAATCAGAGCGGCCCTCGATCTGCACCAAGCGCCTCGTCCCCGAGCACCCATCCCAGCCGCAAGGCAGGGCGCCAGCCTACCGCGCGCCCGCCCTGCGACCGGCCACCAGGATCCCCATCTCGGCACCCAGGAGGGCAGATGGCCAGATCGCGCCATCTCACCATCGCGGTCGCGGCGGCGGCGACGCTGCTCGCCTCCGCCTGCGCGACCGACAGCGGCACCGGCGGCGCCGGCGCCGGAAAGTCCGCCGCCGCCCAGCAGCCGGCCGGCAAGCCCGTCCAGGGCGGGACGCTGCGGCTGGTCGGCGGCGGCGACGTCGACCACCTCGACCCGACCAGCACCTACTACACCGTGACCAACGGGCTCCTGCGCGCCTACGCCCGCCAGCTGTTCTCGCTGGCCGCGCAGGCCGACCTGAAGAAGGCGCTGGAGGTCGTCCCCGACGTCGCCGCCGAGATCCCCACCACGGCGAACGGCGGGCTCAGCAAGGACCTGCTCACCTACACCGTCAAGCTGCGCGACGGCGTCCAGTGGGACACCGCGCCGCCACGCGCCGTCACCGCCCAGGACTACCAGCGCGGCTTCAAGCGGTTGTGCAACCCGGTGGCCGGCTCGGGAGCGCCCGGGTACTACACCAGCACGATCAAGGGCATGGCGGAGTACTGCGCCGCCTACGCCAAGGCGTTCGAGAAGGACAAGCCCACGCCGAAGGCGCTGGCCGACTTCCAGAACTCCCATGACATCGCCGGCGTCCAGGCCAAGGACGACAAGACGCTGGTGTTCACGCTCGTCCAGCCGGCCAGCGACTTCCTGAACATCCTGTCGCTCAACTTCGCCTCGGCGGCGCCGCAGGAGTACGACCAGTACCTGCCCGACGACGCGGACTTCCGCCAGCACGTCGTCTCCGACGGGCCCTACAAGATCGTCAAGTACGTGGCGACGAAGGAGATCAGGCTGGAGCGCAACCCGGCCTGGAAGCAGGAGGCCGACCCGATCCGCCACCAGTACGTCGACGCGATCGAGGTCAAGGAGGGGGTCACCGAGCCCGACAGCGTGCAGCAGCAACTGGAGGCCGGCACCGCCGACCTGTCGTGGGACCTGCCGGTGCCGACGGCGCAGCTGCCCCGCCTGGCCTCCTCCGGCGACGCGAACTACAAGGTCTTCCCAGGGGCCATCACCAACCCCTACCTGGTGTTCAACCAGCAGAGCAAGAACGCCGGCGGCGCCATGGGCAAGCTCAAGGTGCGCCAGGCCATCGAGTACGCGATCAGCAAGGTGGCCATCGGCAAGATCTACGGCGGTAAGGAGCTCAACACGCCGCTGCACACCGCCATCCCGCCGGGCAACATCGGCTACCAGGAGTACAACCCCTACCCGACGCCGGGCGACGCGGGCGACCCGGCCAAGTGCAAGCAGATGCTCGCCGAGGCGGGCTACCCGAACGGGCTCACCCTGACCGGGGCTTACCGCAACGCGGGCAACCACCCGGCCGTCTTCCAGTCCTACTCCGCCGACCTGCAGAAATGCGGCATCACGGTCAAGGGCCTGCCGGTGCGGCAGGGCGACTACTACGGCGCCTTCCTGCAGAACGTGTCCCTCGCCAAGGGCAGCAAGTGGGACATCTCAGCCCCCGGCTGGGTGCCCGACTGGTACGGCAACAACGGGCGGGCGGTCGCCCAGCCGCTGTTCCAGACCAACTGCACCCCCGGCACCTCCAACTACGGCTGCTACAGCAACCCCCGGGTGGACGACCTGATCAAGCAGGCGCTCGCCGAGCCCGACGCGGCGAAGTCGGCGGGTCTGTGGCACCAGGTGGACCAGCAGGTCATGGCGGACGCGGTGATCGTGCCCTTCCAGAACCAGAACACGCCGATCTACCACGCCAAGCGGGTCAAGAACGCCCTCTACCTGCCCTCCTTCCAGCTCTACGACGTCACCAACCTCTGGCTCGACCCGCCGAGCCCGTGATGCGGGCGCGACGTCGTGGCCGGGGAAATCGGACGAAGGACCGGTAGATGAGCCTTCTGGAAGTCAAGGACCTCACGGTCGGCTTCCCGACCGCGGACGGCCTCGTGCGGGCCGTCCGCGGGCTGTCGTTCAGCGTCGAGCCGGGGCGGACGCTGGCGATCGTCGGGGAGTCCGGGAGCGGCAAGACGGTGAGCACGCAGGCCATCCTCGGCCTGCTGCCCGAGGCCGACATCACCGGCAGCGCCCTGTTCGAGGGCGTCGACCTGCTCACGCTGGGGGAGGAGCGGCTGCGCCGGATCCGCGGGTCGGCGATCAGCGTCGTGTTCCAGGACCCGCTGACCAGCCTGCACCCGCTGTACAAGGTCGGCTGGCAGATCGCCGAGCTGATCCGCGTCCACGACGCCGGCGTGGGCCGCGCCGAGGCCCGGCGGCGCGCGGTCGAACTGCTGGGGCTGGTCGGCATCCCGCGCCCGGACCGCCGGGTGGACGACTACCCGCACCAGTTCTCCGGCGGCATGCGGCAACGCGCGATGATCGCGATGGCGCTCGCGCTCAACCCGCGCCTGGTGGTCGCGGACGAGCCCACCACCGCGCTCGACGCCACCGTCCAGGCGCAGATCCTCGACCTGATCACGCGCCTGCAGCGGGAGTTCGACATCGCGCTGGTGCTGATCACCCACGACCTCGGCGTGGTGGCGGGCGTCGCCGACGAGGTCATGGTCATGTACGCCGGGCTTCCCGTGGAGCGGGCCGACCGGCGGACGATCTACTACCGGCCGCACCACCCGTACACCAAGGGCCTGCTGGAGTCCATCCCCGGCAGCACGGGGGTGCGCAAGGGCCGGCTGCGGCCGATCCCCGGGCAGCCGCCGAGCATGATCGCCGTGCCGCCCGGGTGCGCGTTCCACCCGCGCTGCCGCTACGCCATGCCGGTCTGCTCCGCCGAGCCGCCGCCGCTGGCCCGCGTGACCGGCGACGGCGACCACGCCTCGGCCTGCTGGCTGCCGCACGAGGCGGTCGGCCTCGGCGAACAGGCGGAGGCCGTGCGGCTGCGCGCCGCCCGCGCGGAGAACGGGGGAGCGGCGTGAACCTCCTCGAAGTCGACGACCTGGTCAAGCACTTCCCCATCCACGAGGGCGCCGTGCTGCGCCGCAGGGTCGGGCAGGTGCACGCGGTCGACGGGGTGAGCCTCACCCTCGCGCCCGGCGAGACGCTGGGCCTGGTCGGCGAGACCGGCTGCGGCAAGTCCACGCTGGCCCGCTGCATCGCCGGGCTGTACCCGGTCACCTCCGGCAAGGTCGTCTTCGACGGCCAGGACATCACCAACCTGCCGCGCGGCGCGATGCGGCCGTTCCGCCGCGACATCCAGGTGATGTTCCAGGACCCCTACGGCTCGCTCAACCCGCGCAGGCGTGTCGGCTCGATCATCGCCGACCCGCTGGTCATCCACGGCATCGGCACCGCCAAGGAACGGCGGCGCGCGGTCGGCGAGCTGATGGAACGGGTCGGGCTCAACCCCGAGCACTACAACCGCTTCCCGGCCGAGTTCTCCGGCGGGCAGCGCCAGCGCATCGGCGTCGCCCGCGCCCTGGCCCTGCGCCCCCGGCTGATCATCTGCGACGAGCCGGTGTCGGCGCTGGACGTGTCGATCCAGGCGCAGATCCTCAACCTGCTCAAGGACCTGCAGGACGAGTTCGGCCTGACGTACCTGTTCATCGCCCACGACCTGTCGGTGGTGCGGCACGTCAGCGACCGCATCGCCGTGATGTACCTCGGCCGGGTCGTGGAGCTGGCCGAGGCCGACGAGCTGTACGAGCACCCCCGCCACCCCTACGCCGACGCGCTGCTGTCGGCCACGGCCGTCGCCGACCCCGACGCCGCCGACCGGCGCGGCCGGGTCATCCTCACCGGCGACGTGCCCTCACCGATCGACCCGCCGTCCGGCTGCCGCTTCCATCCCCGCTGCCCGCGCGCCGGGGACCTCTGCGCGGAACGGCAGCCCCCGCTGGAGGGCGGCGCCCACCTGACGGCCTGCCACTACCCGATCGGCGGAGAAGCGCCGGCGGGAGAAAGGGGGACGAGGTGACGCTCACCGAGATACGGCCCGGGGTGGTGCCCGGCAGGACCATCGCCGGGCGCAGCCCGTGGGCCCTGGCCTGGGCCCGCATCCGCACCGACAAGGTCGCCCTGGCTTCGGCGGTCGTGGTGCTGCTCCTGCTCCTGCTCGCCGCGGCGGCGCCGCTGATCGCCCAGTGGAGCGGCCACGGGCCCGACGACCAGTTCCGCGACATCGGCATCACCGACCAGGGGCTTCCGGTGGCGCCGAACGGCACGTTCTGGTTCGGCACCGACCGGCTCGGCCGCGACCTGTTCATCCGCGTGCTGTACGGCGCGCGGGTGTCGCTGGTCGTCGGCGTGCTGTCCACCGGGCTCGCGGCCGTGCTCGGCGTCGCCGTCGGGCTGCTCGCCGGCTTCTACGGCGGCGTCGTGGACACGCTGCTGTCGCGCCTGATGGACGTCGTGCTCTCCTTCCCGTACCTGATCTTCGCCATCGCGGTGGTGTCCATCGCCGGTCCGTCCCTGACCGCCACGGTCGGGGTGATCGCGTTCTACTCCTGGGCCGCGATCGCCCGGATCGTGCGCGGGCAGACACTCTCGATCAAGGAACGGGAGTACGTCGAGGCGGCCAGGTCGCTCGGCGCGAGCGACGCGCGCGTCATGGTCGTCGACATCCTGCCGAACCTGCTCGCCCCGGTGATCGTGCTGGTCACGCTGCTGGTGCCCGCCGCCATCGTGTTCGAGTCGACGCTGTCCTACCTCGGGCTCGGCATCGTCCCGCCCACGCCGTCCTGGGGCAACCTGCTCAGCGAGGCTCAGGGGTTCTACCGGGTGGCCTGGTGGTACCTCACCTTCCCCGCGGGCACGCTGCTGGTCGCCACGCTGGCGTTCAACCTGCTCGGCGACGGCGTCCGCGACGCCATCGACCCGCGCACCGAGCGCCTGTTCAGCCGCCGCAGGGGCCTGCTGCGCCGGCGCGCCCGCGACAGGCGCCCCGCCTCCGCCTCCGCCTCCGCCTCCGCCCCCGCCTCCGGAGCCCGCGCGGCCACGTCCGGCGGCCCCGTGACCGGCACCGATGGGGACGGTCCGGGCCGGGGAGTGCTCGGCGGGGATGATCCGGGCCGGCGAGTGCTCGGCGGGGACGGTCCGGACGGGCGAGAACCCGGCGCGCACGACGACTCCACGGGAGGCTGACCGATGTTCCGCCGCTTCCTCATCCGCCGGGTGATCCTCGGCGCGATCGTCCTGTGGCTGGTCACGCTCGGGACGTTCTTCATGTTCTTCGTGGCCCCCGGCGACCCGGCACGCACGCTGGCCGGCCGCCAGGCCACCCCCGAACAGGTCGAGCTCATCCGGCGCGACCTCGGCCTCGACCAGCCCGTCCTCGTGCAGTACGGCCAGTACATGGGCCGCCTCCTGCACGGCGACCTCGGCAAGTCCTACTTCAACGGCGAGTCGGTCGGCACGCTCGTCGCCGCCGACCTCCCGCCGACCCTCTCCCTGGTGCTCGGCGGCGCGGTGCTGTGGTTCGCCGTGGGCGTCAGCGCGGGCGTGCTCAGCGCCACCCGGGCGCGTTCGCTGCTCGACCGCGCCATGACGTTCCTGGCGCTCGCCGGCGTCTCGATGCCGACGTTCGTCATCGGGCTGCTGCTGCTCTACCTGCTGTTCTTCCAGCTCACCAAGGCGGGTCTGCCGATCTTCCCGCCGGACTCCTACGTGGACTTCTCCCAGAACCCGGCCGAGTGGGCGCGGCACCTGATCCTGCCCTGGGTCACGCTCGCCACCGTGCAGGCCGCGACCTACCTGCGGCTCACGCGGGGCTCGATGCTCGACGTGCTCGGAGAGGACTACATCAGGACGGCGCGCGCCAAGGGCGTCCCCGAGCGGCGGGTCGTCGTCCGGCACGGCCTGCGCTCGGCGCTGACGCCGGTGGTGTCACAGCTCGGCGTGGACGTCGGCACGCTCATCGGCGGAGTGGTCGTCACCGAGTCGGTCTTCGGGCTCGGCGGCGTCGGCCAGGCGGTCGTGCAGGCGTTCGTGAGCAGCGACCTGCCGGTGATCATGGGGGTGGTGCTCATCACGGCGGCGGCCGTGGTCGTCGCCAACCTCCTGGTCGACGTCGCCTACGCCCTCCTGGACGCCCGCGTCCGGCTCGCCTGACCCCGAACATGGGCGTGGCCGGCGCGTCCTCTCCCATGCGCGCCGGCCACACCCGTTCCCACGTAGCGGGCCAATGCCCCAGTGGCCCGCTGGACGTCCCTGTGCCCCCTGTTCGGGCATGTATGCGGCAGAAGACGCGAAATCTAGGCGGGAGGGATGAAACCACTGGCCGTCGGCGGTGTCGCCGCAGGTGAAGGCGGGAAAGACGGCGCCGGATACGCCCCGGAAACGGGCGCCGCACCCGGCACGCCGGCGAAGGGAGAAGCGGACGACGACGCGCGCGCCTGCCGCGCCTGGAGGGCGAGCCGCGCCTGCGTGCGGCGGCGGCGCTCGGCCAGAACGGCGGCGAGGTAGGCGTAGGGCGGCGCGGCGGGCGGGGGCGGCGGCGAGACGAACGAGGAGAACTGCCCGGCGATGCGCACCCCCATCTCGTGGCGGACGGCGGGGGACAGCTGGTGCCAGCGCGACAGGTACTGCCGGGCCGTGGCGGCGAGCGCCTCCGGAAGCCGCGACAGCTCCAGCGTCGTGGCCCAGGCGGCGAGCTGAGGCGGCATCTCGGGCGGCGGCGCCTGGCGCGGGGCCCGTTCGGAGATCACGATGGTGCCCGCGAAGACGTCGCCGAGCCGCTTGCCGCGCTCGCTGACCAGCGAGCCGATCAGCGCGGGCGCCCCGAACAGCAGCCAGAACTCCAGCAGCCCGGCCAGACCGCGGAACATCGCCTGCCGGAACCGCTCGGGGCCGCCGTCGTCGCTCACCACCCGGAGCCCGAGCGCCAGCTTGCCCAGGCTGCGCCCGCGGCTCAGCGTCTCGAAGATGACCGGGTATCCGACCATGACCAGGGCGGTCAGCAGGATCGTCAGCGCGATCGCGAAGGCCTCCTCGGTGACCACCGACAGCATGCCGAGCAGCAGGGACAGCCCGACGATGGCCGCGAACTGCAGCAGCATGTCGATCAACAGGGCCACCGCGCGGCTCGGCAGCTGGGCCACCCGCACCTCGACGACGACGGCCTCACCGGTCACCACATCTGCCACGCCCCCACCCTATCCACCGGGCCAATAGGCTTTCGTGCGTGGACATCGACGCGTTCGTCTCCGTGCACAAGCCGACGTGGGACCGGCTCGAGACCCTGGTGCGGCACCGCGGCTCACTGACCGGCCCTGAGGTCGACGAACTGGTCGACCTCTACCAGCGCGTGGCGACCCACCTGTCCATCGTCAGGTCCGGCTCCGACCAGCTCCTCGTGGGCCGGCTGTCGGCGCTGGTCGCACGGGCGCGCTCGGCCGTCACCGGCGCCCACACTCCCGCCTGGCGGGAGTTCATCCGCTTCTTCACCGTCTCCTTCCCCGTGGTCGCCTACCGTGCCCGCTGGTGGTGGGCCGGCTCGGCCGCCGTCTTCCTGGCGGTCTCGGTCGTGCTCGGCTTCTGGGTCGCACGCAACGCCGACGTCCAGGCCGCCATCGCCGGACCCGAACAGATCAAGCAGCTCGTCGAGCACGACTTCGCCGACTACTACTCCGAGCACCCGGCCGGGGCGTTCGCCGGGCAGGTGTGGATCAACAACGCATGGGTGTCGATGCAGGTCATCGCGATGTCGGTCCTCCTGGGCATCCCCATCCCGTACATCCTGTGGCAGAACGCCGCCAACGTCGGCATCTCCGCCGGTCTCATGGCCTCACGCGACCGGCTGGACATCTTCTTCGGCCTGATCACCCCGCACGGGTTGCTGGAGCTCACCGCCGTCTTCCTCGCCGCCGCCGTCGGCATGCGGCTCGGATGGACGGTCATCGACCCCGGTCCGCGGAAACGCGCGGAGGCGCTCGCCGAGCAAGGACGAGCCGTCGTCAGCGTTGCCCTCGGCCTGGTCGTGGTACTGCTGGTGTCCGGGCTGATCGAGGCATTGGTGACGCCGTCGCCGCTGCCCACCTGGGCACGCATCGGCATCGGGGTGCTCGCCGAGGCCGCCTTCCTGGCATACGTGGTGTACTTCGGCCGCCGAGCCCTCCACGCCGGCGAGACCGGCGACCTCGAACGCACCCCCGACGTGGCCCCCTCCACCTGACTCAGCGGACGACGGTCGGCGGGAAGCCGAAGGTGGCGACCAGGCCCGGTTGGTGGAACGAGATGATCTGGCTGATGCCCGCGCCGGTGACGGTGAGCACCACGATGCCGTACGCCTGGTAGGCGCCGTGTCCGTCACGGGTGTAGGCCACCGCCGCGGGCTGCCCGTTGGCGCCGGTCGGCAGCATGAGCCAGTCACCGGGCGATCCGAGAATCCGGGTACGGAGGTAGGGCACGCAGGTCGCGCGGCCGGCGAACCACGTCTTGAAGGGCGTCGCCTCCAGGGTGGCGTCCCGGCGCAGCAGCCGTTCCAGGGCCGGCGCGTCGGCGTTCTGGAAGGCCGCGACGTACTGGTCGAGCAGCGCACGGGCACCCGGTTCGGTGGGCGGGACGATCTCGCCGGCCGCGGGGGCCAGGTCCCGGAGCCGGGCGCGGGCGCGTTGCAGCGCGCTCTTGACCGCCGCTGTGGTGGTGCCCAGCATGACGGCGACCTCGGCGGCGGGAAAGGACAGCACATCCCGCAGAATGAGCACGGCCCGTTGCGTCCCTGACAGGTACTGCAGGCCGGCGACCAGCGCCAGTCGCAGGTCCTCCCGCCCGAGGACGATGGACGCGGGGTCGGCCGTCTCGGGGCCGACGAGTGCGTCGGGGACCGGTTGAAGCCAGCTGACATCGGGTCCGGCCGGTTCCGGGGCGGCCTCGGAGTCCGGTTCCGGACCGCCGAGGCCGGAAGGAAGCACTCGCCTGCTGTGATGCCCCAGCGCGGTCAGGCAGGCGTTGGTGGCGATCTGGTAGAGCCAGGTGCGCACCGATGACCGGCCCTCGAACGCGCCGTAGGAACGCCAGGCACGCAGATAGGTCTCCTGGACCGCATCGGTGGCATCGTCCACCGAGCCGAGCATGCGGTAGCAGTGCGCCAGCAGTTCCCGCCGGAACGGCTCGGCGTCCCTGACGAACGCCTCACCGTCGGGCACGACGGGCACGACGGTCTCCTGGTCAGATTCCGCCACAGGTCACGATCACTCTCCGGTCATAGGGAGCGGCCGAGGAAGGCGGCCAGCCGGTCGGCCGCGCACGCGCCGGCAGGGGCCTCGACGGAGGGCCCGAAGATGGCCTCTCCCTCAGGCCCACGGTAGGCGTCGAGGATCTCGGCCCGGGCCTGGACGAGGAGCTCACCGGCGAGCTCGGGATCAAGGTCGGTGTGGTGCCCGATGGCTCGGGCGAGGTCCCACCCATGGGCGAACTGGTCCCTGACCACCATATTCATCAGGTCCGCACCGGAGAACCCGCCGAACGCCAGCTCGAGCCTCTTCTCCAGAACGCCGTCGGCCCCGAAAGCCGCCAGCGCGAGGTCGATGCCATCGTCATAGTGGGCGAGGAAGTCGCCGGCCGCGTAGTCCTCGTCGGTGGCCTCATAACCGGCGCCCATGACGGCGGAAGCGCCCCACCGGGCCGAGCCGACGAAATGGTTGATCAGCGCGCGCACGTCCCACGACGCGCACGGCGTCGCCGCGTCCAACCGGCCGGGTCCGACCTTGGCCAGCACGGCCCGGGTGCTGGCGAAGGCCCGGCTCAGCTGCCGGGTGGCCACGGGCTCCTGCTTACTCTCCATCGTCTTCGATCCTCTCGCAGTCCTCGGCGAACCAGGCATCGCCCCCGCGGTCGCGGGTGGTCCTCGGCTCACAACAGGTAGACCTCTCGGCACCGAGAAAGGAATCGCGGCGGCGACCCTCATTCGCACAGTTCGGCCGGCGCGCACTTGGATGGAGCGGCGAATCGGCCGGGGGAAGCCACCGCGCCGCCGCCCCGGCTTGAGGGGGAACCTGTCACTGGCCGATGACCGACCCCGGTACGCAGGGGCGGCCGCTGCCGGGACATCCGCCGCACCGAGTCGGCCTGTCATGGCCGGAGCTCGAACCAGACCGTGTGGCCCTTGGCGTCCTGGCTCCAGCCCCACGACGTGGACAACTCCCGGACCAGCCACAACCCCCGGCCGCTCTCGCTGAACGGCTCGGCCTGTACCGGGACCATCGGTATGCCGCCGGGCGATCCCTCGTCGGTGACCTCGACCCGTACCGTCTCGCCGTCGTCGTACACCCGGACCGCCACCACGCCGCCCGGCCGGCGCCCCGAGTCCGAATGCCGCACGGCATTCGTGACGACCTCACTGACCAGGACCTCTACCTCGTCCAGGTCCCGCCGTCCGGCCACCTGCAGCACCGAACGCACATACTCCCGCGCGATCTTCACCGGTCTGCTCAGCCCCAGGACCTCGACCCTGCCGAGCAGGCCACCCATGGTCCTCACTGCACGACCTCCCAGACCCGCTCGGCCGCGTCGTCGGCCACCACCCTCACCCGCTGATCCGGACCCCGGCCCTAGGTGTAGACCCATATCCCCCTGACGCTGCACGCCATGACCCGCAGCGCGCTCGTCGCCGTCCGCGGCACCACCACCACAGGCTCGGTCTTCAGCGGCAATTCCACCGCCGCGCGCAGTCCCCGCCGGTTGAGACTCCACGCCGGCCGAACCAAGTGGTAGTACTGCTGCTCCCTCACCGACCGAGCAGGAGGCGGCCCGTTCGACGAGATGCCGACGCTGCTACGAGATCGGAGGCGTTCCAGACTTCGGCCTGTCATACCGGGCTCCATCGACGTGGGAGAGTGTCGGACTATTGTCACGATCTTTCTTTGTGGCTTTTGGTGCATGCCTAGAGTGCCTGTAGGTCAGCCAATTGGAGCATGAAGTTGGTCGACAACCCTCGACTAATAACCCCTCGCCATGTAGAGGTTGTCACTATCCTGTCGATGCCAGTCGGCAAACGATAAGCCAAGCGGAGGTGCGTACGATGAACGATCTTGACTCGCGTATGTCCCCGACTGAGCGTTTCGGGCGTGAACTGGCCCGTTGTCGAAGGGGGAAAGGGCTGTCGCAGGCGCGCCTCGCTGAACGTCTCGGGTGTTCACCTTCGCTTATCGGACATATTGAGACGGGCAATCGAAAGCCGCAGCTCGACTTCGCGGAAGGATGTGATCGTGCGTTCGGCCTGTCCGAGAGTAAGCGATTTGCCCGGCTATTTCGCCGTATCATCGAGTCCGCGTCCGGGCCAGAATGGTTCTTGCGCTGGCAGGAGGAAATCGAACCTCAAGCTGTGGCCCTACGCACGTGGGACCCCCTCCTGATTCCCGGTCTGCTGCAGACCGAGGCATACGCACGTGCCGTCTTCCGTGGCCACCTGGCCACGCCCGAGCAACAGGTAGAGGAGCAGGTCCAGACTCGCATGCAGCGAAGCCTCATCCTGGACAGAGACGACCCACCCATTGTGTGGGTACTGATAGACGAATGGGTGCTCCGCCGCCCTGTCGGCGGTCCCGAGACGATGCGGGAACAGGCTTCGCACCTCGCGGCCGTTGCGAGCTTCCGCCATGTCACGGTGCAACTCGTTCCCCATGACACTCCTTGCACGGACGGTCTGATGTCGGGGTTCGCGATCGCCGAACTGGCGGACGCTCCGACGACGGTGTCCATAGAGTCCGCAGGGACAGGTGAAGTCTCCGCGGAGCCAAAAGTTGTTTCCGTGATCTTAGGGCGGTATGACACGATACGAGCACAGGCATATCGTCCAGGCGAATCGCTCGAAATGATCAAGAAAGCAGAAGCCTCATGGATGCAGAAGACCTGACCTCGACCTCCCTCTCCGAGGCCATGTGGAAGAAGAGTTCGCGCAGCGGCAACAGCGGCGGCAACTGCGTCGAGGTCGCCATTGGTCTGCCCGGGATCATCGGGGTGCGGGACAGCAAGAACGCGGACGGTCCGGCGTTGATCTTCAGTCCCGGCGAATGGTCGGCGTTTCTGGACGGCGTCAAGAAGGGCCGCTTCACCGGCTGAGCTCCGGCGACTCATGATGTGACGGTGAGCCCGCGTTCGCGAGAGGAAAGCGCGCGGGGTGTCGCAGGACGGCGCCTTATTCGCCGACCATCGACCCTCTGCGTCGGCGCCGGGATGAGGACACGGTCGGTGAGACGGGAGGTACGCCGATGCGGCAGACCCATGAGAGGCGTGGACCGGAGGAGACACCCAAATGATCATGCGGAGGATGCTCAGGCGTAGACGCGTTCTCGGGTGGCCGTTGGATCGCCTCCTCACAGACCACGCGCTGCAGGTTCTTGAGCTGGCCAGAGGCGAAGCCGAGAGGCTTGGCCGAGAGTGCGTACTCCCCGAACATCTTCTGCTGGCATTGATCGACTTTCGCCGGTCCCTCGCCGCGGACGCGCTGTTCGAGCTTGTGGCCGATCCGCTGAGCATGCAGGAAGAGTTGGAGACGTACGGCGAATCCATCGTCGGCCGACCACCTGAGACCCGGCCGTTCCATCCCAGAATGGAACGGATATTGGAGCTTGCGCGCCATGCGGCCGCCGACATGGGGAACATCCACATCGGAACCGAGCACTTGCTGCTCGCCCTCATCGGCGAAGGCGAAGGCCCTGCCGCTCAGATGTTGTCCAGGCAGGGACTCACGCTGGGCAATACCCGTCACGGAGTCATTCGCATACTGGAAAGGCAAACCCGGCTACACGCTTAACGCGTGTTCCGTGGACCTTCGGCGGTGGTTTGGTAGAGATCGCTGATCTGGATCATCACCAGAGTGGCCCCGCGGCAGGGTGGGTGGCCGGCACACGGCACCTGGTGCATGCGTCAGTTGGCTCAAAACTGCTGGTACATGATGTGCAGTCCCACGTAGCCGTGGATCGGGTGGTTGAAGCCGTCGGGGAGGGTGGTCATCACTTGGAAGCCGAGTGACCTCCACAGTGCCACCGCTCGGGTGTTGGTCTCCACAACGGCGTTGAACTGCATCGCTCGAAAGCCGTCCTTGCGTGCCTGCTCCAGGACATGCTCGCCGAGTGCCCGGCCGACGCCCCGGCCGGAGTGGTCCGGATCGACCATGAAGCTCGCGCTGGCGATGTGTGCGGCGCCGCCACGGTGGTTGCGGACGCTGTTGGCTGTGCCCAGGACGGTTCCATCCGCGTCCACGGCGACGAAGGTGCGGCCCGGCGGCTTCGGGAACCACATTTGACGGGCCTCAGATTCGGTGGTGCCCCGATCCCAGGAGAAGGTCTCACCCGCACGCACGATGCCCTCCATGAAGGCCCACATCTTGGGCCAGTCGTACGGCATCGCCTCTCGGATCAGCATGGCCGCCAGCATGGGTCACCCAGGTAGAGGTCGCAACTGGGTTTATCGGCAGACCTCGGTTCCCGTCGTGGCGGGTGCGATCCGGTGGTGCGTGCCGCCGCGATCACGGCGTCGCGGAGTGGTTCGCCTGAGCGGCTATGTCCTGGTCGGGGATGTAGGTACAGCCGCTGGCCGGGCTTCCGCAGAGCAGGATGACCGCGTCGAGGTGGTCACGGGTACGGGTCAACGCGGCGATCTGGGCGTCGATGCGATCACGCTCGGCGGCCAGCCGGGCCCGCGACTCCGGAGTGTTGACCCTGGCCTCGACGCAGGGCAGCAGCTCGGCGATGGTCCGGCTGGACAGGCCGGCCGCGTAGAGCGTCTGGATCAGCTGGACCCGGTCGGCCGCGGACTCGGGGTAGTGGCGCTGCCCGGAGCCGCTCCGGTTCGCCTCCAGCAGCCCCTGCTCCTCGTAGTAGCGCAGGGCCCGCACGCTGACGCCTGACTGCGCCGCCAAATCTCCGATACGCACCGTGACCTCCGTCACAAGACTTGCCTCTGACGTCAACGTCAGGTTCTACGTTATCCGACATGCGAATCAACGGAGCACACGTGCTGGTCACCGGCGCCAACCGCGGCCTGGGCCGGCAGTTCGCCCTTTCCCTTCTCGACCGCGGCGCCGGCAAGGTGTACGCGACCGCCCGCCGCCCGGAGCTCATCGACGTGCCAGGGGTCGTCCCGCTGCGCCTCGACGTCACCGATCCGGCGTCGATCGCCGCCGCGGCGGCGGCGGCACCTGATGTCACGATCGTCATCAACAACGCGGGAATCTCGACCGGGGCGAACCTGGTCACCGGGGACCTGGATGTGATCCGCCGCGAGATGGACACGCACTTCTACGGCGCCCTCAACGTGATCCGCGCCTTCGCGCCCCAGGTGGCCGACGGCGCGATCCTCAACGTGCTGTCCGCGATCTCGTGGCTCGCCGTCGACGGTGCGGGCGCGTACCACGCGGCCAAGGCGGCCGAGTGGGCGCTCACCAACAACGTCCGCCTGGAGCTGGCCGGCCAGCGCACCCTGGTGACGGGCCTGCACCTGGGCGCCGCGGACACCGACATGATGGCCTGGTACGAGGGCGACAAGAGCGCCCCCGAGGTGATCGTCGCGGCGGCCCTGGACGGCATCGAAGGGGACCGGCCCGAGGTGCTCGCCGACGACTGGAGCCGCCAGGTGAAGGCGTGGCTGTCGCAGGACCCGGATGTCATCTACCGGGAAGCGGCGGCGGCCCTCTCTGTCTGACCTGCAAGTCTGACAGTCATGGTCGCGGCGCCCGCGACCATGACCTCCAGGCAGCAGCCCGTACATGAAGCCGTACTCGCCCGCTGCCTCGCGATTTGATCCCGGTGATCCACGGGGCCAGGCTCACCTTCGCCGGGCCTGGTGATACGCCGGCCGATGGTCACATGACATCAGCCGAGTGATCTTTGGACGTCACCACCACCGGCGCGGATATCAGCGGTGAGTGCAAAGTGTCATCGATCGGGATGGTCGGGAGGTAATGGGGGTTAGGGGCCTGACGTGGGGTGATGGGGGCGGAAATGTCGGTTGGGCGGGATATGGTTTTTGTGATCGTTTTCCCGTTCTCAGGCCCTTGGATGCCGGTGGTGGAGGCGCATGCGTACTCGGTGGCCTCTGGTCATGGTCGGGGCGGTGGTGCTGATCGTCGTCTTCGGCGTGGTCGCGATGCTCACCGCCCCCGACTCGCTGGAGGCGTCGCGGAACAGCGGGCGGCGGTCCCCGCTGCCCACCCACAGCGCCGGGCTGACGCCCTCCACATCCAAGCCCGCGCCTGAGAATTCCGCCACGTCGGTCCCTGAGGTACCCGACCCTCTGGTGACGGCCGCGCCGTCCGACCCGCCGGTCGTCCCTGCTTCGTCCGCCCCGGCGCCCCCCGTCTCGCAGGAGGGCCCGGACGTGGTGGCGGCCCGGTATTTCGCCGCCTGGCGGGCCGGGGACTTCGCCGCCATGGCCGGGCTGGTGGCCGATCCTCCGGCGGACTTCGCCGACCGGCACCGGCGGTTCAGCGCCGAGCTTCACATCGCCTCGCTCGCCCTGACCCCGGGCACGCCGCGCCTCCAGGGCGCCGACGCCGCGGAGGTGCCGTTCCAGGGGACCCGCCAGGTGACCGGCCTCGGCCGGTGGGACTTCGCCTCGGTGCTTCGCCTGGCGCGGCGCGACGGGACGTGGAGGGTGGTCTGGGGTCCCGAGACGCTGCACCCCTCGCTCAAGGACGGCGGCGCGCTGCGGCTGAAGGAGACCAAGGTGGCCCGGCCGGCCGCGCTCACCCGTGAGGGCAGGCCGTTTCCCGCGGACAGCAGGGCCGGGGACTACTTCCCCGGCCTGGGCGTGACCGCCGTCCGCCTGGCCATCGAGGAGGTCCCGTCCGGGAAGGTCCTGCTGGCCACCCCGGACACGGCGCCGCAGGCGACGCGGACGACCATCTCCGAGCCGGTGCAGAAGGCAGCGGCGCGGGCCCTGGACGGCGTCGGCCGGCCGGCGGCGATCGTCGCGCTGGACGCGCAGAGCGGGCAGGTGCGGGCCGTGGCCGACACACTCGGTGGGAAACGGGCGTTCAACGGCCTGTATCCGCCGGGGTCGTCGTTCAAGGTGGTGACCGCCGCGGCGCTGCTCCGTTCGGGGCTCGCGCCGGACGCGCAGGTTGCCTGCCCGGGCACCTACACCATCCCGAACGCCCGCAGTTTCCACAACGACGGCGGCGCCGACCACGGCACCGTGACGCTGACCATGGCGTTCGCGTTCTCGTGCAACACGACGTTCGTCCGGCAGGCGTACGAGCGGCTGCGCGACGACCGCCTGCGGGCCGAGGCCGCCGACCGGTTCGGCTTCCGCGAGAAGCCGGGGTTGAGCACCTGCCGCATCCGGCCGTACACGGCGTTGGACGACCTGGGCGCCGACGCCATCGGGCAGAACTCGGTGCAAGGTAGCCCGCTCTGCATGGCCGAGGTCGCCGCCGCCGTCGCGAGCGGCACGTGGAAGCCCGCCGTCATGACCGACTCCCCGCCCGCCGGGCTACCGGCCCCGGTGCCGCTGGACCCGGGCATCGCCGCCGGGCTCCGCACCATGATGAGCGCCGTCGTCACCCAGGGCACCGCCGCGCGGGCCGGGCTGCCCGCCGGGACCTTCGGCAAGACCGGCACGGCCGAGGTCCAGGGCGCGTCCTCCCATGCGTGGTTCATCGGCTATCGCGATTCGCTGGCCTTCGCGGTATTCGTCCAGAACGGCGGCAGCGGTGGCGCCACGGCCGCCCCCATCGCCGCCAAGTTCCTCAAGGCCCTCTAAGGCCTGTACGGAGTCGAGATCATAGGGATTCCCCGCACTGTGGTTCCCGCTCCTGATAGGCCGTCGTCATGGCGCGTGGAGAGCTTACGGACGATGAATGGTTCTTGATCGAGCCGCACCTGCCGCTGGGTGAGCGGGGCCCGACCCCGGACCTGCGGTAGCAGTTCGATGCGGTGATGCGGCGCTTTCGTACGGGCAGCCCGTGGCGGGATCTGCCTGCCGAGTACGGGCCGTGGTCCACTGTCCATGACAGGTTCGGGTCGTGGGCGATGGGGGTGTCTTCGATCGGTCGATGCAGGCGATGATCGCTGAGGTCTTGGAGCCAGTACACGAGTTTTGGCACGGCACACGCCGACATGATCTTGCAACGGTTGGTGCTCGTGGTGGCGGATGCTGTCGTGAGCACGTCCGGTTGATCAATCACTCCAAAATTCGTTGGATGTCTGTCGGACATTCTGCGACCCTCCGCACTGTGACAGATGAAGCCGATCGCCAGACGTCGTTCCCCACCAGTTCGAAGCATGTGCGCTTTGTCGAGTTGTCGCGCGCTGTGATGTCCGCTCTGCTCGATGGGGACCTGCCCGCAGCCAGCAACACGGCTGGGGTCGCTCTGACCGAGTACTTTGTGACAGACAGAGCACGGTGGCTGTGGCGGTTGCGGATCGACCAGATGGCCGCCGATCCCCGGCACGCACAGTGGATGGTGCGGCAGGTGGTGACCGGGCCTGAAGGTATCGTCATCGGTCATGCCGGGTTTCACGGACCACCCGATGAGGCGGGCATGGTAGAGATCGGCTACGCGGTTGCTCCTGACTTCCGTCGCCAGGGGTATGGCCGAGCCATCCTGATCGAGTTGCTGCGTCGGGCCGCGGCCGAACCGGCGGTCGAGACCGTGCGCGCGACCATTAGCCCCGATAATGTGGCGTCCCTGGCCACGATCGCCGGCTTCGGCTTCGTCGAGGTCGGAGAACACTGGGACGAAGAGGACGGTCTCGGACTCATCTTCGAAGTCCCTGCCAACCGCAGCTGCCAAGGCTGTACGGAGTTCGAATCTTCAGGTGGGTCAGAGGCTTCGGATCCACAAGACGGCTCCGCGTAGGTGGAGGCCGGCTAGGTAGCTGCCGGATGTCTTGTCGAAGCGGAAGGCCGGCCCGCGCCACTCTTTGATCCTGTTGATGCAGCGTTCCACCGTTGCGCTGCTTGTAGAGGTCGACGTCATGACTGATCGGGCGGCCGCCACGGGAGCCGCGTTTCTTGCGGTTGGCCGCGTGGTCACGGACGACGGTCGGAGAGGTCAGACGTTCGGGGGTAGAGGGCCGTTGATCAGGAGGCGGTGGGGTTCCTGGAGGCCGGGGGGCAGGGTGTCGGGGGTGAACCAGCCGGCTTCGATGATCTCGAAGGAGTCGAGGCTGATCGCGCCGCCCGTGAGTTCGGCCTCGAAGGCGACTTCCGCCCGCAGCCGATAGCCGCTGTTGAGTTGCGTGAGGCGCCACACCCGGATGTCCAGCCCGGTCTCCTCGCGGACCTCACGGACCAGAGTGTCCTCGAAGGTCTCGGACTTCCTGGCGAAGCCGCCCGGCAGGCCCCACTGGCGGCCCTCCGGCCAGAACCGGTGCTTCACCAGGAGCACCCTGCCCTCGGCATCGCGCACGACTCCGGTGACCCCGACCATGAACTTCGCGTGAGTGAACCACAGCACCCGCCACTGGACGGGGCGAAGGACCCGCCAGGCCCGCACCATCAGCTTCCGCACGCCGCTCCTTCGACATCCCGCACGCCGTCGCCCGCCTTCCCTTGGTTCCCTCCGCAGCGTCACACGATAGGTCAGTGATCCGCGCGGTGATGCCCCCTCTGAGGAGTCCGCGCCGGACCGGGCAGCCGTTGCCCGGACGCCACAGGCGGTGAGCGGGGCCGTGCACAGGCCCGGCGGGTGCTGTGCGGGGTGCGGGAGTGGGTGCGAGACTGCGGCTATGGGCCACTCGCATGACGACCAGGACCACGACCAGGGCCACGACCACGACCACGATCACGGGCACGACTACGGCCAGAGGGACGGGCACGACCACTGGCGTGATCACGACCACGGAACGGACCTGGCCTGTGCCGTCGCGCATGGTGAGGTGGCGTCTGGGGCCGTCGGCGCGTCGCAGGGGGACGAGCGGGTGCTCGTCGCCGTGTTCGCCTCTCCGGTCGCCGGGCACCTGCTCCGGTACGGGGCCGACATCGGGTTCAGGTGCGTCCTGCTGGAGCCCGACTCCGAGCGCGCCGAGCGCATCGCGGCCGATGGCATGCCCGGCGCCGAGGTGGTGACCAAGGTGCCCGCCTGGCTCGACGGAGCCGCCGACGTGGTGCTCACCGACCACGACCGTCCCGAGCTGGGCGCGGTGCTGCACGAACTGCTCGCCTTCCCCTGCCGGTGGATCGGCGTGATGGGCAGCCCGCGCCACACCGCACCGCACGTGGCGGCGCTGGCCGCGCTCGGCGTGCCGCCCGGGGAGATCGCCCGCGTGCACCGGCCCATCGGCCTCAACATCGGCTCGAAGACACCGCCGGAGATCGCGATCTCCACGCTGGCCGGCCTCCTCGCCGACCGCAACGACCGCCCCGGCGGCTTCGCCTTCTGACCGGTCCTTCCTCTGAGGAAGGCGTCAGAGGCGGCGCACCCCTGTTGATGCCGGTGCCGGAACGGCGGTGGGGCGGGTGGCCGTGGCCACCCGCCCCACCTTCTGAGTACCCGCTGCCGGCCCCCGCCGGCGGCTCGACGTCAGCGGGCGTCGCAGTACTTGTTGCTCAACGGGACGTCGTCGAAGGTGACACCCTTGGCGAAGGTGAGCGGGGGGATGCTGGAGACCAGGTACGCCGCGTTGACGCGGGTGACGACGCATCCGCCCCGGTTGGCGGCGGCGGTGATGTGGTAGGCGGCCGAGGCGCCCTTGGTGAGGATGGCCGCCGCGCAGACCGCGATCCCCATGGGGTGGGAGATCTTGCTGCAGATCATGTAGGCGGCTCCGGTCGTGAACGTGGTGCCGGCTCCCATCATGTCCTTGAGGTTTCTGGTGACCTTCTTGGACATGTACCAGGAGCAGGTGACCCAGCCGCAGTTGCGCCGGACGCTCTTCAGAAGGCTCGCGGGCGCGGCCGCGGTGGCCCAGCTCGTCGCCGCGGCCGTGCCGGCCTCCGACGCCCCGGCCGTGCCGGCGCCATCGGCCGTGCTGGCACTGCCGGCCGTGCCGGTGAGCGCGGGCGCGGCGGCCAGCCTGATCGTGGTGGTCGCGGGGCTGGTGGCCGCGTCGGCGACCGGGGTGACGGCCAGCGTCATCGCCGAGCCGGCGCCCAGGATGGCGAGGGCGGCGATACCGGTGCGCAGACGGGTGGGGATGGAGATCATGTCGGGTTCCTCTCTCGTGCCGGTGTGAGAGGAAGGTAGGTCGGCCCGTGTTGAGGAAATGTTGAACTTCCGCTCACCCCACCATGGCCGCCGCACCCGCTAACGCCGCCGTGCCCGCTCACCCCAGCACGGCCGCCGCCCGCCTACGTGCCCGGCACCCCGGCGAAGGTCCGGTGGGCGCCGTCGTTGGATGAAGGCGTGGACGGGTCAGCGGTGAGGGTTGCCCGTTCGGCGGAGGATGTCCAGGGCTCTGGATCGGCCGCGGTCGTCCGCGACACTTTGGAAGATCTCCAGCGACTCGCCGGCCAGTTCCCCGGCCCGGTCCACGGCGCCCTCGGCCAGGTTGACCTCGGCGAGGGTGATCAGCGCGGCGGCGTCGAGGAGCCGGTCGCCGAGCCGGACGGCGATGCCCCGTGCCTGTTCGCTCAGCGACCTGGCCTCGGGGACCAGCTCCTGCGACATCCGCACCGAGGCCAGGTCGAGCAGCGCGTCCGCCTGCCCGTGCCGGTCGCGCAGGCCGGACAGCAGGGACACCGCCCTGGAGAGGTGTGCCGCCGCCTCCTCCAGCCGGCCGGTGCGGTGCAGCACGATGCCCAGCGCGCGGTGCGCCTCCGCGGCCCCTCTGCCATCGGTCGTCGTCGCCGTGTGGCGGGCGTGCGCCGCGCTTACTGTGTCCCTCACCGTTCCCGGACGGTGTTCCTGCGCCGGTCCGTCGGGGTTACCCGGACCGGTGTCGTCGCCGGAGGGGTGGCTGTCGAAGGTGGCGAGGCAGGCGGTGAGGTTGCGCTCCGCGTCCGCGGGCCTGCCCAGCTCCAGCAGGACCTGGCCGAGCCGGCGCCTGGTGTGCGCGATGTCCTTGGCGGCGCTCGCGCGCAGGAACATGCTGAGCGCGAGCCGGAGCCGCTCGTGGGCGAGGTCCCATCGGTGCTCGGCCCGGTGCAGGTCGCCGAGGTCGCGCAGCGCCAGCGCCTCGGCGCGGGAGTCGCCGACCTGGCGTGCCGCGTCCAGGGCGAGCTCGCCGATGTGGCGCCAGGCGTCGAGGAACCGGTGGCGTTCGAGGAACGGCACGAGCAGGTGGGCGAGCCGCCGGGCGCCGTCCCACAGCCCGGCCTTGTGCAGGTCCTCCACGAGGCCGGTGAGGAAGTCGCGTTCGGCCAGCAGCCAGGTCACCGACTTGCGGATGTCGGTGGTGACGAAGGTCTGCGAGCGCGAACCCGGGCGGGCCGGGAGGGGCTGGAGGGGGGTGGCCGGGAGGGGGTGGTCGGCGGGTCCGGTGGACAGGAGGGGGAACCGGGAGGCCTGGACTCTGGTCATGACGACGCTCAGCAGCCCGATGAGCGTGTCGCGGACGGCGTTCTCGCCGCTCTGGGCGATCAGCTGCTCGCGCGCGTACAGCCGGGTCAGGTCGTGCATCCGGTAGCGGACCTGGCCGGCCACGTCGATGGTGTGGGTCTCCAGCAGGCCCGCGTCGACCAGGGTCTCGGCCTCGTCACCGAAGTGCGCGGCGACCCAGTCGGCGAAGTCGGGCGCGGAGATCGCCCCGAGCATCCGCAGCATGCGCCGGGCCTTGTCGGGCAGCCCTTCGTAGCCGATCGAGTACACGCTCCGCACGGTCTGGTCGCCCGAGTGCAGCAGATCGAGCCGCAGGTGCTCGTCGTCGAGAAGCCCGGCGAGGTGCTCCACCGTCCACGCCGGCCGCGCGGCGAGCCGCGCTCCGGCGATGCGCAGGGCGATCGGCAGGCCGCCGCAGATGCGGCCGAGCCTCACCATGGCGGGACGTTCGGCGGACGCGCGCTCGGGGCCGATCAATTTGACCAGCACCTCCAGCGCGTCGTCGTCGCCGAGCACGTCCACGGGGAGCCGCACGGCGTCGGTGAGGCCACCGAGCGCGGACCGGCTGGTGACGAACGCCGGGCAGGAGGTCAGCAGCGGCCGTACCTGGCCCTCGTCGGCGGCGTTGTCGAGCAGCAGCAGGAGCCGCCGGTCGGCGGTGTAGGCGCGGAACAGCCGCGCGCGGTGCTCCAGCGTGGCGGGCATGGCCTGCGCCGGGCAGCCGAGCCAGCGCAGGAAGTCCGAAAGGACCGCGCCGGGGTCGACCGGCCGGCCGTGGTCGCCGCGAAGGTCGGCGTAGAACACGCCGTCGGGGAAGCGGTCGCGCCCGCGCCAGGCGGCGTGCACGGCGAGCGCCGACTTGCCCGCGCCCGCCTGGCCGTGGACGACGACCGTGGCAGGCGCGGCCGGGTCGGCGGTCAGCCGGTCGAGCCGTTCCAGCAGGTCCTGCCTGCCGGTGAAGTGGGCGACGTCGTAGGGCAGCAGCACGGGCGGCCCGGCGGAGACGTGCAGCGAGACGTCGTCGTGGAGCATCCGGTGGTACAGGAGCTGCAGCGCGGGGTCGGGTTCGAGGGCGTGCCCCTCGTCGAGCGCCTCACGCAGCCGGGTGTAGGCCTCCAACGCCTCGACGCGGCGGCCGCTGCGGTAGAGCGCGAGCATGTACTGCCCGTGGAAGCGCTGCCACATCGGATGCCATCTGGTGAGCTGCCGCAGGTCGGGGACGAGCTCGCGGTGGTGCCCGGCCTTGAGGTCGAGGTCGACGCTCCGCTCGACGGCGAGCAGGCGGAGCTCTTCCAGCTCCTCGCGCAGGGCCGTGGTCTCCACCCATCGTTGCCCGTCGGGGTCGACGTCCTCCAGGACGGGACCCCGCCACAGGTCGAGCGCCTCGCGCAGGTGGGATCGGGCCTGGTCGTCCTGGCCCTCCCGCGCGGCGCGCAGCCCTCGCTCCACGAGCCGCCGGAAACGGTGGACGTCGAGCCGGTCCTCCTCGATCGCCAGCGTGTACGTGCCGGACGTGGTCGTGATCACGTCCTTGCCGAGCGACTGCCGGAGCCGGCCGATGTAGCCCCGGAGCAGGGAGTCGGACCGGTCGCCGTCCTCCCGCGGCCACAGCAGGCCTCGCAGCCGGGCGAGCGTCATGGGGCGCCGCGCGTTCAGGACGAAGACCGCCAGGAGGTCCCGGTGCTTGGGGGCCGTCGGGGTACGGTCCTGCGCGCCGTCCTGTACCTGTAACGACCCCATGATCCGAAATTCCATGACAATCTCCGGTGAGGTGCGTCAGACGTCCGGTAACCGCAAGCCTTCATATATCACGGGAGGACCCGATGGCCCTGTCGCCGCTCACCCCGTCCGATCCGCAGCGGCTGGGCGGCTACTGGCTGGCGGGACGGCTCGGCGCGGGCGGCCAGGGAGTCGTCTACGAGGCCTACGGCGAGCAGGGAGAGCGCGTCGCGGTCAAGGTGCCCCGGCTGGACGACCCCGCCTCGCGCGCCCGGCTGGCCAAGGAGGCGGTGGCGGCCCAGCGGGTGGCGTCGTTCTGCACGGCCAGGGTGCTCGAGGCCAGGACCGACGTCCCGGAGCCCTTCATCGTCAGCGAGTACGTCGCCGGGCCGAACCTGCGTCAGGTGATCGGCCGCACCGGGCCGTACGAGGGGGATCTGCTGCTGCGGCTGGCCATCGGCGTCGCCACCGCCCTCACGGCCATCCACCAGGTCGGCATCGTCCACCGTGACCTCAAACCGGACAACATCATCCTCGGCCCCGACGGCCCCCGAGTGATCGACTTCGGGGTGGCCCGGCAGCTCGGAGCCCCGGGGACGACCACCGGTCCGATCATGGGCACGCCGAACTACATGGCTCCCGAGCTCTTCGCCGGACGCGAGGCCTCGGCCGCCGCCGACATCTGGGCCTTCGGGCTGACCGTCCTGTTCGCCGCGACCGGCCACGACGCCGTCTCCGAGCGGGATCCGTTCGCCGTCGTCACCAAGGTGCTGCACCTGCGGCCCGACGTCGGCGTCCTGGCGGACCCGCTCAGGAGCGCGGTGGCCGGCGCGCTGGCGCGCGAGGCGGAGGCGCGGCCCTCGGCGCGTGCTCTCCTGCTGACCCTGCTGGGCGGCATGGCCGGCCGGGGCGGGGCGGCGGACGGCTCGGACGGGGATCCACTGCTCGCGGACGGTGGGGTGGTCGCGGCCGGGGTGCGGCCACCGGACGCCGCACGCGCCGGCGAGCCGGACCTCGGAACGCTCGCCGAAGAGCTCTACCAGGAGCTCTCCGATGGAGAGCGCGCCGTCGCGCCGGAGGTGTTCCTGCGGATGGTGGGCGCCTCGGAGGACGGCGAGGAGACGATCAGGCACGTACCGCGCGAGGAACTGCCCGGCGTCTCCGGCGACGGCCCCGCCGCGTCGCTGCTCGGCGTGTACGGCGCCGCCGGGCTCGTCGTCGAGACCGGCGCCGCGTTCACGCTGGCCCACCCGGCGCTGATCCAGGCATGGCCGAGGTTGCGTGAGTGGGTGGCCGAGGACCGCGACGGCCTGCCCGTCCACCGGCGGCTCACCGAGGCCGCCCGGGCGTGGGACCGCCTCGGCCGCAAACCCGGCGACCTGCTGCACGGGTCCGGCCTTGACCGGGCGCTCCGCTGGGCGGCGGCCGGACGCCGGCACGTCACGCTGATCCCGCTGGAACGCGAGTACCTGGAGGCCGCCGCCACCCTGGCCAGGCGCACCTCGCGGCGCCGCGGCATGCTCGCGGCGGCGCTCGCCGTCCTGCTCGTCCTCGCGCTCGCGGGCGGCGGCCTCGCCGAGTACCTGCGCCGCGTCGCCAACCGCGAGCGGGACGAGGCGAGCGCCCGATCGCTCGCGGTGCGCGCCGCCGACCTGCGGCAACGCGATCCGCGGCTGGCGATGCTCATGAGCGTGGCGGCCTACAGGCTCGCTCCGGCGCTTCCCCAGTCGCTCGGCGCGCTGCACGACTCGCGGTCCCAGCCCGTGACCGACGCCTTCACCGACCCCGACGTCACCGCGGGGACGGTGTACGCGTGCGGCCCCGGCGGGCGCACGCTGGTGGCCGTCCGCGCCGGTCAGGTGACGGTCTGGGACGTGCGTGCCCACCGGGCGGCCCGCCGGTTCTCCGGCGTCGGCACGTCGGTGGTGAAGGCGGCGCTGCGCCCCGACGGGAAGGTCCTGGCGCTCCAGGACGACGGCGGCGTGCGCCTGTGGGATCCGGCCGCCGGCACGGCGATCGGGAACCGTTTCGCCGGTGGGGCCGCCCGGGGGGACCTCGGCGAACTGCGCTTCGATCCCACCGGGCGACTGCTCGCCGTACCGGAGGCCCGCGGCGGTTCCGGGGCGGCGGTGTGGTGGGACCTCGCCCGGCACGAGAGGATCCGCGCCGGTTCCGGCGCGGGGGTGGACGCCGTGAACGCCGACGGCACCCTCGGGGTCGTCCATTCGACCGGGCGGGGGCGGGCCGAGCTGTGGGACCTGAAGACAGGGCGCCGCGTTCCGGCGGGCTGGCTGCCCGAGAAGAAGAACGTCCGCGACGTCGAGTTCGGCCAGGACGGCCGGACGCTGGCCGTCACCGAGTCGCTTCCCGAGGTGCGGGGCGTGAAACTCCTGCTGCGCCGGGCGCGCACGGGCGCCCCGCTGAAGGCCGACGGCGCCGGGCCGGTGGGCGAGGACATCGCCTTCGGGTACGGCGACCGCTTCGTGGCGTTGTGGGGGCCTCGCGAGCTGGTCGTCCTGCGGCTCGCGGACGGCCAGATCGTCGCGCAGCGGGAGCTGGGCGTGGAGATCGCGGACCTGTGGTTCGACGAGACCGACCACGCTCTGCGGGTGCTGTCGTCCTATGGCGCGGTGACCACGCTGGACCTGGCGCCCCTGCTCGACCGGCCGGTCCTGCCCGGGTCCTCTGAGGGCGGCAAGGCTCTGCTCGGGCCGGGAGGCCGGGTGCTGGCCCTGTACGACGGCGAGGCCGTACGGCTGTGGGACGTCCGGGCCGGTCGGACGATCGGCCGTCCCGTCGCGCTGGAGAACCCGTCGTACACGCTTCCCGCCCTCGCCTTCGACCGGGACGGCGGCAGGCTGGCCATCGGAGGATCCGTCCGCCGCGGCGTGCCCGGCGCCCCCGGGACGGCCGAGGTCTCCAGCACGCCCACACCTCCCACAGGTGCTGTCGCCACCCGTGGTCCCGTCGGCACGGGAGGCGAAGAAGAGCCGGGCGGCGCGCTCCCGGCGGCGGCGCGGGCCGGCGTGGTGATCGTGGACACCTCCGACGGGTCGGTGACCACCTCCTTCCCGGTGGCGGACCGCGAGGCCCAGGGCGTCGCCGGTCTGGCGTTCAGCCCGGACGGCGCCACGCTCGCGGTCGCGCCGGACCACCTCGGCCCCGCCGGGCCGCTCGAACTGTGGGACCTGCGCCGCGGGCGGGCCGTCGTCGTGCCGCAGGTGGCGGGATCCGCGCGCATGGCCTACCGCCCGGACGGAAGGCTGCTGGTGGCCGGGGTCGACACCGAGCTCTCGCTCGTCGATCCGGCCGGGCGGACCCGGCTCCCGCGGCCCGGCGGGACGGGAAGCCTGGCCGCCGGGCCGTACGCGTTCAGCCCGGACGGCCGCCGCGTCGCCATCGGCGCGGAGACGACCCGGCTGTCGGTCTGGGACGCGGACTTCCGCGCGCCCACCGGCCAGGCGTTCCCGGAGGCGGGCGAAGGCGGGATCGCGACCGCCGTGTGGTCGCCCGACGGCCGCACGATCGCCACGTACGGGTCCGGTGACAGGGTGAGGTTGTGGGAGGTGTCCAGCCGCCTGCCGCTGGGACTGGTCTTCGACGGTCTGACCAGAGAGGGCTTCCAGGGGCAGGCGTCGCTGGCCTTCGGCGAGGACGGCCGCACGCTCCTCAGCGCCACGCCCGACGGGGTGGTCAGGAGGTATCCCCTCGACGGCGACCGGATCGCGTCGCAGGTCTGCGCCCGGGCCGGGGGCGGACCCGCGCCGCAAGAATGGCGGCGCCAGGTCGGCGAGGTGGCCTATGCCGACGTGTGCGGCTGAGCGTGCGCCCGGGCGATGGGATACCCCGGCGCGATCCCCGGGCGCGGTTCGCCACCCGGTGGTCCCGGAGCTCTGGTCCCCCGGCCGGCACCGCCGCGCGGCTCCACCCCCGCGCGACCGCCGTCAGAGGCGGCCGGCGGCCTTGAGGGAGAGGTAGGCGTCGGCCAGGGCCGGGGCGAGGTCGTCGGGGACGGCGTCGACCACCTCGCAACCCTGGCGGCGCAGCAGTGCGGTGAGCCGGGCGCGCTGCCCGCGCAGGTGCTCGGCCGCCGCCGCGTCGTAGACCAGCTCGGCCGTGCCGCGCCCGGACGCCATCTCGGCGACGCGCGGGTCGGAGACCGCCGCGACCAGCACCAGGTGGCGCGAGGCGAGCTGCGGAAGCACCGGCAGCAGTCCCTCGTCCATGGCCGCGGGGTTGAGGTCGGTGAGCAGGACCACCAGGCAGCGCCGCTTGGCGCGCGACAGCACGGCCGCCACCATGTTCGCCGAGTCGGCCTCCACCAGCTCAGGCTCGATGGGGGCCATCACGTTGACCAGGGCCGCCAGCGAGTCGGTGCGCGACGCGCCGGACATCCACGCCCGTACGGCGCGGTCGTGGGCGAGGAAGTCGACGCGGTCCCCGGCGCGGGTGGCGAGCGCGGCCAGCAGCAGCGACGCGTCCATCGACCAGTCCAGGCGCGGCCATCCCGCCTCGCCCCGCGTCACCGGGCCGCCGGCGGGCCCGGCGATGCCCTCGCGGTGCGGCTGGGGGAAGGGGGAGGTGCCGACGCGGCCGGCGGAGGTGCGGCCGGTGTCCAGGACGATCAGCACCCGCCGGTCGCGTTCGGGACGCCAGGTGCGCACGACGACGTCCGAGCGGCGCGCCGTGGCCCGCCAGTCGATCGAGCGTACGTCGTCGCCCACGACGTACTCGCGCAGGGAGTCGAACTCGGTGCCCTGGCCGCGCACCAGCGCGGGATGCTGCCCTTCCAGCGCGCGCAGCTTGGACAGCTTCGCCGGCAGGTGCTTGCGGCTGAGGAAGGGGGGCAGCACGCGCACCGACCACGGCACCTTGTGCGACCCCTGCCGCGCGGCGACGCCGAGCGGGCCCAGCGAGCGCACGGTGACCGTCACGGCCTCGCGGTCGCCGCGCCGCGCGGGCGTCAGCGTCGTGACCAGGCGGCGCCGCTCGCCGGCCGGGACGTCCAGGCGCAGGTGACGGGGCGCGGCACCTGCCGACGGCGGCCAGGCGTCCCGCAGGGCGCCCCGTACGCGGCGGCGACCGGGGTTGGCCACGACCAGTTCGACGGTCACCGACTCGCCGAGCCGCACCAGCCGCTCGCCGCCGCGGTGGAAGCTCAGCGGGCGGACGCTCCCGGCCAGCAGCAGGTCCACGGCGACCAGGGCGCCGAGCACCAGCAGCAGGCCGAGCACGGCGTACCCGGGGCGCGGCGCGAACAGCACCACGACCGCGCCGAGCGCGGCGATCAGCCCCGCGCGGCCGGTGAGCGCCATCAGCGGGGGACCGGGACCGAGGCCAGGACGCCGTCGAGCAGGCCGTCGGGCGTCGCCCCCTCCAGCTCGGCCTCCGGGCGGAGTTGCACGCGGTGGCGCAGCGCCGGCTTGGCCAGCGCCTTGACGTCGTCCGGGGTGACGTACGAACGCCCGGACAGCCAGGCCCACGCGCGGGAGGCGGCCAGCAGGGCCGTGGCGCCGCGCGGCGACACGCCGAGCTGGAGCGACGGGGACATCCGCGTCGCCCTGGCCAGGTCCACGACGTAGCCGAGCACCTCGGGCGCGACGTGCACCTTGGCGACCTCGGCCCGTCCGGCGGCCAGGTCGGCCGCCGAGGCGACCTGCTTGACGTGCGTGAGGTCCCTGGGGTCGAAGCCGAGCGCGTGCCGTTCGAGCACCGCGATCTCCTGGTCGCGGGGCGGCAGCGGCACAGTGAGCTTGAGCAGGAACCGGTCGAGTTGCGCCTCGGGCAGTTGGTAGGTGCCCTCGTACTCGACGGGGTTCTGCGTGGCGACCACCACGAACGGGTCGGGCAGCCGCATGGGCGAGCCGTCGACGCTGACCTGCCGCTCCTCCATCGCCTCCAGCAGCGCGGCCTGGGTCTTGGGCGGCGTGCGGTTGATCTCGTCGGCGAGCAGCAGGTTGGTGAAGATCGGCCCCTCGCGGAAGGCGAACTCCGCCGTCTTGGCGTCGTAGACCAGCGAGCCGGTGACGTCGCCCGGCATCAGGTCGGGGGTGAACTGCACCCGCTTGAAGTCCAGCGCCAGCGTGGCCGACAGCGTGCGCACCAGGAGCGTCTTGGCGACGCCGGGGACGCCTTCCAGCAGCACATGGCCCTTGCAGAGCAGGGCGATGACCAGCCCGGTGACCACGGCGTCCTGCCCCACGACCGCCTTGGCGACCTCGGCGCGCAGCGCGCCGAGGGCGTCCCTGGCCTGGTCGCCGGCGGCGCGCGCGTGGGCCCCGGCGGGCCGGGTGAGCTCGCCGGGCCGGGTGGGCTCGCCGTCACCGCCGCCCGCCGGGACGGGCGCGGGCGGCCCGGCCGGAGTCGGCCCGGCCGGAGTCGGCCCGGCCGGAGCCGGAGCGGAGGCCGGGGCGGCGGGCGGCGTCGCGGGCCAGGGATGACCGGGGGGTCCGCTCATGGGCGCTCCGGGCGGAGGTGTGCTCACGGCTCTCGTACCTGCCTTTCCAGGGTGTCCAGGTGGCCCGCCAGGGCGACGAGCCCGGCATCGTCGGCCGGTGTCGGACCGTACATCACCGAACGCAACCAGATCGCATCGTGCCCGGTGCGCAGCGCGGTCGCGGCGACGATCTCGTCCGGCGTCGCCTCCCCGGACAGGCCCAGCCGCGGCACCAGGCGCGAGACGCAGGCGGCGCGCAGCGTGGCCGAGGCGCGGTCGCGGGCCCGGCGGGCGCGGTAGAGGCGGCCGCGGCCTTCGACGGTCTCGGCGGCGCGGACGACCACCGGCAGGCGCTCGACCACGACGGGCCCGAGGCGGCGGCCCCGCCAGAACGCCACCACCACGAGCGCGACGCCGAGCTGCACCACGGCCCACGGGACTCCGGGCGGGATGAGGTCGGCGGCGCTCGCCTCTCCCGAGCCGGGGACGGCTTGGGGCTCGTCCGGCGCGACCAGCCAGATCAGCACCGGCCGGTCGCCCGCGAGGTTCATCGCCAGCGCGGCGTTGCCGTCCTCGGCGAGCCGCCGGTCGGTCATGAAGGCGCCGTCGCCGACCACGGTCACCGACGGGTCGCCGGGCGTGTGCACCAGGCTCACGCCGTCGGAGCCGGGATAGCAGCCGGTCGAGCCGCGGGGCACGGTGAACAGCGCCCCGCCCATGAAGGCGCTGCCGGCGCGGACGGCGGCGGGCAGCGCGCACCGGGGTTCGCGGGATCGCGAGCCGGTCTCGCCCGTGGGGCCGATGCCGGGGGCCAGCCGGTCGAGGTCGGACACCGGCCCGGCGATCAGCCGTTGCGCCCGCGTGCGCGACAGCCGGGACACCTCGTCGGCGCTCAGGAAGGAGGTGTCGGTCACCAGGACCCGGCTCGCGGGCCCGTCCAGGCGCACGACGTCGTCCACGGTGGAGACCCGCTCGACGCGGACGCCGCGCGCCCGCAGGAGCTGCGCGAGCGCCTTGCCGCCGGTCAGCGAGGCGTCGGCGGGGTCGAGCGGGCGCCCCTCGGTGGAGGTGCCGGTGAACAGCGCGGCGATGACGGCGACCAGCACCACCAGGACGCCGACGGCGACCATGCCACGGGCGCCGCGCCACAGGCCGTGCGCGGTGGGCGAGGTGGAGACCGAGGTAGCGGTGCCGGGGCCGGCCGCGTGGTCGGATGCGCGGCCGGGCGTGGTGAGGGTCATGAGGGCCTCGCCGTCGCGGCGAGGGCGGCGGGGCGGGCGGCCGCGACGCCGGCGTCGAGCTCGGCGACCGACCGGTAGCCCTCGGGGGTGCCCGGCGCCTGGCCGTAGGTGACGTCGTCGAACAGCCGCGCCGCGGCCGCCAGCGCGGGCGCGAGCGCGGGGAGCTCCCGCCCGGCCTCCGCGGCGAGCTCGTCGGCCGTGCGCCCGGCCTGCGGCGCCACGATGGCCCGGTCTTCCAGGTCGCGCGCGATCGCCCGCAGCCGTTCTTGGACGGCCTCGGCCCAGCGGGACTCGCCGGCGAGGCGCTCGGCCTCGGCGCGGTGCTCCTCGGCGGTGCGCGCCTTCGGTCCGAACAGGCCCTCGGCGGCGGCGCGGCGGGCCCCGGTGGCCCTGCGCGCCTGCCAGAGGAGCAGCGCGGCGAGCGCGACGACGACGAGCAGCACGGCGAGCAGCGCGAGCACGCCGCCGGGCACCCCTCCGGGCGCGCTGTCGAACAGGCCGTCGATGAACTCCTGGAACAGCCGGAACGCCCGCTCGACCAGCGACTCCTGCTGGTATTCGGGTTTGACGAGCTCTTCGACGGCCCGGCGGCGGGCCTCGTCGCGCCCGATGTCGTCCAGGGCCAGCGCGCGGACGAGGGCGGGCACACCAGCGAGGGCGGGACCGCCGGCGATGGCGGGACCGCCGCCGGAGGCCGTGCCCGCCAGAACGGCGGCGGACGCGAGCGCGGTCACGGTAACGGTCGCGGTAACGGTCACGGCGCCGCGGGGGAGCCGGGGACGTGCGGGCCGGCGCCGCCCGCGGCGTGGGAGGGGTGCCACAGCTCGTCGGCGGCCGCGGGCACCCAGCCCAGGCGCTGCTGGTCGAGCGCGGCCGTCTGCAGGACCAGGTCGAACGCCTCGGCGCGCATGCGCAGGTCGGTGTAGAGCAGCCCGTTCACGCCCGCTTGCACGGGGTAGGTGATCATCGAGCTGAGGATGCCGCCGACCGTGAGCAGGACCGTGGTGACCACCGTCGCGGCGACGGTGCCCTGCCCGCCGAAGGACACCACCAAACTGACGATGGTGACCGGCAGCGACAGGATGTAGCCGAGCATGGCGACCAGGAGTTGCGTCAGCACCAGGATGCCGAGCACGCGCCAGAAGCCGGTGCCGACCAGCCGCCACGACCGCCGCATCGCCTCGACGACCCCGCGCCGTTCGAGCACGACGGCCGCCGCCGCGAGCGAGAAGCGCGTGCTGACCGTCACGAGGTAGGCGACGTAGCCCATGACGGAAAGGATCACCACGAGCGCGATGAGGGCGCCGGGGCCGTCGCCGGCGATGAGCAGGAACAGCAGCCCGCCGACGACGACCAGCGGCGCCAGCGCGATGAGGCCGGTGAGCAGGGCCAGCCCGAACAGGGCGGGCAGGCGTCCGCGGGTGAGCCGCCATGCCTCACCGATGGTGATGCGCCCGCCGAACACCGCGCGCCCGAGCACCCGGGTGAGCATGCCCGTCAGCACGGTTACGAGGAAGAACTGGATGACCAGGGTCATCAGCGCGCCGCCGAACTGGGCGATGACGCCACCCATGGGCAGCTCTCGCCCGGCCGCGAGCGTGTCGGGATCGGCGATGATCTCGCCGACGGAGCCGTAGTAGACGGCCTGGCCGATCGACAGCGGCAGCATGCCGATGGCCGCGGCGATCGCCGACAGGCCGAGCGTGGCCTTCGGGTTGGACCGGATCAGCTTGATCGTGCCGTCCAGGATGTCGCCGAGCGCGAGCGGGCGCAGCGGGATGATGCCCGGGCGCGGCGCCTGCGGCGGCGGGCGGAAGCCGTACTGGCCGCCGTAGCCGGGGGCCTGCCCGTGGGGGCCGTATCCGCCGTATCCGCCGTATCCGCCATACGGGCCGGGCGGGTAGGGCTGCCCTGGGGAGGGCGGCGCGTATGGCTGCCCCGGAGGGGGCGGGTAGGCCTGTCCTCCCTGGGGCGGAGGCGGCGGAGGGGACTGCTGCCCGTATCCGGGGCCCTGCGGCGGCGCGTCCTGCGGCGTCCGCCCGCCGGCCTGCCCAGGAGCCGTCTGCTCCGGCGTCGGCTGCGCGGTGCCTCCAGCGGGCGCGCCCGGCTGCCCGGCGGTCCCCGCCGGCTCGTCGGACGGCGGGTTCGCCGCGCCAGGAGAGGTCCACGGCGCCTGCCCGGGAGGGACGTACGGCGGAGGCTGGTTCTGCGCCCAACCCGGGGGCGTGCCTGGCGCGGAGCCGTGACCGTCTGACATATCCCAATCCTGGCATGTCGCACGCCCGCTCGGGGTGCCCGGGCGATCGATCATGCGTCCAGATGGTGGAATACGACCGGCTTGGCGCAAACTTGTGCCAGGGCATGTCCGGTGCGCGCCACGCCACGCCACGAGCCCATCGAGCCAGATCATTGGCGGGTTGAGTAACGTGAGCCTAAAATTCGGCTTTCGGTGGAGCTATTGTTCGGTCGTTTATCACCCGGCGGTGCGTCACAGGTAGCCTTCGGTCGGTCGTACGGCTTTCGCCTCCACCTCCATACTGCGCAGAACGAATGAGGGGCCATGAAAGGACGCGTGCTGGTCGTCGATGACGACGCCGCTCTCGCCGAGATGCTCGGCATTGTCCTTCGGGGGGAGGGCTTCGAGCCGTCGTTCGTCTCCGACGGCGACAAAGCGCTGGACGCGTTCCGCGACACCAGGCCTGACCTGGTGCTGCTCGACCTGATGCTGCCCGGCGCCGACGGCATCGACGTGTGCCGCCGCATCCGCGCCGAGTCCGGCGTGCCGATCGTCATGCTCACCGCCAAGAGCGACACCATCGACGTCGTCCTCGGGCTGGAGTCCGGCGCCGACGACTACATCGTCAAGCCGTTCAAGCCCAAGGAGCTCGTGGCCCGGGTGCGGGCCCGGCTGCGCCGCACCGACGAGCCGACGCCCGAGGTGCTGCAGATCGGCGACATAACGATCGACGTCGCCGGCCACTCGGTCAAGCGCGAAGACGAGACCGTCAACCTCACCCCGCTCGAGTTCGACCTGCTGGTCGCCCTGGCCCGCAAGCCGCGCCAGGTCTTCACCCGCGAGGTGCTGCTCGAGCAGGTCTGGGGCTACCGCCACGCGGCCGACACCCGCCTGGTCAACGTGCACGTGCAGCGACTCCGGGCCAAGATCGAGAAGGACCCGGAGCACCCCGAGATCGTCGTCACCGTCCGCGGCGTCGGCTACAAGGCCGGCCCGGCGTAGGCGGCGCCCGCCGCCGCCCCGCGCCGTGACCCCTGGGACATCCGCATGGCCCTCCCCACCGCATCCTCCGGCGCCGCCCGCCCCGCGCAGGGCCGGCCCAGGCCGAAGAAGAAGACCCGGCGAACGCCGCGCCAGATAGTGCGCGGCGTCCGCCGGAGGGCCCGGCGCGCCGCGGGGCGGACGCGCCGCATGTGGCGCCGCTCGCTGCAGCTCAGGGTCGTCACCAGCACGCTGCTCATCTCCATGACCGTCGTCGTGGTGGTCGCCTTCTTCCTGCTGCAGATGATCCAGACGGCGGTGCTCGACGGCCGCAAGCAGACGGCGATCGCCGAGGCCCAGGCCAACGTGACCACCGTGGCCGGCTACCTGGGCCAGCCCTCCGACACCACGGCCAAGCAGTCGGCCGCGGCCCAGAGCGACGACATCGACGGACCGTTCAAGACCCCGGTCGACCAGGCGGCCGAGGCGCTCGCCCGCCGGGCCGGCGCCCGCTACAGCGTCGTCATCCTCAGCGGCTACCACGTGGGGGAGGACCGCGGCACCAACAACATCGCCCTGAGAAGCGTCCCCCGCACGCTGCGCGACGCCGTGCGCAAGGCCCGCGGCGAGCCCCAGGGGCAGTACACCTCGATGTACTACCAGGGCGACCCGACACCCACCCCCGCGCTGGCGATCGGGGCGATGGTGCCGAACGTCTACGGGGAGTACGAGGTCTACCACTTCTTCCCGCTGAGCGACGACGTCAGCACGCTGTCCCAGGTCCAGCGGTGGGTGATCCTTGCGAGCGTGGCGCTGGTGCTGCTGCTCGCCGCGGTCGCCTCGCTGGTCACCCGGCAGGTCGTCACCCCCGTCCGGCTCACCCGCCAGGCCGCCGAGCGCCTGGCCGCCGGCCGGCTGGAGGAGCGGCTGAAGGTGCGCGGCGAGGACGACCTGGCCCGCCTGGCCGCCTCCTTCAACGAGATGGCCTCCACGCTGGCGTTGAAGATCCACCAGCTCGAGGAGCTGTCGCAGGTCCAGCGGCAGTTCGTCTCCGACGTCTCGCACGAGCTGCGCACGCCGCTGACCACCGTCCGCATGGCGGCCGACCTGCTGTACGAGAGCCGCGAGGACTTCGACCCGGCCGCCGCGCGCTCGGCCGAGCTCATGCAGAACCAGCTCGAACGGTTCGAGTCGATGCTGGCCGACCTGCTGGAGATCAGCCGGTACGACGCGGGCGCGGCCACGCTCGACATCGACTCGGTGGACATGCGCGACGTCGTGCTGAGGGCGGTCGGCGACTCCCAGCCGCTCGCCGAGCGCAAGGCGACCCGGCTGGACCTGCGGCTGCCGAACGAGCCGTGCATGGCCGAGTGCGACAGCCGCAGAGTCGAGCGCATTCTGCGCAACCTGCTGTTCAACGCCATCGAGCACGGCGAGGGCCGCGACATCGTGGTCACCCTCGGCGCCGACCGCGACGCCGTGGCCGTGGCCGTGCGCGACCATGGCGTGGGGCTGAAGCCCGGCGAGGAGAACATGGTCTTCGACCGGTTCTGGCGCGCCGACCCCTCCCGGGCGCGCACCATCGGCGGCACCGGCCTCGGCCTGGCGATCTCCCGCGAGGACGCCATCCTGCACGGCGGCTGGCTGCAGGCGTGGGGCATCCCGGGCGAGGGGTCGCAGTTCCGGCTGTCGCTGCCCCGGCTGGCGGGGTCCGAGCTGCGCGGGTCGCCCCTGCCCCTGGTGCCGCCCGAGGTCGAGATGCGGCGCACCTGGCGGGGCCAGGGCACGCCGGTGCTCTCTCCGGCCATCGAGGGGGCCTTCGATGCCGAGTAGAGCCTTGCTGCGGGGCTTCGCCCTGGCCGTGGTCGCCGTGCTGTCGGCCGCCTGCTCGACGGTGCCGACCGGGGGCAGTCCCTTCGCGGTCCGCGGCGGGCGCGGTGGCGACGCGCTCAGCCAGCCGTACGTCCGCGTCCTCGCCGCGCCCCCGAAGCCCAAGGGGTCCCCTCTGGAGGTCGTCGGCGGCTTCCTGGCCGCGGCGGCGAGCTTCGACGACCCGCTGCGCACCGTGGCCCGGCAGTACCTCACCGGAGAGGCCCTGCGCGGCTGGGTCCCCTTCCACCCGATCACCATCTACGAGGGGTCCCTGGCCATGGACGACCCCAGAGTGGACATCCAGCAGGCCCGGGTGACGCTGAAGGGCACCGTCCTGGGCAGCCTCGACGGCGACGGGCACTACGTCCCGAGCGACGCCGCGGCGAGCGGTGAGACCGCCCGCGAGTTCACCCTGGTCAAGGTGCAGGGTGAGTGGCGCATCTCCTCGGCGCCTCCAGGGCTGTGGCTCACCCAGGACGACTTCAAACGGGCCTTCCGCTCCTTCGACCTGTACTTCCCGGCCTACCAGTCGGCGGGCCTGGTGGCCGACCAGGTGCGCGTGCCGATCAACCCCAGCGAGGGGCTGGCCAAGTCACTGGTGCGCAAGCTGCTCATCGGGCCCACGGCGCCGCTCAGCGGCGCCGTGGACTCCGCGTTCAGGAAGAACGTCGACGTCAACGACGTGTTCGTCGAGAACGACACCGTCGTGGTCGACTTCACCTACGGCATCGTCGACTCCACGCTCTCGGAGGTCAACCGCGAGGCGTTGTCGGCGCAGCTGGCCTGGACGCTCAAACCGCTCACCGAGTCGCGGCGCATCGAGGTGCGGGTCAACGGCGACCAGTTCCCCAACGGGCCGTTCATCATCGACCCGCGCGACTACGACCGCTTCGACCCCGACGTGATCGCCCAGCCGCAGCCGTACTACCTGCAGCAGGGCAGGCTCCACCGGCTGGACAAGGACAACGACAACCCCACAGTGGTCGGCGTGGGGCAGGTCGGCACGCGGCAGTTCACCCATCTGGCGGTGTCCAACGACCAGGCGGTCAAGGTGGCCGCGCTCGAGCGCGCCGGCGGGGCCTACGTCAGCGGCATCAACCCCGGCAGCCAGTGGGAGCGCTGGATCGAGGGCGCTCACCTGACCCCGCCGTCGTGGGACCGGTACGGCGATCTGTGGTCGGTCGTCCAGCAGGCGCCGCGCAAGGCGCAGGTGCTCAGGGCGCACGACGCCACGCGGCAGGTCCCGGTGAGCGCGCCGGGCCTTGAGATCAGCGACGTGACCGCCTTCCGCGTGGCGCGCGACGGCGCCAGAGTGGCGGCCATCGCCGACGACGGGCACGGCGAGCAGGTTCTGGTGGGCTCCATCAACCGGAGCGAGTGGAAGATCCAGAACCTGCGCCCCCTGGTGCCCGCGAGCGAGGGCCAGCGAATCATCGACATCGCCTGGCGCGACGCCGACACGCTTCTGGTGCTGATGGCGACCAAGGCCGACCGCGTGCTCAGCACGTGGTCGGTGACTCAAGGGGTGCGGCTGGAGTCGCCGAAGTCGGCCGCCGGCATCGAGAGCATCGCGGCGGCCCCCGACCCCGCCCTCATCATCGCCGGGACGGCCGGCGGCGAGATCCAGGTGTGGAACCCGCAGAAGACCCAGTGGACCACGGTGGTCAAGGACGGAGCCGATCCCCCCGCCTACCCCCTGGGCTGACCCGTGCACCGTCCACCTGGAGGACGGCGGAGTCACCCCGGTCACCTGTGACCCGCGTGGCGTCGTCCACGGCGAGCGCGCCTGTGGACGATGGCCGTGTCACACCCCGGTCGCCTGTGACCCGCACGCACCGGGCTTGGGGCGGAGCCCTGTGGACGACGGGCGGGTCGCCCCGGTTCGTCCCGCTCGTCTGTGGACGGACGGGAGGCACGGGCCCGGACCGTCGGTGACGGGGCGCACGGTAGGGGCATGCTCACCGCCCTCCTCGATCTGATCTCACTCCACCGCTGCGCCGGGTGCGACCGGCCCGGCGCCGCCGTCTGCGTCCTGTGCGCGGCCGGCCTGCGAGGCGACCCCGTGCCGCGGCCGCCCGGCCCGCCGCCGCCCGGCCTGCCCGACTGCTGGTCGGCCGCCTCCTACGAGGGCCCGGTCCGCCGTGTCCTGCTCGCCTACAAAGAACGCGGGCGCACGGCGACGGCCCCGCTCCTGGCGAGCTGCCTGGTCTCCACCCTGCTCGCCGCGCTCGCGGCTCGCGGCCTCCCGCCGCGCGCGCCGCTCGTCCTGGTCCCGGTCCCGAGCGCGCGCCGGTCCGTGCGGCGGCGCGGGCACGACCCGGTGCGGCGGCTGGCCGTGCTGGCGGCGCGGGCGCTGCGGGCGCGGGGGCGGCCGGCCGCGGCGGTGCCCGCCCTCGCGCAGGCGCGGCGGGTGCGCGACCAGGCGGGCCTGAGCGCGCCCGAAAGGGCCGCCAACCTCGGCAGGGCTCTTCGTGTCCTGCCCGGGCGGAACCTCGCTCAGCGCCGCTCTCAGGGCCCGCCGGACGGCGTGGTGGTCCTGCTGGACGACGTCGTCACCACCGGGGCCACGCTGGCCGAGGCGGCGCGGGCGCTGCGGGCGGCCGGGGTGGAGGTGGCGCTCGCCGTCACGGTGGCCGCCACGCCGCGTCGAACGCGACACGCCCGGATTCGAGAGAACTCAGAAGAATACGCACGGTAATGGCAGAGATAAATCATCGGCATGGCGCGGCGGTCACATGTTGCTGTCCCGGCCCCCGTCCCTCCCTGCTCAATCGACGCGAGAAGCCCTCACGGAACGGGTCCGAGCATGGTCAACGCCGGGTCGGCCCGAGGTCCGCGGCCGCCCAGCGGATCACTCATAGTGATCCTTTGGCCGAGCCCGCGGCTGACATTCGGCCCGGCAGGGACTAGCGTTCGAGCATGGCACCCGTTCGGGTCCGTGGTTGCGCCGGACCGACCCCCGTCAGGGGACCGGACTGGCTAGCCGATGCCAGCCGCAGGCGAAACGGCCCACGTAAGGCGACTCTTCGTCGACCGATCACGGTGCGGCTTAGAGGTAAGTCCTGCCTTCCCGGAGGTCCAGATGTCCTCCGCCAGAAGAGAAGGGCAGTAGTGGCACAGGCCGCGAACCCCTCAGCAGGCGGATGTGGGGACGAAGACCAGGTCGGCCGGGCGGGTGCCACTCCTTGCAGTCGAGACGAAGGGGGGCCTTTGAGTGGACATCATCGTCAAGGGACGGCACACCAGTGTGAGTGACCGGTTCCGCGATCATGTGACGACGAAACTGGCCAGGATCGAACGACTGGACAACAAGCTCATACGCGTCGATGTGGAGGTGTCGAAGGAAGCGAACGTGCGGGCGACCGAGCACCGCGAGCGGGTGGAGCTGACCATCCATTCCAAGGGACCGGCGATCAGGGCGGAAGCCTCCGCCGACGACCGGTTCGCGGCCCTCGACATCGCCCTCGGCAAGCTCGAGGGACGGCTCCGGCGCATCGCCGACCGCCGCAAGGTCCACCACGGCAACCACTGCCCCCCATCGGTGGCCGAACTGACCTCCGTCCTGGCCGACGCCTACGAGTCCCTGCCGCAACCGCTTCCACCCGAGCCCGTCGAGCTGGCCGAGCCGTACGCCGCCGAGCCGGCCCGTGACGAGGACGAATATCGCGAGCCCATCGTTCCGATCGAGATGGAAGGCGACGGGCCCCTCGTCGTCCGCGAGAAGTTCCACCAGGCCGACGCCATGACCATCGACCAGGCACTGCTGGAGATGGAGCTGGTCGGCCACGACTTCTACCTGTTCAGAGACAAGGAGTGCGGACTTCCGAGCGTCGTGTACCGGCGTGTCGGATACGCGTACGGCGTGTTGCGGCTCGTCGAACAGTAGCCAACGCGTTCGATGATCCTCTCGACCACCCCCGCGCGCCGGGAAGCCATGTAATGATGGCGGTCCCGAGGGCGCGGGAGCGTCGTGCGGTAGGGGTCGACCTACCCGCGCGACCGGCTCCCCACGAGGAGGAGGCGTGACGCAGACCGACGAAACGGCCGACCGCTCCGGGCGTCAGGAGCCGATCCGCGTGCTGATCGTTGACGATCACGCGCTGATCCGGCGGAGCCTTGAGCTGGCATTGGCCGCGGAGCCGGACATCGAGGTGGTCGGCGAGGCCGGCGACGGTCAGGAGGCGGTCGAGATCGCCGACCGCCTCCTGCCGGACGTCGTTCTCATGGACGTCCGGATGCCCCGGCAGAGCGGCATCGAGGCGACACGGGCGATCAAGGCGTCGGTGCCGAGCGCCCGCATCGTGATGCTCACCGTCAGCGACGAAGAGGAGGACCTCTTCGAGGCGATCAAGGCGGGGGCCACCGGCTACCTGCTCAAGGACGTGCAGATCGACGAGGTGCCCGACGCCGTGCGCGGCGTCCACGAGGGCCAGTCGCTCATCAACCCGGCGATGGCGGCCAAGCTGATCAGCGAGTTCGCCAACATGAGCCGCAAGGAGGCCGAGCGCCCTCCGCAGCTGCCGGTGCCCCGGCTGACCGACCGCGAGATGGAAGTGCTGCGGCTGGTCGCCAAGGGCATGAACAACCGCGAGATCGCCAAGCAGCTGTTCATCTCCGAGAACACCGTCAAGAACCACGTCCGCAACATCCTGGAGAAACTCCAGCTCCACTCCCGCATGGAAGCCGTCGTCTACGCCGTCAGGGAACGCCTCCTCGAGATCACCTGACCCACGCGGGCGGCGCGGGCGTCACGCACCGTCGCCCGCAGGCGCGCGTCACGAACCGTCGCCCACTAGCGGGCGTCACGCACGGTCGCCCATAGGCGGACGTCAGGAACCGTCGCCCACAGGCGGGCGGCGCAGGGCGGCCTCCAGGGGAGCGGCGAGGTCGGGGCTGCCGACGCGCTCGACGCGGACGTCGTCGCAGCCGACCCAGGCGGCGGCCTCCCACAGGGCCTGGCTCATCGCCTCGGCGGCGGCGCGGGCCGCGCCGCCGCGGGCCGGCCCGGCCTCGAACCCCACCTGACGTGCCACGAAGGTCGAGCCGTCGCGCGCGGGGTCCACCCGGCCGATGAGCCGGCCGCCGGCCAGCACCGGCATCGTGAAGTAGCCGTGCACCCGCTTGTCCTTGGGGACGTAGGCCTCCAGCCGGTGGGTGAAGCCGAAGACCCGCTCGGTGCGGGCGCGGTCCCAGACCAGGGAGTCGAACGGCGAGAGCGGTGTGGTGCGGTGGCGGCCGCGCGGCGCGGTGGCGAGCGCGGCGGGGTCGGCCCAGGCGTTGGCCGCCGGACGCGCGGCCCCGGCCGCCCCGCGGGGAGTTCCCCAGCCGTCGACGTACACCGGGACCAGGCCGGCGCCGCCGCCGAGGAGCGCCTCGTCCAGCAGGGCCCCCTGTGCCCCGCGGACGCGGATGAAGTCGGCGAGGTCGGCGCGGGTGGCCACCCCGAGGGCGCGCCCGGCGTGACCGGCCAGCCCCTGGACGCACTCGGCGTCGGTGAGCTCGCGGCCGAGGAGCGCCGGGGGGACGACGCGCTCGGCGACGTCGTAGACGCGGCGCCAGCCGACCCGGCGGGTGCACACGACCTCGCCGATGTCGAGCAGGAACTCCACGGCGATCTTGACGTCGGACCAGTCCCACCAGGGGCCGCCGTTCTTGGCGCCGCCGAGGTCGGTGGTGGTCACCGGCCCCTCGTTCCTGACCTGCTCGAGCACCTTGTCGATGGTCGGCGGCACCTCGTGCCAGCGATAGCGCCGCTCGCGGTAGGCGCGGCGGCGGAAGGCGTACAGCGGCCAGTCGTCGATGGGCACGACGCACGCGGCGTGGCACCAGTATTCGAAGGCGGTGGCGGGCTCGTGCCAGTAGGCCCGCTCGACCGCGGCCCGGCCGACGGCGCCCAGCCGCGCGTACGCCACCAGCTCGTGGGAGCGGGCCAGGACCGAGATGGTGTCGAGCTGCACGGCGGCGAGGCGGCGCAACATGGCCGTGACCCCGCCCCGGCGGGAGCCGGCCCCGAGGAACCCCTGGGCGCGCAGGATGGCGCGGCGGGCCTCGTCGGCGGACAGGTCGAGCACGGGGGCGGGGATACCGTTCGGCATGTGTCGATGGTAGGGCGAGCCACCGACGAAACGGCTATGCCGGTGTCGTCCCGGGACGACGAGGGGTCAGGCGCGCTCGCCGTGGTGCTCGAACGGGGAGTGGTGCTCCTGCACCGCGATCTCGCGCGGGGCGTCCTCGATGACGTCGGAGAAGATGTCGAAGATGAGGGCGAGGATGCCGCCGATCACGATGACCGCTCCGCCGCCCACCCAGAACAGCAGCCAGTTGGGGCCCATCACGAGGGCGATGCCGCCGATGGTGAAGCCCAGCAGGATCACGGTCACCGCGAGCCATGACGACGCACGCCCGGCGTGCGACTGGCCGCTGTGTGGTTTCGCCGGTGCGCTCTCGGCCATCCCGACTCCTTGTTGTTCTCGTCGATGTGCGTTGCCGCCGGGGGGCCGCCCCGTGGCAAAGATTCCCTGCCCGTACCATCGAACGATATACAACCTCACCGGCCGTGCCGCAGGCCGTACCCCGTCAGTCGCCGGTATGAGACGGTCTTGAACTCCCTGTTCCCCGACAGCGTCATTGACGATGGCTGTGTCCGGTGGTGAAACCGCCTACCATGGCTGTGGGGAACCATGTCTCGTCCTCATGTCCGCAGCCGTCGGGCCGCGGTACAGACCTGCGAGGAGCTTTACTCAAAGTGCCAGCCTTTCTCGACAAGATCCTTCGCGCCGGCGAGGGCAAGGTCCTGCGTAAGCTGAAGCGGATCTCCGAGCAGGTCAACTCCATCGAGTCCGACTTCACCGGCCTGAGCGACGCCGAGCTGCGCGCGCTGACCGACGAGTTCAAGCAGCGCCACGCCGACGGCGAGTCCCTCGACGATCTGCTTCCCGAGGCGTTCGCCGCCGTGCGCGAGGCGGCCCGCAGGGTCCTCGGCCAGCGCCACTTCGACGTGCAGATCATGGGCGGCGCCGCGCTGCACCTCGGCAACATCGCCGAGATGCGCACCGGTGAGGGCAAGACCCTCACCTGTACGCTGCCGTCCTACCTCAACGCCATCAGCGGCAAGGGCGTGCACGTCGTCACCGTCAACGACTACCTGGCCAAGCGCGACGCCGACAACATGGGGCGCGTCCACCGCTTCCTCGGCCTGGAGGTCGGCGTCATCCTCGCCAACATGGCGCCCGACGAGCGCCGCCGGCAGTACAACGCCGACATCACCTACGGCACCAACAACGAGTTCGGCTTCGACTACCTGCGCGACAACATGGCCTGGTCGCTCGAAGAGTGCGTCCAGCGCGGCCACAACTACGCCATCGTCGACGAGGTCGACTCCATCCTCATCGACGAGGCCCGCACGCCGCTGATCATCTCCGGTCCCGGCGAGCAGTCCGGCAAGTGGTACGCCGAGTTCGCCAAGATCGTCCCCCGCCTCCGCCGCGGCGTCGAGGGCAAAGAGGGCGAAGAGAGCACCGGCGACTACATCGTCGACGAGAAGAAGCGCACGGTCGGCGTCCTTGAGGCCGGTGTCGAAAGGGTCGAAGACTGGCTCGGCATCGACAACCTCTACAAGCCCGAGCACACCCACCTCGTCGGCTTCCTCAACAACGCCATCAAGGCCAAAGAGCTCTACAAGAAGGACAAGGACTACATCGTCGTCGACGGCGAGGTCCTGATCGTGGACGAGTTCACCGGTCGCGTCCTGCACGGCCGCCGCTACAACGAGGGCATGCACCAGGCCATCGAGGCCAAGGAGGCCGTGAAGGTCAAGGACGAGAACCAGACCCTCGCCACCGTCACCTTGCAGAACTACTTCCGCCTGTACGGCAAGCTCGCCGGCATGACCGGCACGGCGGCGACCGAGGCCAACGAGTTCCACCAGACCTACAAACTGGGCGTCATCCCGATCCCGACCAACCGGCCCATGGTCCGCAGAGACCAGGCCGACGTGGTCTACAAGACCGAGGACGCCAAGTTCAACGCCTGTGTGCAGGACATCAAGGAGCGCTACGAGAAGGGCCAGCCGGTCCTGGTCGGCACCACCTCGGTCGAGAAGTCCGAGAAGCTCTCCAAGGCGCTCAAGCGGGCCGGCGTCGCCCACGAGGTGCTCAACGCCAAGAACCACGCCCGTGAGGCCACGATCATCGCCGAGGCGGGCCGCAAGCACGCCGTGACCGTCGCCACCAACATGGCCGGCCGCGGCACCGACATCATGCTGGGCGGCAACCCCGAGTTCCGCGCCGACATCGAGCTGCAGCAGCGCGGCCTGTCCCCCTCCGAGACCCCGGAGGAGTACGAGAAGGTCTGGCCCGAGGCGCTGGAGAAGGCCAAGGAGGCCGTCAAGGCCGAGCACGAGGAGGTCACTGAGCTCGGTGGCCTGTACGTCCTCGGCACCGAGCGCCACGAGTCGCGCCGCATCGACAACCAGCTGCGCGGCCGTTCCGGCCGTCAGGGCGACCCCGGCGAGTCGCGGTTCTACCTGTCCCTCGAGGACGACCTCATGCGGCTGTTCAACTCCGCACGCGTCGAGATGATCATGACGCGGCTGAACATCCCCGAGGACGTCCCGATCGAGTCGGGCATCGTCTCCAAGGCCATCGCCTCCGCCCAGCACCAGGTCGAGCAGCAGAACTTCGAGATCCGCAAGGACGTTCTGAAGTACGACGAGGTCATGAACCGCCAGCGCAAGGTGATCTACGCCGAGCGCCATCGGGTGCTGGAGGGCGCCGACCTGCACGAGCAGGTCCGCGAGTTCATCACCGAGGTCGTCGACGGGTACGTCCAGGCGGCCACCGCCGAGGGCTTCGCCGAAGAGTGGGACCTGGACAAGCTCTGGAAGGCGTTCCAGCAGCTCTACCCGATCTCGGTCACGGTCGAGGAGCTCATCGAGGAGGCCGGCGGCGAGCGCGAGGGCCTGACGGCCGACCTCATCCGCGAGCGTATCAAGGCCGACGCCCTCGCGGCGTACGACCGGCGCGAGGAGGAGCTCGGCGCCGAGACCATGCGCGAGGTCGAGCGGCGGGTCATCCTGTCGGTCCTCGACCGCAAGTGGCGCGAGCACCTCTACGAGATGGACTACCTGCGCGACGGCATCGCGCTGCGCGCCTACGCCCAGCGCGACCCGGTGATCGAATACCAGCGCGAGGGCTTCGACATGTTCGCGGCCATGCTGGACGGCATCAAGGAGGAGTCGGTCGGCTTCCTGTTCAACCTCGAGATCGAGGTGCAGGACAACCCGATCGTCGAGGAGGCCGCCCCGCAGGACGCCAACGTCTCGGAGGCGCAGGCGATCATCTCCAAGGCGCTGCGCCGCCCGCAGCGTCCCACCGAGATGATCTACAGCGCGCCGGGCGAGAGCGGTGACGTGGAGCAGACCCGCGTGCGCACCACCGCCGAGGAGCGCGCCGCCTACGGCAACGTCGAGCGCAACGCGCCCTGCCCCTGCGGCTCGGGCAAGAAGTACAAGCGCTGCCACGGCGACCCGAAGAACGCCACCGCCTGAGGCTCGCCCGCGCTCGCAATAGCGCTCGACGGCCCCGCGACCTGCCCGGTCGCGGGGCCGTCGACGTTCTCAGGGGGTCTCGAACGGCGTCTCAGGGGTTCGGAACGGCGTCTCAGGCGATCCGGCGGCGTCTCAGATTCGGTGGCGTCAGCATCGGTGGCGTCTCAGGCGGTCTCGAAGTCGGTGACCAGCCACTTTCCGCCGCACCGCTCCAGACGCAGCGCGAGCACGTGGCTGCGTTCCCCGCAGTGCACCAGCAGGCACGCCTCGACGGCCCCGTCCTGCGGCCGCTTGACGTGCGGCAGCGCGACCAGCGGCGGCCGTCTGGTGCGGATCATCGTCCCCGCGCGCACCAGGTCGGCGTAGGCCCTGCCGGTCAGGCGGTCGGCGACGGTCGCGGGCGGGCGCCGTCCGGCCAGGATCTCGGCCATCGCCTGCCCGATGCCGCGCAGCTCCCGCAGGTCGGGGGGCGGAGCGACCGGCAGGCGCGGCAGCCGGCCGCCGGGGCGGGCGGGCGTGTCGGCGGGCCCGGCGGGCGAGTCGGCGGAGCGTGTGAGCGTGTCGGCGGGCTGGGTGGGCGTGTCGGTGGAGCGTGTGAGCGTGTCGGCGGGCTGGACCGGCTGGACCGGCTGGACCGGCTGGACGGGCTGGGCGGGCTGGGCGGGCGTGTCGGCGGGACGGGGGGACGGCTCGGCGCGGGCAGGGGTCTCCCAGGGCCGGTCGTAGGCGAGGGCGAGGACTCCCTGTGTGGGCGGCGGCGGCACGTGGCCGGTCTCGCGTTCGTCGTCGTAGGGCGGGTCGGCCGGCGGCACGGGTCGCAACCGGGGCAGCGGGACCGCGCGGGAGGGGCCGGCGGGCCGCGTGCCGCCGCGCGAGGGCGCGACGGGGCGGATGGGCTCGGGGGAGCGGGGCATCGGGACTCCGGTGAGGTCGGGAAGTGACGCTCTAAGGAGTTTTCGGCCGGTCGCGCTGATACCGGGGCCGCCGGTTGGGCTGCCAACTTGCCGCTTCGGTGCTGGGGTTCGCGCCGCTTGCCCCACGATGACGGTATGGCGGCACGGTTCCCGGGCGCGCCGACGCGCTATTCGGCCGTCCCGCCGCTCGCCCGTCCGTCGTCCGAAACGCCGTCGTCCGCAACGCGGCCGGAGACGGGCCCGGAGGAGGGGGGAACGACGGGGTCCGGAGCGACGGAAGCGGGGGCGCGCCCGCCCGGCGGTCCCGTGACCTCCCCGGCGTCGAGGTCCGGCTCGGGTTCCCGCCCCGGGGTCATGATGTTCAGCCGTCTGATCAGGAACCCGAAGACGGTGTAGTACACCACCGCGTAGACCAGGCCGAGCAGCATGATCTTCCAGAACCCGTCGGTGTTGGACTTGGTGGCGTTGAGCGCGGCGTCGATGGCGCCGGCCGAGAAGGTGAAGCCGAGATGCCCGTCCATCGCGGCGACCAGCGCCATCGACAGCCCCGTGAGCAGGGCGTGGATCACGAACAGCAGCGGGGCGACGAAGATGAAGGCGAACTCGATCGGCTCGGTGATCCCGGTGACGAACGCGACCAGCGCCGCCGAGATCATGATGCCGCCGACGGTGCGGCGGCGGTGCGGCGGGGCGGCCCGCCAGATGGCGATCGCGGCGGCGGGCAGGCCGAACATGATGACCGGGAAGAACCCGGCCATGAACTCGCCCGACCCCGGGTTGCCCTGCAGGTAGCAGGTGAGGTCGCCGGCGAACTGCTTGCCCGCCACCGTGCAGTCGGGCACCTGGAACCACACGATCGAGTTCAGGAAGTGGTGCAGCCCGAGCGGGATGAGCAGCCGGTTGGCCACCCCGTAGATGCCCGCGCCCGCCGTCGAGTGGTCCACGAGCCACTGGCCGAAGGCGGTCATGCCCTGGCCGACCGGCTGCCAGACCAGCCCGAACACCACGCCGAGCAGCAGCGCGGCGAAGGCGGTGACGATCGGCACGAACCGCCGGCCGCCGAAGAACGCCAGCCAGGTGGGCAGTTTGATGCGGTGGTAGCGCTGGTAGAGCAGCGCCGCGGTGATCCCGATGACGATGCCGCCGAGCACGCCGGTCGGGTTGCCCGCCGCCAGGTCGATCGTCTCCACGGCCCGCCCGTCGGCCTGGACGACGGTCTGGGTGACCCGGTCGTGCACGGCGAAGCCGGAGGCGTCGAAGAACAGCAGGCGGGAGACCCGGTCGAAGACCAGGTAGCCGACGAGCGCGGCCAGCGCCGTGGAACCGTCGGAGCGGCGGGCGAACCCGACGGCCACGCCGATGGCGAACAGCAGGGGGAGGTTGTCGAACAGCACGTCGCCCGCGCCGCCCACCACCTCGGCGATCTTGTCCAGGGCGGCGTTGTCGGTGCGTCCGAGCAGGTCGTCCTGCCCGAGCCGCAGCAGCAGGCCCGCGGCGGGCAGCGCGGCGATGGGCAGCATGAGGGAGCGGCCGATGCGCGACAGGACCGCCATGACGGCCGGCCGCCGTGAGGGCGCACGGGAGGCGTCGGGGGCCGGCGCGCGGGAGGGGTCCGGGACGGGCGCGTGAGAGGTGTCCGGGACGGGCGGGGTGGCGTCGGCCGAAGTGGGGCCCATCGGCTGTCCTCCAGGACTCGGGAAGGGAGGCTCAGCCTCGCCGCGTCGGTATCTCCAGCACCGTGCGGAGCTGGTACCGGTCGGCACGGTAGGTCGAGACCCCGAACTCGACGCAGACGCCGCCGGAGAAGGAGCGCCGCTGGAGCAGCAGCACGGCCCCGCCTCGTGGCAGCTTGAGCAGGTCGGCGTCGCCGGGGTCGGCGATGCCGCCGTCGATGGTCAGCTCGCCCGCGTCCAGCACCACCCCGTGGCGCGTCTCCAGCAGCGCGTAGAGCGAGCGGCCCGACAGGTCGAACGACTCCAGGTCGGGCGCGAAGGACACCGGGATGTGCGCCCGTTCGATGCACAGCGGTTCCCCGTCCGCCGTGCGCAGCCGCTCGATGAAGTGCACGGCCTCGCCCGGCTGGATGCCGAGTTCGCGTGCCAGGTGGGCGCTGGCCCGGACCACCCGCCGGTCCAGGTCGCGCGAGCCGGGTTCCATGCCGCGCGCCCGCATGTCGTCGCTGAACGAGGTGAGCCGCAGCGCCATCTCGATCTTGGGACGGGCCACGAAGGTGCCCTTTCCCGCGACGCGGTGCAGCCGCCCCTCGGACACCAGGTGGTCGACCGCCTGGCGTACAGTCATGCGTGACAGGCCGAAACGCTGGCAGAGCTCCCTTTCGGAGGGGATCGCCGCGCCGATGGTGAGCTCGTTGCCCTCGATGAGGTCGAGGAGGATCTCGCGAAGCTGGAAGTACTTCGGCACAGGGCTGTCGGGGTCGATCTGGGCCACCGCTTTTCCCTCCTCTCGATCTCCGCATGGGTTTGAGTTAAGGTTTGTGCTGGTCTAGTCCGGACTAGACCACATGCCAGAAAAGAGTGTCAACGTACGGACCGGCGACGGATCGATAACGGCCCGATCTCGCCCTCCAGAGCCGAAGGACGGGCACCGATGACCACGATGATGCGCCGCGAGATAGCCGAGCAGCCGGCCGCGCTGCGAGCCACGCTCGACGCCCTGCTGCCGAGGATCGGCGAGGTGAAGGCCCTGGCCGGGCAGACCCGCCAGCTCGTCTTCATCGCCAGGGGCACCTCCGACAACGCCGCCGTCTACGGCCGCTACCTCATCGAGGCGCGCGCCGGCCGGATGTCCTCCCTCGCCGCCCCGTCCATCGCCACGACCTACAAGCGCAAGCTCGACCTCACCGGCGTGCTCGCCGTCGCGCTGTCCCAGTCGGGCAAGACCGAGGAGATCGTCGAGACCCTCGCCTGGGCCAAGGACTGCGGCGCCGGCACCGTCGCGATCACCAACGGCGGCGAGCACTCGCCGCTCGCCCAGACCGCCCACCTGGCGCTGTGCACCCAGGCCGGCGAGGAGAAGGCCGTCCCGGCCACCAAGACCTACACCACCCAGCTCGCGGCGCTGGCCGTGCTCGCCCTCGGCCTCGGGGCCGAGGTGGACGCCGACGACCTCCAGCGCGTCCCCGACGCCGTCGAGCGGCTGATCGCCGACCCCGGCGACATCGACACCGTGGTCGAGGGGCTGGCCGAGGTGTCCGGCGTCGTGGTGTCGGGCCGCGGCATGGCGTTCTCGACCGCCCTTGAGACCGCGCTGAAGCTCAAGGAGGCCTGCTACCTGCACGCCATGGGCCTGTCCTACGCCGACCTGCTGCACGGCCCGATCGCGGTGGTGGACGAGAAGACCCCCGCGCTGCTGGTCGCCGCCGACGAGGGCCCCACGCTGCCCGGCACCGTCGCCCTGGCCCGCCGGGTCACCGGCGCCGGCGCGTCGGCGTACGGCGTGGGCGGCGGAGCCGAGCTGGCCAAGGCGTCCACGGCGGCCCTCAACGGTCCTGCGCTGCCCGAGTGGGTGGCCCCGATGGGCCTCATCGTCCCCGGGCAGATCCTGACCGAGGCCCTCGCCCGACGCCGGGGCATCGACCCCGACTCTCCTCGCGGCCTCAACAAGGTGACGCAGACGGAATAGCGCCGCTAGCGTTGCCTGAGGTTGAACAAGGAGGACGGACATGGCGGCAGACGCCAACGCGATCATCGCCGGGCTCGGCGGCGTCGGCAACATCATCGAGATAGAGCCGTGCATCACCCGCCTCCGCACCGAGGTGCGCGACGCCTCCAAGGTCGACCACGCGGCCCTGCGGGCGGCCGGCGTCCACGGGGTCATGGCGGCGGGCAACGTCGTCCAGGTCGTGGTGGGCCCCGACGCCGACACGATCGCCTCCGACATCGACGATCTCATCGAGTGAGCCGCGCGGCCGGCGGGAGTGCCATGACGACCGTTCTCGCCCCGGTGGCGGGGCATGTCGTGGGACTGGCCGCCGTGCCCGACCCGGTGTTCTCCGACGGGCTCGTGGGGCCGGGGACGGCGATCGACCCGGCCAGGCGGGCGGGGGAGGCGCTCGCCCCCATCGGAGGGCTCATCCTCAAGCTCCATCCGCACGCCTACGTGATAGCCGGCGAGGACGGCCGGGCGGTGCTCGTCCACCTGGGCATCGACACGGTGCTGCTCAAGGGGGAGGGGTTCCGGCTCCTCGCCGGGGAGGGCGAGCGGGTGCGCGCCGGCCGGCCGGTCGTCGCCTGGGACCCGGCGGCGGTCGCGGCCGGGGGAATGTCCCCGGTCTGCCCGGTCGTGGCGCTGGACGCCCCTCCCGGCGTGGTCCTCCCGCTCCGGACCGACGGCCCGGTACTCGCGGGTGAGGAGCTGTTCCGATGGCGCTAGTCCCCTCATCTCAGGTGACCAGGTACGCTCATGCCGCCTGCCACCGGCCGGGGGGCGGGTAGGAGACTGGTGAGACGGCGACGCCGTCGACGTCCGTTGCCGAACCGCTCACACCAGATCCGCCCGGTGTTAGCTGGCCGTTCCCGGAGATAGCCCCTATCTCGGAATAACGTGCTAGCCGTACTGCTTGTCACCGGGTGGTCTGGACCGCCCCGGACGGAAAGAGGAGGAACCGTGGCCGAGCGCAAGGTCATCGTGGAGTCAGCGGTGGGTCTGCACGCCCGCCCGGCGGCGACGTTCGTGCAGACCGCGGCCAAGGCTCCCATCGACATCACCGTGGGGAAGCCGGGCCGTACGCCCGTCAGCGCCAAGAGCATCCTTTCGATCCTGGCGCTGGACGTCAGGAACGGCGAGGTCATCGTCATCCAGGCCGACGGGGACGGCGCCGAGAAGGTGCTCGACGAGCTCGTCGCGATCGTGTCGGTGCCGTGACGGCCGGTCGCGGAGCCTGACGATGGAGAGGTTGACGGGAACCGGGGTCAGCCCCGGGGTTGGCCACGGCCCGGCCTATCTCATGGGCGCCGCCGTCCCCGAGCCGCCGGCCGGGTCACGGCACGGCGGCGACGTGGTGGCCGAGGTGGCGCGGGCGGAGGCCGCCGTGGAGCGCGTGGCCGCCGACCTGTCGGCGCGCGGCGAGGCCGCGGGCGGCGAGGCGCGGGACGTGCTCGCCGCGCAGGCCATGATCGCGCGAGACCCCGTGCTGTCCAGCGAGGTCGCCGACCTCATCAACGCCGGCACGGCCGCCGAGCGGGCCGTGTACGAGGCGTTCATGCGCTACCACGACATGCTGGCCGAGATCGGCGGCTACCTCGGCGAGCGGGCGGCCGATCTGGCCGACATCCGCGACCGGGTGATCGCCGAACTGGCCGGCCTGCGGACGGGCGGCCTGCCCGAGAAGGGCGACACGCCGTACGTGCTGGTCGCCCGCGACCTCGCGCCCGCTGACACCGCGCTGCTGACCAAGGACGTCGTCGCCGCCTTCGTCACCGAGCAGGGCGGCCCCACCAGCCACACGGCGATCCTCGCGCGCGCCTTGGGCGTGCCCGCCGTCGTGGCCTGCGCCGGGGCGACCGCCATCGTCAACCAGACGCTCGTCCTGGTCGACGGAGCCACCGGTACGGTCGGACTGGTGCCCTCCGAGGAGGAGGTGGCCGCGGCGGTCGAGGCCGCGCGCACCCGCGACTCGGCGGTGGCGGCCGTCACCGGCCCGGGCGCGACCGCCGACGGCCGCCCGGTGGCCCTGCTGGCCAACATCGGCGGGCCGCGCGACATCGAGACGGCCCTGGAGCACGGCGCCGAGGGCGTCGGGCTGTACCGCACCGAGTTCCTGTTCCTGGACCGCGACACCGCGCCCTCGGAGGAGGAGCAGGAGGCGGCCTACCGCGAGGTCATCTCCGCCTTCCCCGGCGGGCCGGTGGTGGTGCGCGTGCTGGACGCGGGGGCGGACAAGCCGCTGGGGTTCCTGCCGCCCACCGAGAAGGAGCCCAATCCCGCTCTGGGCGCGCGCGGCATCCGCATCATGCGCATATTTCCCGACATCCTGGCCGGGCAGCTGCGGGCCCTCGCCCGCGCCGCCGAGGGGGCGTCCGCCCACGTCCAGGTCATGGCGCCGATGGTGGCGACGCCCGAGGAGGCCGCCTGGTTCGTGGCGGCCTGCCGGGCGGCGGGGCTGCGCTCGTCGGGGGTCATGGTCGAGGTCCCGGCCGCCGCGCTCCGCGCGACCGACCTCGCTCCCGGCGTCGACTTCTTCTCCATCGGCACCAACGACCTCGCGCAGTACGCCTTCGGGGCCGACCGCGAGGTGAGCGCCCTGGCCGGCTTCCAGGACCCCTGGCAGCCGGTCCTGCTCGACCTGGTGGCGATGACCGCCTCGGCGGGCGTGCCCTGCGGGGTCTGCGGCGAGGCGGGCGCCGATCCCGCGCTCGCGTGCGTGCTGGTCGGCCTCGGCGTCGGCTCGCTGTCCATGGCCGCGCCCGCCCTTCCCTGGGTGCGCGCCGCGTTGTCGCGCCACACCTTCGACCAGTGCCGCGCCGCCGCCGTCGCCGCACGCGCCGAGACCACCCCGGACGCCGCCAGAGCCGCCGCCCGCGCCCACCTCCCCGCCCTCCCCGACCTCGGCCTCTGAGGCCCTCCTCTCGCACGCCCAGGCCGCCCGCCATCGCGTCGTCCACAGGCGAGACCTGGTCGGGCGGAATCGTGTTGTCCACAGGGAAGCCCTGGTCGGGCGGCGGCGTGTTTTCGGGGGAGTTCGCGCGGGGCGGAGTCGTGTTGTCCACAGGGGAGACCCGGTGGGCGGCGGCGCGTTGTCCACAGGCTGAGTCCGGGCGGGCGGCGGCGCGGATACGGTGGGGGACATGGCTGTACCTTCCCCCGCAGCGGTGCTCGTGCTGGTCGCGACGATGACGGCCGGTTGCGCCGCCACCTCCGCCACGAGCGGCGAGGCGCCTTCACGCACCAACGCCGCCCCGTCCGGCGTCGCCACCACCAGCGCCCCGGCCTCCGCCGGCGCCTCGCCGGCGGCGTCCCCGAGCGGCACGTCCCCCGGCCCCGAGGTGGCCTCGCGGCTGGCGAAGATGAGCCTTGAGGAGAAGGTCGGCCAGCTGTTCATGCCCGTCCTCTACGGTCCGCGGGCCGAGGGCGCGCACGGTGAGAACCAGGCGAGGTTCGGCGTCGGCAGCCCCGCCGCGGCCGTCAGGAAGTACCACCCGGGCGGCGTCATCCTGTTCCCCTGGGCGGGCAACGTCGGCGACGCCCGCCAGCTCGCCGCGCTCACCCGCGGCCTGCAGAAGGCCGCCAAGGTGCCGCTGCTCATCGGCGTCGACCAGGAGAACGGCGTCGTCTCGCGGCTGGGCTCGATCGTGACCGACGTGCCGGGCAGCATGGCCATCGGCGCCACGCGCGACCCGGCCGCCGCCCGGTCGGCCGCCCGGGTGACCGGTGAGGAGCTGCGGGCCCTCGGCATCAACCTCGACTTCGCGCCGGTCGCCGACGTCAACGTCAACCCGGCCAACCCGGTCATCGGCGCCCGCTCGTTCGGCTCCGACCCCAAGCGGGTCTCGGCCATGGTCGGCGCCGCCGTCGAGGGGTTCCACGACGCCGGCGTGGGCAGCGCCGCCAAGCACTTCCCCGGGCACGGCGACACCCGGGTCGACAGCCACAGCGGCCTGCCGGTCATCCAGCACACCCGCTCCCAGTGGCAGCGGCTGGACGCGCCCCCGTTCAAGGAGGCCGTCCGCCGCGGCGTCGACATCGTGATGTCCGCCCATGTCGTGATGCCCAAGCTCGACTCCTCCGGTGACCCCGCCACCCTGTCCAAGCCCATCCTGACCGGCCTGCTCCGCGACGAGCTCGGGTTCGACGGCGTGGTCAGCACCGACGCCCTCGACATGCAGGGCGTGCGCGAGAAGTACGGCGACGCCGAGGTGGCCGTCCGCGCCGTCCTGGCCGGCGTCGACCTGCTGCTCATGCCGCCGAACTTCCGCAAGGCGTACGACGCGGTGCTCGGCGCGGTACGGTCCGGCCGCATCTCCCACGAGCGGCTCGACCGGTCGGTCACCCGGCTGCTGACGCTCAAAGCCGCCCGGGGCATCCTCGACGGCTCGCAGACCGACCCCGGCGGCGACGACCAGGCCGTGCGATCCAAGGCGCACCGCACCACCGCCCAGCGCATCGCCGATCGTTCCGTGACGCCGGTCAAGGGCGCCAAAAGCCTCCCGGTCAAGGGTCACGTCCTGGTCACCGGTCCCGCCGGGCGCCGCCTGGCGGGCATGCTCGACGGCGCGTCGGCCGCGCCCACCGGCGACACCCCGACGTCGTCGCAGATCGCGAGCGCCCGGTCGGCCGCCGCGCGGGCCGACACGGTCGTGGTCACCACGCGCGACGCCGGGCCGGCGCAGGCGAGCCTGGTCTCGGCGATGGGCGGCACCGGCAAGAAGGTCGTCGTGGTGTCCATGGGCGCCCCGTACGAGCTGGCACGGCTGCGCGGGTACGACGCGGCCCTCGCCGTCTACTCCGACGGCGAGGCCTCGCTCAGAGCCGCCGCCAAGGCGCTCACCGGCGCCCTCACCCCCAAGGGCACCCTCCCGGTCGCCCTACGAGTCCCGTAGCCCTCTGCGACGCGACCGACTCGGGCGGGGCCGGGCGAAGGGCGCGGGGCGTGGTCCTGCCGGGGGCTGGCGAAAGCACGGACAGACGGGCCGGGCAGGGCTGGGCTGTGTGAGAGCGCGGGCGGACGGTTCTGCGCAGGCTGGGCGAGGGGCCGAGCGAAGGGGCTCGGCCGGCCGGTCCGGGCTGAGTTGAGGGCGCGGACAGCAGGTTCGGGCTGGGCTGGAGGGCCCCGGCAGTGGTTCGGGCGGGGCTGGGCTGAGGGCGCGGGCGTTGCTCGGCTTACCCTGAAAGGCCCGGCAGAGACATGAGGGAGTGAACATGGTGAAAGGCGTACTCATCGACTGGGGTGGTGTGCTGACCACCGGTCTCCACGAGGCGATCGCCGAGTGGCTCGACGCCGACGGCATCGACGCCGAGCACTACCGGGAACTCATGAAAGAGCTCATCCGGCACGCCTACGAGCAGGGCGCCGTCCTCGGCGAGAATCCGATCCATGCGCTGGAGCGGGGGGAGGTCGACGTCGCGACCTTCGAGCGCGACCTGGCGGCCCGTCTGGTGACGCTGCACGGCGTGCCGCCGGTGGCCGACGGGCTGCTCACCCGCATGTTCGCCGGGTTCCGGCCGGTGCAGCCGATGTACGACATGCTGCGCGCCGCACGCGAAGCGGGCATGGCCACCTGCCTGGTCTCCAACTCCTGGGGCAACCACTACACGCGGGACGGCTGGGAGCACTACTTCGACCAGGTCGTCATCTCCGGCGAGGTCGGCATGCGCAAGCCCGAGCCGCGCATCTTCCACCACGCCCTCGGCCTCGTGGGGCTGCGCCCGCAGGAGTGCGTGTTCATCGACGACATCGAGGCCAACATCGACGCCGCCCGCGCCCTCGGGCTCGTCGGCCTGCACCACCGCGACACCGACGCCACGATCGCCGCACTGGAGACCCTCTGCGAGCTGACCCTCCGCCCGTCCCCGCCTCCCACGAGCGCACCCGTCTGACCTGCGAGCACCACGGAGGCACCGAGCGTCGCTGAGCCCTCCCACGAGCACGTCGGCCTACCCGGCTCCCACGAGCGCACCCGGTTGTTCTGAGCTCTTCGACGTGATGGCGTCGGCCGGAGTCGGTTCCACGAGCGCACCCGGTTGTCCTGAGCCCCTCCACGCGATCGCGCCGGCCTGATCCTGGGCTCCACGAGCGTGCCAGGTCGCCGCTGACCCCCGGCTCCACGAGCGCACCTGTCCGGCGCGATTCAGGGCTCTTCACCGTTTCTCGGTGGACGCGGTCAATGGGCGCCATGTCCCCCGGCGCCGCGCCGGGCTGCCCTAGGTTCACAGTGACCGTGCGAATTCGGCGAGGAGTCGGCCCTTCCGCACCATGGGCCTCGAAGAACTGTCCGGATACGAGGTGGAACCGGCGAAAGGCTCGACGTACCGGTGGCGGCGGGCCCCTTCCCCGTCCGATTCCCTGCCTCTGCAGGAATGAACGACGAGGCCGTCGGCCGGGGCGCGGTGCGGTGGTCGGTCCGTGCCGCGGGGGGTGGCACACTCGTTCGGGTGACCGGCGCCGCTGTGGCGCCGGTGTCCGGCACCATCGTGATTCGAGGAACGAACGCATGCGCGTGTACCTGCCGTGCACCCTCCCTTCCCTGGCGCGGGTGGCCGGCGCCGGCGAGGTCGGGCCCGCCCCGCTGACCGGCTACGCGGTGACGCCCGCGCTGGTCGAGTGGTACGTCTCGGGTGACACCGAGGAACTGGAGTACGTCGCCCTGACGGACGCGGCCAGGGCGTCCCTGCGGATGCTCGCGGCCGACCGCGCGGACGGCGTGGAGGTCGCCGCGCGGCGGGTGGTCGTCGCGGCCGAGGTGCCCGACGACGTCGTCGCCGCCGGTGCCGACCTCGAGGAGCGATCCCGGGTGCGCGTCCCGGTCGTGGTGCGGATGAACCAGATCGCCGCGGTCCATGTCGACGACCTCGGGGCCGTGCCGGACGTCGAGGCGGCCATCGCCGCCGTGTTCGCCGCCGACGCGGGAGACGACGACGCGCGCTTCGTGGTGGACGGCGTGGAGGACCACGAGCTGATGTGGTTCGCGACCCAGGAGATCCCCGACCTGCTGACCTGACCGTCTCCCGACGGTCCGCGGCAGGCCTGGTGAACCCGATGAAGGCCGGCCCCGGGCTCCGGTGAACCCGTTCGGAGGCCGGCCAGGGAAGCCCGTTCGATGGCCGGCGGGCCCGGTGGACCCGTTCGGAGACCGGCGGGCTGACCCGCTCGGTGGCCGGCGGGCCCGGGAAACCCGATGGAGGCCGTCGGGGGCGCCTATTAGGCTGTGGTCACCATGGAGCACATCATCTGGGACTGGAACGGCACGCTGTTCCACGACATCGACGCGGTGGTCGGCGCCACGAACAAGGTGTTCGCGCCCTACGGGCTGGCGCCCATGGACGCCGAGGCGTTCCGCGCGGCCTACACCCGGCCCATCTGGGTGGCCTACGAGCGCATGCTCGGCCGGCCGCTGCACGAGGGCGAGTGGGAGCGGCTCGACCAGGCGTTCCACGACAACTACCACGAGCTGATGCACGCCTCCGAGCTGGCCGCCGACGCGATCGACTGCCTGAACACCTGGTCGGCGTCCGGGCGCACCCAGTCGCTGTTGTCGATGTGGGCGCACGACCGGCTGGTGCGCAAGGCCGCCGAACTCGGCATCGACCGCTACTTCTCCCGCATCGACGGCCTGAGCGCCGGCGCGCCGGGCGGCGGCAAGGCCGAGCACATGGTGGCCCACATCGAGTCGCTGGAGGTCAAGCCGTCGCGGATCCTGGTGATCGGCGACAGCCTGGACGACGCGCACGCGGCCGAGCACGTGGGCGCCTCGGCCGTGCTCTACGCGGGCGGCATGACCAGCCGGGCCGACCTGGCCGCCTCCGGCTTCCCGGTGGTCGACTCCCTGTCGGCGGCCTTCGCCCACGCCCGCTGATCCGCCGTTCCGTCGCCGCCGCCGGTGGACGGAGAAGCGGACATATGCCGGGTGAGGGTGACGAGTTGGGCATCTCTCGCCGTGGTGGGTGCGCGGTCGTCGTACCCTGAGCGCACCTGGTTCGCGTGCGTTCGGAGGCCCCCCATTAACCGTCTCGTGCTCTGGAACATCGACCTCACCCTGGTCGACGTGACGATCGTCACCCGCGACGCGTACGCCGACGCCTTCCGGCAGGTCACCGGGCGCCCGCTGGTCAAGCTCGCGCCCGCGATGGGCCGTCCCGACTCTGAGATCATCTTCGAGACGCTCGCCATCAACGGCATTGTGACCGGCGACGATCACCTGCCCCGGTTCATCGATGCCCTGGCCCGGTCGTTCGCCGCGCGGCGCAAGCGGCTGAACAAGGACGGGCAGGTCATGCCCGGCGCCAAGGAGGCGCTCAAGGCGGTGGCCCGCCTCGACGGCGTCGTCCAGTCGGTGCTCACCGGCACCATCAAGAGCAACGCCGCGCTCAAGCTGAACGCCTTCGGCCTGGACAAGTACGTCGACGTCGAGGTCGGCGGCTACGGCGAGGAGGTCTACCCCAAGGCCACCCTGCTGCAGGTGGCCCAGGGCAGGGTCAAGGCGTTGTACGGCTTCCGGTGCGACGGCGCGAACACCGTGCTGATCGGCGACTCGGCCAGGGACGTCCAGGCGGCGCGCATCGCCGGAGCGTCCATGATCGCCGTCGCCTCCGGCCGCTCGACGGTGACCGAACTCCACGAAGCCGGCGCCGACATCGTGCTCCCCGACCTGACCGACGCCACCGCCGTGGTCGCAGCCGTGGCCCGCCTCACCACCCCCGTGGACCGCAAAGCAGGCTGACCCGCGGCACAACACTGCGAATGCATACAAAAAGGCGGGCGCAGGTCAGCACGGGGTAGGAGGTGGGGATGGCGTGTGCGGCATACCTTTGTTGCCTGTGCGTCATCATTGGCGGCCGGAGGCGATCTTCGTCTGAACCGCCGACGCGGCCCGCTGCCCGCGGGTCGTGCCCTCCTCACCCTAAGGACTTCGATGCCTTACTCGACGGCCTCCGTCGCGACGGCCCGGCCCGGGCGGTACATCAAGCAGTTGGTGTCCCATATGGGGCACAAGACGACCACGGAGATCTCCGGTGACGGTCGTGGCGTGATCACGTTGAAACGCGGGCGTTGCGTGCTGACGCCGACCGGGGTCGCGATCGAGATGATCGCCACCGCCGGGGACGCCGAGTCGCTGGAGCAGGTGCAGGAGGTGGTGACCCGCCACCTGCTGCGCTTCGCCACCCAGGAGGAGTTGGCCGTGGAGTGGTCGGCGCCCATGGGGGCCGAGGAGATGGTCATCGTCGACCCGCTGATCGGCGACTACGTGACCACTCAGTGCACCCCGCCCGACGAGGTGCTCCAGGAGCTGACCGCGAAGACGCGCGAGACGACCGGCGGGTCGTGGACCATGCAGGTCTCGCACGACGAGGGCGCGTTCCTCACGATGCTCGCCCGCATGGTCGGCGCGCGGCAGGCGGTCGAGGTCGGCGTGTTCACCGGGTACTCCTCCATCTGCATCGCCCGCGGCCTGGCCGAGGGCGGGCGGCTGCTGGCCTGCGACGTCAGCGAGGAGTGGACCTCCGTCGCCCGCTCGTACTGGGAGCGCGCCGGTGTCGCCGACCGCATCGACCTGAAGATCGCCCCGGCGGCCGAGACGCTGCGTGCGCTGCCCGAAGAGCGGTCCATCGACTTCGCCTTCATCGACGCCGACAAGGTGAGCTACCCGGTGTACTACGAGGAGATCGTGCGGCGGCTGCGCCCCGGCGGGCTGGTGGTCCTGGACAACGTGTTCCTGGGCGGGCGGGTCGTCGACCCGGCGTACGAGGAGGAGCACCACCTGGCGGTGCGGGCCCTGAACGACGCCATCGTGGCCGACGACCGGGTGGAGTCGGTGATGCTGTCGGTGCGGGACGGCGTGACGATCGCCCGCAGACTGTAGTGCGCTGTCCGCGAACGTGCGCAGGCTCGGGCGCCGTAGCAGGCGCCGGCTTCGCCGTACCACGACCCGCCGACCCGGCGCCGATCACTACAGCGCCTGGCGGGGCGGAGAGCCGCACCCGGTGAACGTAGGCGGTCACCGCACCAGGACGGCGTGACGATCGCCGGCTCTGAGACGGTGTGACGATGGCGCGCGGGCTGCGGGACGGCGTGATGATCGCGCGCGGGCTGTGAGACGGCGTGATGATCGCGGGCGGGTTCTGGGACGGCGTGACGAGTCAGCGGGCGGTAGAGCGGCCCAGGCCGGGGGTCGTGGGTGTGTGGGCGGCCTGGATGGCGCGGGGGACGGGGCCGGGGCAGGATGGGGCCATGGTTGAGGAAGGTGCGCTGCTCTGGGAGCCGTCCCCCGAGGTGGTCCGCGATGCGAAGATCACCCGGTTCGCCGCATGGCTGGGACGTTCCGAGCATTCTTACGACGCTCTGTGGCGATGGTCGGTCGACTTCCCGGAGGAGTTCTGGCCTGCGGTCTGGGACTATTTCGCGATCGTGGGGGAGCGTGGTGACGGGCCCGTCGTAAGTGGAACGATGCCGGGCGCCGAATGGTTCGCTGGAGCGACCCTGAACTACGCGGCGAACGCGCTGCGCGGCGACCCCGGGCGGGTGGCGGTCATCGCCCGTGACGAGGCCGGGGGCCGGCGCACCCTGACCTACGGTGAGCTGGCCGAGGAGGTCGCCCGGGTCAGGGCCGGGCTGGTGCGCCACGGCGTCACCCGCGGCGACCGGGTGGCGGCCTACCTGCCCAACACCCCCGAGGCACTGATCGCCTTCCTCGCCACCGCCAGCCTCGGCGCCATCTGGTCGTCCTGTTCGCCCGACTTCGGCGCCTCCAGCGTCGTCGACCGCTTCACTCAGATCACCCCCAAGGTGCTGATCGCGGTGGACGGCTACCGGTACAACGGCCGCGCGTTCGACCGTTCGGACGTCGTCGCCGACATCGCCGCCCGGCTGCCCGGCCTGGCCGCCACCGTGGTCGTCGGCGCGGAGTCGTGGGAGGAACTGCGGTCGGAGGCGGGCCCGCTGGAGTTCGAGCCGGTGCCCTTCGCCCACCCGCTGTGGGTCGTCTACTCCTCCGGTACCACCGGCCTGCCCAAGCCGATCGTCCACGGGCACGGCGGCATCGTGCTGGAGCACCTGAAGGCGCTGAGCTTCCACCAGGACCTCGGCGAGCAGGACGTGTTCTTCTGGTACACCACCACCGGCTGGATGATGTGGAACTTCCTGGTCGGTGGCCTGCTGGTCGGCGCGACCGTCGTGCTGTACGACGGCAGCGCCACCCACCCCGGCGCCGACGCGCTCTGGCGGCTCGCGGCGGAGGAGGGGGTGACCTACTTCGGCACGGGCGCGCCGTACATCATCGCCTCGATGCGGGCGGAGCTGCGCCCGGACGGCCTGGAGCGGCTGCGCGGGGTCGGCTCGACCGGCTCGCCGTTGCCGCCCGAGGGCTTCGCGTGGCTGTCGGACGTGCTGCCGCGGGTGCAGCTCGGGTCCTTCTCCGGTGGCACGGACGTGTGCACCGGCTTCGTGGGCGCGGTGCCGCTGCTGCCCGTCCGGGCCGGGGTGATCTCCTGCCGGTGCCTGGGGGCTCTGGTGGAGTCCTACGATCCCGACGGCAAGCCGCTGATCGGGGAGGTCGGCGAGTTGGTGGTCACCAGGCCCATGCCCTCCATGCCGGTCATGTTCTGGAACGACCCGGACGGCGCCCGGTACGAGGAGAGCTACTTCGCCGACTACCCGGGGGTCTGGCGGCACGGCGACTGGATCAAGATCCTGCCGGACGGCGGGTGCGTGATCTACGGCCGGTCCGACTCGACGCTGAACCGCGGCGGGGTGCGGATGGGCACCAGCGAGTTCTACCGCGTCGTCGAGCGGTTCCCCGCCATCGAGGACAGCCTGGTCATCGACACCGGTCAGCTCGGCCAGGAGGGCCGGCTGCTGCTGTACGTGACGATGGGCGAGGGCGAGGAGCTGTCGCCGGCGCTGGTCGCGGAGCTCAAGGACGCGCTGAGGACCGAGCTGTCGCCGCGCCACGTGCCGAACGAGGTCATCCAGGTGCCGGGCATTCCGCGCACGCTGAGCGGCAAGAAGCTGGAGGTCCCGGTGCGCAAGATCCTGCTGGGCACGCCGGTGGACAAGGCCGCCAACACCGGCGCCATGGCCAACCCGGAGGTCCTGAAGCACTTCGTCCCGTAGGCCGCGGCAGTCGGCGTGGGACGGGCCCGCACTGGGACGGCGGCCGGGGGATTGACCCGTCCGAGGACGGCGGCCGGGAGGAGTGCGAAGGGGCCGCTGGAAGGACGGCGGCCGGGAGAAGTGAGAAGGGCCGCCGGGGGGACGGCGGCCGGGAGAGGTGGGATCTCGGGGCCGCCCGGCGGACGGCGGCCCCGACGGGGCGGAGCGGCCTACTGAGTCGTGTCGCCGGACTGGTCGCCGGACTGGTCGTCGGCCTTCGCACCGCAGGCGTAGCCCTTGGGCAGCTCAGGGGCCATGACGATCTCGCCGAGGTTGGTGCCCTCTGCGGCACGCCGGAGGGTGATCTGCTTCTCGCAGTCGTAGAAGGCGTAGACGCCGTCGGACTCTCCGAGGAGCAGCATCGAGCGGCCCTCGTAGAGCGGCTTGTCGTCGCCGTCCTTGAGCACGGCCCACTGGTCCTGGAAGCCCACGAAATCCAGCAGGGAGTTGCCTGCCATACCCGGCAGGGGCTGGGCCTTGCCGTACTGGTACACGTCCGCGGCCGCGAGGACCATCTGCCAGATGAGCAGCCAGCCCAGGCCGATGCCGGTGAGGGCGCCGACGATCAGTCGCATACCGGAGCGGCCTACCGGCCTGCGACGCATGAGACGGAACGGCACCAGGAACGTCAGGACGCCGAGGCCCACCGCGATGGGCACCATGGTCGCGGCCGTGACCTCGCCCAGGACGCTGAAGACGCCCCAATAGGTGGCGCCGCTCCACAGTGCCGCGATCGTCGCGGCCACCCAGGGGTGCTCCCGGAAGAACCGCACCAGCCGCGACAGGCCACCGAAGGTCACCTTGTCGAGCACCCAGTACAACGCGACCAACAGCCCGAGCGCGGGCAGGGCGCAGAGCAGTATGAGGATCAAGGTGCCGGAGAGCCGGCCGAACAGGACGGACTGGTCGATGCCCGCCTGCTGCGGGGTGATGCCGAAGAGGTTGTATATCGCCTCGACACCGAGGTAGAGCACCGCGTAGAGCCCGACGCCGATCGGCAGGACCACCGAGGCGATCCGTTCGAGCAGCGCCAGGGCGCTTGGCTTCTCGTCGTCCGCCTCGGCGGCCGGGACGGCGACGCTGGTATTTGTCCCGTTAGAGGTATGTTCTACCGGGATCTGCTGATTGATCACGGCGTATGAGCGTAGCGGCGCTACCGGGCGGTAATAGACTTTTAAACATTTCGGTCAACGCGGCAACACGTCCGGTTCAGACGGCGAACACCTGGGCGTCGTCGGCGAACGCCTTGAACTCCAGGGCGTTGCCGGCGGGATCGAGCAGGAACATCGTCCACTGCTCTCCCGGCTGCCCCGCGAAGCGCAGGTACGGCTCGATCACGAAGCGAGTGCCCGCCTCGCGCATGCGCTCGGCCAGCCGGTGGAACTCCGGGATGTCCAGGATCAGCCCGAAGTGCGGCACGGGCACGTCGTGACCGTCCACCGGGTTGTGCGCCGCCGCCGGCGGACGCGCGGCCAGGTGTGTGACGAACTGGTGCCCGTGCAGGTTCCAGTCGATCCAGCGGTCGGAGCTGCGGCCCTGCTCGCACCCGAGCACCTCGCCATAAAAGGCCCGGGCGGCCGCGAGGTCGTCGACGGGGACGGCCAGGTGGAAGCGGGGGATGGAAGGAACGGGCGAAGCCATGCGGGTCTCTCCTGAAGTCCGGCGTGCTCCGCCGGGCGCCCCCGGCGGATCGGGCAGGACCATCTTCCGCCAGACCCCGCGCCCGGCACGCGCGGGGGAGGTGCCAACGGATCCAGCCGCGTCCCTCATTCCCCCGCGGTCACCGGACACCTCTGGTCGATGCGGCCAGGATGACCGTGTGGTGACCGCATGCCCCCATCGTGGGGTGGTTCTCCACCCCACGAGGGTGCTGGATGTGGATCGGCGCCGGGTCGGCGGGTCGTGGTACGGCGATGTCGGCGCCGTCGTACGGTGCCCGACCCGGCGGACGTCGTGGATCCGCGCTATGGGGTCGTGATCAGCTCCGCGCGGTGCGCCGTGAAGTGGTCGGTGATCGAGGTGGCGGGCCGGCCGGTGAGCCGCTCGACGGCGTGGGTGGTGACGTCGTACCAGCCGTCGCGCTTGGCGACCCCCGATGCGCTCCAGGCGTGGGCGAAGTGCTCGGGGACGCCCTGCTCGACGAGCCGCCGGGGCTGTTCGTCGTCGCCGACCTCCTGATGGCGCACAGGGCGGCCGGTGGCCTGCGTCAGCGCGGCGGCGATGTCGGCGTCGGTCACCGCCTCCGGCCCGGTGACATCGAGGAACTCTCCTAGGCCGCCGCCTTCGGCGAGGACGGCGGCGGCCACCGCCGCGCTGTCGTCGCGGGTCAGGTGGCCGGTCCGCCCGTTTCCGGCGTTGCTGGGAAGCACCCCGGTGGCCACGGCCCTGGAGGCGATTCCGACCAGGGTCAGCATCTCGGTCCAGATGTTGAAGCGCAGCACCGTGAACGGCAACCCGGACCCGGCCAGCATCCGCTCGGTGGCCCCGTAGTCGGGGACCAGGGGGTTCGGATGGCCGGGGTCACTCGCACGGGTGAGGGAGGTGAAGATGACGTGGCCGACTCCCGCCTTCGCGGCGGCGTCGATGGCGCTGGCGTGCTTCGGCAGCCGGTCGGCGGTGGCGATACTGATGATCAACAGCCGTTCCGCGCCGTCCAGCGCTCGGGTCAGCGCGTCCGGCTCGTCGAAGTCGGCGTGACGGGTCTGGACGCCGAGATCGGCGACCGTGTCCGGGGTCCGCGACAGGGCCAGGACGCGAGAGGCGTCCGTGCGCGTAAGGAGGTGCTGGACGGTCTTGCGGCCCAGGTTCCCCGACGCCCCGCTCACCACGATCATGATGGTTCCTTTCCGTTCCGTTTGCGTAGCCTGATGCTCGTGGACCATGCGTCGCCCCCGGAAGAAGGCACATTGATGTCACCCCCACCCGGTTCGGAAGCGCCGGTCGCGCAGGAAGCACCCCCGGAGGCGCCGGCCTCGGAGACGCCGATCGCGCAGGCGCCGGCCCCGGAAGTGCTGGTCGCGGAAGGAGCGATGGCCGGCCTCATGGCGCCGGTCACGGTCGATGACCATCACGGCTGTCCGGCGACGGCGGTGCTGCGCCGCGTCGGGGACAAGTGGAGTCCGGTGCTGCTGTCGCTGCTGGCGCAGGGCGGTCGCGGGTTCAACGAACTCGACCGGTCGGTCGAGGGTCTCAGCCGCCGCATGCTGATCCGCACGCTGCGGTCGCTGGAACGCGACGGCCTGGTAAGCCGGACCGTGCACGCGGGCGTACCGCCGCGCAGCGAGTACGCCCTGACCGACCTCGGCCGCTCGCTGCGGGAGCAACTGAACGCGCTCGGACGCTGGGCGGTCACCCACGAGGCCGAACTGGCGGCCGCGCGCAGGCGATACGCCGAGCACACCTAGCGAGCTGTCCCCGCAGGTTGACCGGGTCGGGCGCCGCAAACGGCGCCGGCATCGCCGTACCACGCCCCGCCGACGCGGCGCCGATCACGTCCAGCACATGTCGGTGTG